>NZ_JBMVQZ010000003.1:0-401726 GCF_049537155.1 Limisphaera sp. 4302-co
CAACAGCTCCAGATCCTTGAACCACACCTCGCAGTCCTGCCCACCATGCAATTGCAACGCAAAATGCCCCTCCCGCCGGCCGGGATCATCAAACACCTCCGCCGTCTTGTACCCGTTGACATGCACCACGATCCGCCCCCCATGCGCGCTCACCGTCATCGTGTTCCACTCCCCGCGCCGGAACGACTTCCGTACATCATCCGGCCCCGGCTGCACCACCCAGCCACGGCCGTTCGTCTCGTACAGACCGCCCACGTCCTTCTCCGCATCGATCTCCGCCTGCATGCCCGTCACGCCGCTGAACCCGGTCGGTTCGACCCGGAAATAAAAAGCACTGTTTCCCCGCACCGCCCTGAACTTCAACCGCACCGTGAAATCCGTGAACCGCCGGTCACTCAGCAGATGGCCGTAACCCTCCTGATCCCGACGATGCACGCCGCGGATCACGCCGTCCTGAACCGACCATTCCCCCTCGCCCACCGGCCGCCAACCAGCCAGAGTCCGGCCGTCCCACAACGGCTTCCACACATGCCGGCCCAACTCGCGAATCCGCAAATCCCGCCAGCGCACTTCCAAACCCTCCTCCGACGCCCCGTGCACCTGCAGCCCGATGAACCCCGCCAGCGTCATCGAATCCACAAGGTCGGCCGCCGCCACACCGTTCACCCAGGTCTGGATCCGATCCCCCACACACAGGATGCGGTAATGGTTCCAGTCCCCGAACCGAAACGCCGCACCTGCCGCAGGCCGGTTCGTCAGCGGATAAATCCACGTCCGCCGCGCCTCGTCATAAATCCCGCCGCTCCAACGCCGGTTGCGGTTGTGATCCACCTCCACCTGGTAACCGTGCACGCGCCCCGCCGGAATCCGCAGCGTCTGCGTCCCGTAAACCACCTCCGTCGGCCGATCGTAACACTCACTCCGAATCTGGATCCCGGAATTCAGCCGCGGATCCGCCCGCACCTCCAGCTCAAGTTCGAAATCACCGAAATCCTGCGTCGTGCAAAGGAACGTGTTGGCCGTCTCCCGCACCGACCGACCCACGATGCAACCCTCCTCCACCGTGTACGTGGCCTGTCCGCCCCGCTTCACCCAACCCGTCAGACTCCGGCCATCGAACAAGGGTCGAAACCCGTCCGCCCCCCACACCCCGGCCGCCCCGGCCCACCACCAACCCGCCAGCAACAGAATGCCAAGCCCTTTCCCACCCGTCCCGACAAACCACCTTTCGCCCTTCATGAGCCAGCAGGAAACACCCCCGACCGCCCCCTGACAAGTGCGCAACCACTCGAACGTTTGTGCGATCCCTCCAGCAACCCCACCGCAGCAGCCCAAGGATGCCTTGCGTTCACCCCGTTTCGGGCCTTCCGCCACAGCCCGGCTGCGACGCCTTCCCCACCTCGCACTTCGCCCGGGGGACACAATGCCGCACCGACACCCGCACAAACTCAACCGATCCGGCCCCACCTTCGCGGCCATGCCCCCGAACCCAACCATCACGGAACACGGTCGACGACCGCACGGCGGGCGGCCCTGTGGCCTTCCGAGGACCGATGCACCTCCGGGCCCGGCGGGAAAGGCGTTTCCCGCCCGCTCCCCAGGGAACGCCGGGACCCGCCTTGTCCGCACCTCCGGTCCACGTTGTGTCGCGGCGCGCTTTCCGGCCGGCGGCCGTGGAGGGTGGATTCTCCCGGCAGTTTGGTCGGTTGTCACGGGGCGGAATTGCCGATAGATTGGCTGGCAGTGCGTGGATTTGACCACCGCAGCGCAGCATGAGCGTCTGGAACATTCTATATGTGGCGGTCGCGGTGATCCTGCTGTTCGGCGCGGCCGTGTTCGTCCACGAGTTCGGCCACTTTTGGATGGCGCGGCGCCGGGGACTGAAGGTGGAGGCCTTTGCCATCGGATTCGGTCCCAGGCTGTTTACGTGGACGCGCAACGGGGTGGAGTATTCGTGGCGGCTGATACCCGCCGGCGGTTTTGTGAAGCTGCCCCAGATGACCACCGCGGCACTGCTGGAGGGTCAGACGGCCGACGACAAGCCGCTGCCGCCGGCGTCGCCCTGGTCCAAAATCCTGGTCGCAGCCGCGGGTCCGTTCATGAATGTGGTGTTCGCGTTTTTCATCGCGACGATCATTTGGATCGTGGGTCTGCCCCGGCCGGTGAACCCGCCCATCGTGGGCTATGTGGAGCCGGAGTCCGAAGAGTACAGGTTGGGGATCCGGCCCGGCGACCGCGTGGTGCTGGTGGACGGCCAGAAGATCCGATCGTGGCAGGACATCAACGAGGCCACCGCGCTGGCACGGACGAACGTGGTCGAGGTGGTGACAGAGCGCGACGGCCGGTTCTTCACGAATCATCTCAGGACGGTGGTCAACGATGCGTTCGGTCTCAAGCTGCTGCGCCTGGATCCGCAGGATCATCCGGAGATCAGCGAGGTGTTGCCCGGGACACCGGCCGAGGAAGCGGGACTACAAGCCGGCGACCGTGTTCTGCAGTTTGCGGGCGTGCCGGTCGTGAGCCAGGAGCAACTGGTGGACTTGATCCGGAAACGGCCGGAGCAGCTCAGTGAAATCCGGATCGAAAGGGGCGGTCAGAGGCTGACACTCTCCATCCGGCCCCGGTTGGATCCCGCCAGTGGTCACGGGATCATCGGTGTCAAACTGGGCGGGCCGGCCACGCAACGGTACATTGTGCAGCGTCCGGGGCCGACGCCCTGGGCGCAGGTGAGCGAAGTCGTGCGCAAGACCTGGCGAACGCTGGTGGCCCTGGTCTATTCGAAGCAGACCGGCGTGGGCGCCAAGGACCTCAGCGGTCCGGTGGGCATCCTGGCCATGCTGGCCGGATGGGTGAACACCGACTACCGGCTGGCCCTCAGCTTTCTGGTGCTGCTGAACGTGAATCTGGCCATCCTGAACCTGCTGCCCATTCCCGTCCTGGACGGGGGCCACATCCTGATGTCGCTGGTGGAGTGGATCTGGCGCCGGCCGCTGAGCGCACGCCTGGTCGAGTCCGTGACCACCGTGTTTGCCGTGTTGCTGCTGTCGTTCATGCTGTACGTGACGTTTTTCGACCTGAAACGGTTCCCGATCTTCAGTGCCTGGTTCAAGGCACGTCATCAAATCGAGCAGCCAGGGCCGGAATGGGTCGAGCCCGCACCAGGCTCGTCACCCGTGCCCGGCGGCCATTCGCAGCCATGAGGTATTGTCCTTCTCCCTACCGATATCAGCGACGCCGGACGCGCGAGATCCATCTCGGCGATCCACAACAGGGCGGTGTGGTCATCGGCGGTGAGCATCCGGTGGTCGTTCAGTCCATGATCACCGCCGACACCATGGACACCGAGGCGTGCGTGCGGGAGACACTGGCACTGGTGGAGGCCGGGTGCCAGGTGGTGCGGATCACCGCACCCACGGTCAAGGACGCCGCCAATCTGCGCAATATCGTGGCCGAGCTCCGCGCACGGGGCTGTCGCGTGCCCGTCGTGGCCGACATCCACTTCAAGCCCGAGGCGGCCATGGAAGCCGTCAAATGGGTGGAGTGCGTACGGGTCAACCCTGGCAACTTCGCCGACTCCAAAAAGTTCGTCGTCAAGGAGTACACGGACGAACAGTACGCTGCCGAACTGGCGCGCGTGGAGGCGAAGTTCACGCCGCTGGTGCTGGAGTGCAAACGGCTGGGCCGCGCCCTGCGCATCGGCACCAACCACGGCTCGCTGTCTGATCGCATCCTCAACCGATACGGCGACAGCCCGCTGGGTATGGTCGAGAGCGCGCTGGAATTTGCGCGGATCTGCCGGAAACACGACTTTCACAACTTCAAGTTCTCCATGAAGGCGTCCAACCCCAAGGTCGCCATCCAATGCTACCGGTTGCTGGCAGCGCGCCTGGCCGAAGAAGGGGAGGACTGGAACTACCCGCTCCACCTGGGGGTGACCGAGGCGGGCGACGGTGAAGACGGCCGGATCAAAAGTGCCATCGGCATCGGATCGCTCCTCTGCGACGGGTTGGGCGACACCATCCGGGTGTCGCTCACCGAGGATGCCATCCACGAAATCCCGGTCTGCCGGGCCATTCTGGATTGCGTGCCCGCTCTGACCCGGCCGGATCTCGAGGTCCCCACGGACGCATTCCCGTTCGCGCCCTTCGAGTACGAGCGGCGTCCCTCGGTGGAGGTGGATTTGAAAACCGGACTCCAATGCGGCGGGGATCAACCGATCCGTGTCATCGTCCCGCGATCGGCCTGGGACACCCTTCTGCCCCGGATTCCGGCGCGCGCGGACGTGCGGCCCGAAGGAGTGTACGAAGAGCTGGGAGCGGTGGAAGTGGATCCACGGCAGGGCTTCGATTTGCCCGACGATTCGTGCCTGGTCACCGTGCGCGATCTGCCGGACCTGCCCGCGCTGGCGGCCTTCCGCCTGCTGGCCTGGCGACTTCGCCAGATGGGCCGCCGCAACCCGATCCTGCTGAAAGACTGTCTCCAAGTGCCGCAACCGCCCTTGGACGCCCAGACCGCGCTGTTGCGAAGCTCGATCGTCCTGGGCGGATTGCTGGCCGACGGGATCGGCGACGCCATCCTGGTGCGGAACGAGTCGGACCCGCAGAAGGCGCTGCAGCTGGCCTTCAACATCCTCCAGGCCGCCGGCTGCCGCAGCTTCAAAACCGAATACGTGGCCTGTCCATCCTGCGGC
The DNA here is from genome assembly GCF_049537155.1 of Limisphaera sp. 4302-co. NCBI lineage: Bacteria > Pseudomonadati > Verrucomicrobiota > Verrucomicrobiia > Limisphaerales > Limisphaeraceae > Limisphaera > Limisphaera sp. 4302-co. Next base: position 4,691 of record NZ_JBMVQZ010000003.1, read on the forward strand.
CGGACCTTGTTCAACCTCCAGACCGTGACGGCCCGCATCAAGGCGCGCACCTCGCACCTCAAAGGGGTCAAGATCGCAGTCATGGGCTGCATCGTGAACGGCCCGGGCGAGATGGCCGACGCGGATTTCGGGTACGTGGGCGGTGCACCCGGAAAGGTGAACCTCTACGTCGGCAAAAAGCCGGTTAAATTCAACATACAGGAAGAAGAGGCCGTGGACCGGCTCATTGACCTGATCCGCGAACATGGCAAATGGACCGATCCGGAGCCGGCGCCGCCTGCGGAACCCCGGCAACCTGCGCCTCCATCATGTTCCGTTTCCTCTGCGGGTTGATCTTCGGACTGGTCCTGGGCGTGGCGGCCGGGTGGTGGATGGCAACCCGGCCCGGGCCGGCCGAGCTTGCGCAATGGCGGGAGGAACTGGCGACCTCCAGCGAGGCCATCCGCCAGGCCTTCCAGGAGAAGCTCGAACTCCTTCACCTCACCGCGACCAACATCCAGGAGGAACTGGCCCGGCGGGGCCAGGTCGTGCGCCGGGCCGCCGTGGATTTAGGGCACACCGTGGCCGACGCCGCCACGGACGCGCGCATCGTCGCAGCCATCAAGGCCAGGTACATTGCCGATCCACGGCTCTCGGCGCTGCGCATCTCCGTCCAATGTACCTCCGGGCGGGTGTTTCTCCACGGCACGGTGGATTCGGCCGATGACATCGGACGCGCCGTGCTCCTGGCCATGGAAGCCGATCCGGCGGTACGCGAGGTTACCGCCGACCTGAAAGTCTCGCCCGCAGGGCGCTGAGTGCCTCTGGAGCTGTCACCCGGCGGCACTGACCGCAAGCCTGCCCGCGCCCACACGCAGGACGCCCTTGAACGTATGGAGATCGCGTCCCCGGTGCTGCGAGAGGGCGACTCTGAAGCGGATCCGTGGAACGGGAACCGTAACTCCCGGGCGCCGCAACGGCCCGGTTCCGGCGGCTGGGATCAGAAGGGATCGGAGGCCGGATGCGCGACGCCAGTACGGGGACCTGCGCCCGCCGCCCCGCAGCCCATGAGTACAAGAGTCACTTCGGTCCGTGGCATGGATCCGGCCGCCGGACCGGCCGCCTCATCAGGCGTGCCCCGCCACGGATTGGGCCGTGAGCGAAACCGCGACCTCCCGAAGGCCAGCCCGCGAGGGACCGCGGACAAGTTCGTTCCCCTGCGTTTGCCGAGCAGGGGCGCGCGCCTCCCAAAAGGGTCTGGAGAACCTTCAGGATGGGCGGGTCAACAATTCGCTCACCATGGCCCGCTCTTCCTTCAGCTCGTCCACGCTCGCCTGGATCTTGGCCCGGCTGAAGTCGTTCAAGGGCAGCCCCTGGACGATGTGCCAGGACCGGCCATCGGAGCGGATCGGGAAGGAACAGATCAGGCCGGGTTCGATACCGTAGCTGCCGTCGCTGCAGACCGCCACGCTGTGCCAGTCGTCTCCGGGCGTCGGTTGGATGAGCGACCGCACCGTGTCGATCACCGCGTTGGCGGCGCTGGCGGCGCTGGAGGCGCCGCGGGCCTTGATGACCGCTGCACCCCGTTGCTGGACCGTGGTGAGAAAGTCCTTTTCCAGCCATTCGCGGTGGCTGATGACCTCGGGCACGGGGCGTCCATGAATGCGCGCATGGAAAAAGTCCGGGAACATGGTGGGACTGTGATTGCCCCAAACGGCCATGTGGGTGACCGCGCTGACATGTTCGCCGGCCTTTTTGGCCAACTGGGCCTTGGCGCGGTTTTCGTCCAGCCGCGTCATCGCAAAAAACCGGTCGCGCGGGATCGCAGGAGCGTGATGCATGCAAATCAGGCAGTTGGTGTTGCAGGGGTTGCCCACCACCAGGACGCGCACATCCGATGCCGCCCGGCGTGCCAGCGCCTGCCCCTGTCCCACGAAGATCTTGCCGTTGACGCCCAGCAGGTCCTTGCGCTCCATGCCGGCCTTGCGCGGAACACTCCCCACCAACAAGGCCCAGTTTACGTCACGGAAGCCCTCTTCGAGGTCTGCCGTCGGCACCACCCCCTGCAGCAGCGGGAATGCGCAATCCTCCAGCTCCATCACCACGCCCTGTAGCGCCGGAAGGGCGGGTTCGATCTCGATCAAATGCAGAATGACCGGCTGATCCGGACCGAACATCTCTCCGGCCGCGATCCGGAAGACCAACGAATACCCGATTTGACCGGCCGCGCCGGTGACCGCCACGCGCAAGGGTGATTTCTTCATAAATGCCCGTGATGTTCCGTTTCCCAAGGGCAGTATAGAAACGGCACCCCGATCAGCAAGCGATTCCCCCGCGAGCCCGCCGGAACCCGTCTGTTCCGGCGGAGCTGCATCCCGTCAAAGGGCCCGAAGTGCTCGAGCCCGGGTTGGGACCGAACAGTCGAAGCGCCGTTCCGCGTGGTGAACCCGGGGGTGCATCCCGCCCCCGGTTGGGACTTGCGGGACGGGAGGTTCCTGCGTATGGTGCCGTGCATTCAGGGCGCACCCGTAGCTCAATTGGATAGAGCATCTGACTACGGATCAGAAGGTTCCAGGTTCGACTCCTGGCGGGTGCGCCATCCGTCTTTCTGAGCGAGCCGTCGCGGCAAGACACGCGCAACGGCCGCGGGCTGAGTTGAAGAAGCGTCACCACCGCGCCAATCGTGCACCACCCCCCTTGCGCGGGGGGCAAGCCCAATCGCTGCCGCCCGCCCGGAGGCCGCAGACACGCAAACACAAACGACGGTACGAACCTTTGTGTCCCGCCCGGCAACCACCGGGTCTCTCTCATCGTCGCGCGGCCCCCTCTTTGGAACGCACAAGGCTGGATGGCCAAGAGTCTCCGAAGCCTCCCTTGCACCCGGTCCGCCCGGTTGCTAACGATGAGCCATGACGACGATTCTGCTGAAGATCGCGGTGGCGACCGCGGCCGGGTTCATCATGCTGGCTCTGCTGTGAGGCGGTTTCGGTACTACGCGGATCCCTTGTTTCTCGGGGCGTGCACGCTCTATGCACTCAATCGTTGGGGACTGCAGCCGTGCACAGACCTGGCGTTTTTCCATTCCTGGTTCGACGATCTGCTGCTGATTCCCTGCGCTCTGCCTCCGGTGCTGGCGCTGCACCGGCGCTGGGGTCTGCGCGCTCACGATCGCCCGCCCACCGCCGGCGAGATCCTTGGTCACCTGGTTCTCTGGTCGGTGCTGTGCGAATGGATCGGCCCCGCGATCGTTCCCGGCACCGCGGGCGATTGGTGGGACGTGGCGGCCTACGCGTGCGGCGCCCTTCTGGCCGCGCTTGGGTGGCACCGGCCGCTCCGTCGTCCCTTACCATCCCGTCAGCCTGATCGGTCCACAGGTGGAAAAGGCACGCGATTGGCGTCCCCTTCGCCCCAGGAACCGGTTGGTGCGTATCCATCCCCCGGTTGCTGACGCGGGCATGCAGATTCACCGCCGCCGGGCGGTGCCCGATTGGGACCGGCGATGGTGACCTTGCCGCTCGTTCCTCGCCCGGGCCGTGCATCGAAAGCGAGTCGGAACCAGAGGAGGGTTGCGGCAGACCAGCCTCACAGGAGACCGGAGACACTCCGGATCCGCGCGCAGGACTTGTGGGCGCCCCTGCCGATGGGGGCCTTTCTCCCGACGAGACTCCCGCATCGCTTCTCGAAGTGCATCCGGGTTGTGTCCCCCGGAAGTTGGGGGCCAGCCCGGCAAGCGCTTTCAGCCCCAAGGGCGGTGCCGCACGCTGACGAACCGTTCCCCTGCCGGCGACCCGGACACGAACCCGTCGGGACTTTACTTGAGTCGGGCAGGCCCTTCGAAAGCGGGCGGGGAGGCTGTCGCAGAATCGCCGGGCGCCCTGCCCGGCGGCTTCAAGGAAAGTTGCAAATCTTCGGCGGCGGCCCGGCACAGTCTCACCAGGGTCTCCTCGGCCCACGAAAGATTGTTACCCTGGAGATGAAGAATCCCCCATTCCCGTGTCAGTTCGCGGCGACCCAGCGGCAGGGCGACCAGGGAACCCTCGGCCAGTTCTTTCTGTGCCACCCACGGGGCCACAACAGTGATGCCGAGGTCCAGTTTCACCAATTCCTTGGCCGCCTCCATGCTGCCCAGCTCCACCACCGAGGCGAGCACGATGCCCTCCCGCTGGAAATACTCCTCCACCAGGCGGAACGTCACGCTGCTCTTGCTGTAAAGGATGAAAGGCTGGGTCGAGATCTCCGAGCGGTTCACCTGCCCCCGCTGCGCCCAGGGATGGCGGGGGCTGACCAAGAAAACCAGGGTGTCGCGGAACAATGGCATGAATGTCACGCCCGCGGACGCGTGCGGGCGCAGGGCCAGAGCCAGGTCGATCCGCTGGTCCAACAGCGCGGCCACGGCGGAGGGCGTGTCGCCCAACTCGACCGTGAGGGTGTACTCGGGAAACTTTCGCCGGAACTCTCGCAGTGCACGGGGCAGCAGATACTGGCAGGCGGTGAGGCTCGCCATGAGCCGCAGCCGGCCCCGTCCCCACTGGTTGAGCTGCCGGACGGCCTCGGTGGCGGCCGACATTTCGGCCAGGATCCGGTGCGCATGAGTGAGGAGCTGCTCGCCCGCGACCGTCAGCGCCATTTTTCTGCCCACTCTGTCCAAAAGCCGACACCCCAGATGTTCCTCCAGAGCCTTCACCGAGTGGCTCACCGCCGACTGCGTCACGTGCAGCTCCCGCGCCGCCTGCGTAAAGCTACGGCAGCGCGCCAGCGTCACAAACACTCGCAACTGCCAACTGTCGAGGATCTCCATCGTGCGTCCGGCGTGTCGTTCTGGACACGTGGACAGCAGGTAGGAAGCAGGAACCGCACCAGGTAAATCCTCTGTGCACGAAGATTGCTTGCTGCAGCGCCGGCCCCGGCCGCCAGCAGGATTGACACAGGTCAATGCGGCCGCCGGACCATTCGGCTACGGCTGGTGGAGACTTCGCTCCGCCGAGGAGCGGGTCCCATCCTGACGCGTTCCATCAATGAGTGCGATCATGAAAAGAACGGATCGGACCATGCAACAAAGGAACCCGCAGCCAGGCCGCCGGGGTTGGGTATCCGCCTGCATCCTTCCGCTGGCCATTGCCGCGTCCGCCGGAGCGTCCGACAGCGGCCGGGCGTTCTTCGACGAGGCCCTTCCTTCGGCTTTTCGAGAAGGGACATTCTCCCTCAACGTCCGGGCCCGTTACGAATTCGTGGATCAGGACAACCTGCCGCTCGATTCCCATGCGGGAACCATCCGGACACGATTCGGCTTCACGACCGCGCCGTTTCACGGTTTCCAAGGCATGCTGGAGGCGGAAAACATCCTGGCGGTGGACGACGACTCCTACAACGCCGCAGGTGCCAACGGACAGCCGCAGCGCCCGGTGGTGGCCGACCCCGAGACCACGGAAATCAACCAAGCGTGGCTGGCCTGGACGTGGACGAACCGGCTGACGCTCAAAGCCGGCCGGCAACGGATCGTTTTCGACAACCATCGTTTCATCGGGGACGTCGGATGGCGGCAAAACATGCAGACCTACGATGCCGTGGGTTTGACCTGGAAACCGTGCCGGGATGTGGTGCTGGACTACGCCTACCTGTGGGAAGTGCGCCGCGTCTTCGGCAACGTCAGCGGGTTGCCACCAGCCAACCGAAACTTTGACTCCGATTCGCACCTGGTTCATCTCTCCTGGACGCCGCACCGCGCCGTGCGCCTGACCGCCTACACGTACCTGCTCGACCTCGAAAACGCGGCCGGTGCCCAGGCCTCCTGCGCCACCTACGGTCTGGCGTGGTCCGGCACGCAACCCATCAGCGGCGACCTCCACCTCGACTATCGCTTGGAAGGCGCCTGGCAGACCGACTACGCCGACAGCCCGCTGAATTACAGCGCGCCCTACTTCTCCATCGAGCTGACGGGCCGGTACCGGCGATGGACCCTGGGGGCGGCTTGGGAGACGCTGGGCAGCGACAATGGCGTGCCGGTCCGCACGCCCCTGGCCACGCTGCACGGGTGGAACGGCTGGGCCGACGTGTTCCTCAACACGCCCGCAGCCGGGCTGCGCGATCTACAGGGATTCGTCCAGGTCGCGCTGCCGGGTGAGGTCCCGGTTCGTCTCGTCTACCACAAGTTCGACGCCGAGGACGGTGGCGCCGATTACGGCCAGGAGTTGGACCTGCTGGCCTCCAAGCGCTTCGGCCGGCACTGGATCCTGTTGGCCAAGTACGCCTGGTACGACGGATCCGACCGGCCCTACGACTTCACCATCCACAAGGTCTGGGCCCAGGTGGAATTCAATTTCTGAAGGGCCGCGGCAGGGGCCACGCACCCTTCGAGCCCGGCCGGGGCAAACGCCCGGTCCCGCACGCCGAGCCCACGCGGCGCCAGTTCCCCTGCCGCGCCGCCTGAGGCCGGACGAACAACCGATCCACGAAAAAGGAAGCGCCCGGGCGACCGCCAAGCCGCCCGGGCGCGTGCATCCTCAGGGAAGGAGTCTGCCAGGAAATCAGTCGAAGGCGTGCCCGGCACAGCACAGGACGTTGCGAACCTTGTGCCGGACCAGCTCCTTGACCATGGCACGGGCCGGGCCGAGGTATTTGCGGGGATCGATCTCGGACGGCTTCTCCCACAGCACCTTGCGGATCCCGGCGGTCAGGGCCAGGCGCAGGTCGGTGTCGATGTTCACCTTCGTGCACCCCAGCCGGCGGGCGACCTCGATGTCCGCCTCCGGCACGCCCCGGGCATCCTGCAGTTTGCCGCCGTACTTGTTGATTTCGTCCACCAGATACTGCGGCACGCTGGAGGCCCCGTGCAACACCAGCGGATAATCGCCCAGCCCCGCATCCATCAACGCCTTCTTGATGGCCTTCAGCCGCTCCAGGTCCAGCCGCTGGTCGCCCTTGAATTTGTAGGCCCCATGGCTGTTGCCGATGGCCACCGCCAGTGAATCGCACCCGGTCAGCTTGACGAATTTCACCGCCTCGTCCGGGTCCGTGTAATGGCCGCTCTTGGAGTAGCCGCCGCCTTCCTCGCCCTCGTCGAACTGGACACCAACCAGGTGGCCCAGCTCCGCCTCGACCACGCAGTTGTGTTTGTGGGCGTACTCGACCACCTTGCGGGTGATCTCCACGTTCTTGTCGAAGGGCTCGTACGAGGCGTCAATCATCACACTGGTGAACCCCTCGTCAATGCACTGCTTGCACAGTTCGAACGAATCGCCGTGATCCAGATGCACGGCAATGGGGATGTTCGAAAGGCTCACCGCCGCCTCGATCAGCTTTTTCAGGTACACCGGATTGGCATACTGCCGGGCACCCTTGGAGATCTGCAGAATCAGCGGCGCCTTCTCCTCCTCGCAGGCTTCCACAATCGCCTGCACCAGTTCCATGTTGTTAACGTTGAAAGCGCCAATGGCGTATTTCCCCTTCAAAGCCTTGGCGAACAGTTCGCGTGTTGTCGTCAGTGGCATACGAATCCCTTCTCGATCTTCAGCATTCCCTTCCCGGCCCGGAGCCGGAACCGCGTCCGACTCCGGCACCGTTTCCCGCAAATCATACCCCACCCCACCCGGCTGGGGAACAAAAAACCCGGTCCCCGCCCTCCGCTGCTCATGAGGCCCGATCACCCCCGAACGTCGCATGATAAAGACTTTTTGCTGGAACGCCCCGGCCGACCCGGCTAATCTGAGACCCGGTAGCAGGGACGCGGAGCTGGCGTATGGATATCGTATTCAATTGCCCCAACTGTGATCAGGAACTCGAGGTGGACAGCTCGGCAGCCGGTGCCCAATTGAATTGCCCCGCCTGCCAGGCCCTCATCACCGTGCCCGAACCGGAAAGCCCTCTGCCCAAGGAGGAAAGCCCGGCCGAGGTCAAGCCCAGCATCATCAACCCCATCGCCGCCTCGGCCGCCGCCAAACAGGAACTCCACCTCAAAGTCCCCGTGCGTGAGGGCCCCGGCGAGGTCCTCATCCAAAAACCCAAGCCCCCCTTGGAAGCCGCCGCCAAGGGCGACAAGAAAATCCGCATCAAAACCATCCGTCACACCGACTGCATCGAGGTCGGACACGACCGTTTCGACGAGATGGTCACCCAGTTCCTCCAGAAGGTCGGTGAAGATAACATCATCAGCATCACCCCGCTTACCTACACCCATCTGGACATCGGCACCCAGAAATTGCTGACCGATTACGCCGTCATGATCGTGTACCGCGGCTGATCCGGGGCGTTGGCGCCTTTCGCACCGCCGGATTTTTGCGGCCAACCGACGAAGGGCTCCCTTGACAGATCCACCGGCCGGCATACTGTTCTTTTGAACAGTTGTTCATATGAACAGTTCCACCGAGCTGACCCCGCGACAGCGGGAAATTCTGGAATACCTGGCCACCGTCCAACAGGAACGGGGGGTGCCTCCCACGCTGCGCGAAATCGCCGCCCGATTCGGGTTCCGCAGCATGAACGCCGCCGCCGCCCATGTGCGCGCCCTCCGTCGCAAAGGTTGGGTGGAAGCCGATCCTCACCGGGCCCGCACCCTTCGGGTGGTCCGGCCCGGTCAGATCCGAAAACCACTGGTCCACATCCCCCTCTACGGGTCCATCCCCGCCGGTTTCGCCGAGGACCGCACCCAGGAAGCCCGGGGATGCATCTCGGTGGACATCGAGACGTTGGGATTGGACCTGCGCCCCAACCCGCGCCTGTTTGCCCTGGAGGTGCGGGGGGATTCCATGATCGGCCGCCACATCCTGGAGGGAGACATTGTCATTCTGGAACACGGTCGCACACCGCGTCCCGGCGACGTGGTGGCGGCTCTCATTGACAACGAAAGCACGCTCAAAACATTCGTCATGGTCCGCGGCAAACCCTGTTTGCGCGCCGAAAACCCCAAATATCCGGACCTCATCCCGGCCCGGGAACTGGTGATTCAAGGGGTCATGATCGCCCTGATCCGCAAGGTCAAATAGAAACCCGCGGGTGGCCCGGCTCACCGGTCCCGGCCAGATCGAGAGCGTCCCCCGCCCCGGGATCGCTTTCTTCCTGCGGCGCAGTTGATCCCGGTGTCCGGGCCGGAAAAAGCGGAACCGACGGCATGGAACGGTGGATCGTCCATTTGGATGCCGACGCGTTCTTCGCCTCGGTCGAACAAGCGGCTGACGTCCGGCTGCGGGGTCGGCCGGTGGCCGTGGGCGGCCAACGCCGGGGCGTGATTGCCAGCGCCTCCTACGAGGCCCGGCGCCACGGCGTCTACACGCCCATGCCCACCTCGCTGGCCCGGCGGTTGTGTCCCTCTCTCATCGTGCTGCCGGGCGACTTCGAAAAGTACGAGCGTTTCTCGCAGTGGATGTTCTCCTACGCCTACGACTTCACACCGGAGGTGGAACAAACCTCGATTGACGAGGGTTATCTGGACGTCACCGCCCATCGGGGACGTCCGGCGGTGGAAATCGCGGATCGTTTGCGCCGGATCATTCGCGAAACACTCAAACTCACCGTCAGTGAAGGCATCGGCACCAGCAAACTGGTCAGCCAAATCGCCGCCAAACTGCACAAACCGGCCGCCTTCCACACGGTCCTCCCCGGCCGGGAAACGGCCTTCCTCCATCCCCTGCCCGTCCATTGGTTGCCCGGGGTGGGACCGCAAACAGCCGCCCGACTGCGCGCGGCCGGTTTGCGGCTCATCCGCGACGTGGCCCTCACCCCGCCGGACCGGCTCGCCTGGCTGGTGGGGTCCGCCGCCCTCGATCTGCACCGCTTCGCCCGCGGCCTGGACGATCGCCCCCTGATCCCCCGCGCCCTGCCCCAGCAAAGCTACCAGCAACAGCACACCTTCGAACCGGATTGCACCGATGAAACCCACGCCCGCGCCATCCTGCGGCACATGGCCGACACCCTCTTCGCACGCGTCCGCTCCGAAGGCCGCAGCGTGCGCACCCTCACGCTGAAGGTCACCTACGCCGACATGGACGAAGACCGCGCCTCGGAAAGTCTGGAAGAACCCACCGCCCTGGAGACCGATGTCTACAGCCGACTCGATGCACTCCTCCAACGGGCATGGCGCCGGCGGGTGGCCCTCCGGCGGGTCACCTTGAAACTCTCCCAAATCTACGACGGAATCTGGAGCGCGCCCCTCCCCCTGATGCCGGACACCCAACAACAGGCCGCCCGGGCCCGACTGGCCCGGGCCGTGGACGAACTCCGCCAACGCCTCGGCCGGACCGCGCTGATGCGGGGACACGACCTGAACTTGCGTGCCCAGCCCGAACCCCGGGAACCGCGGGCCCCTTCGAACATCTCCTTCACCACCTGTTCCCCGGCGGATGCCCGGGTCCTCCGTGCCTCCGCCCCGGCCCATTCAGCCGGGCCTTCCCGAACCGCCACCCCCCGCGTGGCGGGCCCCCTTCTTCTCACCCGCCGACCGGCCGCCCCCTACGTACCGTTGCGGGTTCGGAGCTGTTATTCCTTTCTGGACGCCACCCTCACACCCGCCGCCGTGGTGGCCCTGGCCCAACGGTACGAATGCCCGGCCGTGGCCCTGGTGGACCTGGGCAACCTGCATGCCGCCGTGGCCTTCACCGAGGCGGCCCAACAGGCCGGCATCCAACCCATCCTGGGCGCCGAACTCCAGGTGGAAGGTGCACCCCTCATCCTGTACGTCGAATCGGCCCGGGGATACGCCAACCTCTGCCGATTGCTCTCCGAAAACGGGTCCGAATCCGAGCCTCCCTCCCGCCCGGGAGGGCTTCCCTGCACGGGCGGCACCGGAAACGAGCTCCCCGCCGACGAGAGCTCCGGACACACCGTGGCCGCCCGTCAACGACGGAATCGAACTGGCAGGGAACTGGAGGGATTCACGGAAGGGTTGATCGCCGCGGCTGCCGATCCCCGCTGGGCCGACCTGTTCCCCGGCCGATTCTATCTGGCGGCCGCCGGTCCCGCCCGAACCACCAACACGGACGGGAAACCCCGCCTTCTGTGCCCGCCCGTCCACTACGCCACACCGGAAGAACAGGAACTGCACCTCATCCTCCAAGCCATCCGAACGCGAACCCTCCTCCGACAGCCGCATCCGGAAAAACACTCCGGACGCCGCTGGCACTTTCGTTCCCCGGCCGAAATGGAACTCCTGGGCCGCGGCCACGCCCACTGGCGGGCATTGGGCCGGGAAATCGCCGAACGTTGTCGGTTCGTCCTGCCCCGGGGGCGGCCCCAGTTCCCGGCCTACGTTCCTCCCGACGGCACCCCGCCCGGCACCTTCCTGCGGCGACTGGTGGAAGCGGGTCTCGAACGGCGATACGGTCGGCGCGGCGCCCGCACCCCGGACGGCCGGCACGTGAGCGAAGGCGAACTGCGGGCGCGTGTGGAAGAGGAACTCCGGGTCATCGCCGCCGTGGGGTATGAGGAATATTTCCTGGTGGTGTGGGACCTCCTGGAACATTGCCGTGCCCGGGGCATCGAATGGATCACCCGCGGCAGCGCCGCCGATTCCCTGGTCTGCTACTGCCTCGGCATCAGCAATGTCTGTCCCATCCGGTTCGGCCTTTACTTCCGCCGGTTCCTCAACCTCGAACGCATGCAAATGCACAAGCTGCCCGACATAGACGTGGACTTTCCCCACGATCGCAAGGACGAGGTGGTAACAGAGCTGCTGAGCCGATACGGACCGCGCCACGCCGCCGTGGTGGGCGGGTTTTCCACGTTCCGGGCCCGGGCAGCCGTCGCGGAAGTGGCCAAAGTCCTGGGCGTGGCCGAAGAAACCGTCCGCCGGTTCACCGAACGGCTCCCATGGACCCTCTCGCCGGGCGAGGCGGCCGCCGAGGCCGCTTCCGATCCCCACGCGCCGAGCCCTCCTGCACCCTTGGAAGAACGGCTTCGTTCCCTGCCCGAATGCCGGGACCTGCCGTTGACAGAGGAACCCTGGCGCACCGCGATCCGATGGGGTGCGCGTCTGGAAGGACTGCCCCGCCATCCCAAGATGCACCCCTGCGGCGTGGTCCTCTCCCGCCAGCCCATGGAAGAACTCACCCCCACGTTTCGCTCCGCCAAAGGCTGGCCCACGACGCACCTCGACATGGACGGCGTGGAAGCCTTGGGACTGGTGAAACTGGACCTCCTGGCCCAAGCCGGCCTTTCCGTCATGCGCGACGTCAAACAGGACCTGGCCGCCCGTGGGTTGGAAGTGGACCTCGAGCGGTTTACCATCCGCCGGCGTCCCTTCTCCGCCCGGACCGCCGCTGCTGCCGACCGGCACGTTTCCGTCTCTGAAGCCTCCTTCGACGATCCCCGGGTCTGGGCCATGATCGCCAGCGGCGGGGCACGAGCCGTTCACCACATCGAATCCCCCGCCATGACCTCCCTCTGTCGCATGAGCCAGGTTCGGGACATCGAGGGATTGATCGCCCTGGTCAGCGTCATCCGCCCCGGCGCCGCCAACGAACAAAACAAACTGCGCTTCACCCGCCGTTACCAAGGTTTCGAGCCGATCGCCTATCCGCATCCGATCCTGGCCGAGTGCCTGGGCGACGCCTGGGGCCTGGTCATCTACGAGGAGCACGTCCTGTTGATCTGCGAACGGTTCGCCGGACTGTCCCCCGGCCGGGCCGATCAGTTGCGGCGCGCACTGGGCCGCGGCCAGATGACCGTGGTGGACACCATCGGCCGCGAGTTCTGCGCCGCCGCCCGTGCCCGTGGACATCCGGAAGAACTCGTCGCTGCCGTCTGGTCCATGGTCCGCGGCTTTGCCGGGTACTCTTTCTGCAAGGCCCACAGCACCGCCTACGCCGTGGAAGCCTACCAGTCCGCCTGGTTGAAATGCCATTTCCCGGCCGAGTTCATGGCCGCCGTGTTGACCCACGGCAAGGGGTTCTACGACCCCTTGGTTTACGTCCTCGAATGTCATCGCCTGGGGATCCCGTTGCTCCCGCCGGACGTCAACAAGCCCGGACCACGCTTCGAAGTGGAACGTCATCCACGGCCCGCCATCCGGGTGCCCCTCACCCGGTTGAAAGGGTTGACCGACGAAACCCGCGAGCGACTCCTGGCCGAGCGCGGTCGTGCCCCCTTCCTTTCCATGGCGGACTTCCACGAACGGGTGCGGCCGCTGCCGGAGGAACTGGAGGCCATGATCCGGGTGGGCGCTTTCGATGGCTGGGCCCTCCCGCGGACAGCCCAGTTCTGGGAAGCCCGACGTCTGCTCCGGTATCGGCCGGATCCTGTCCAGCCCCTCCAAGGCTGGTTGTTCCCGGAACTGGCGCCCGGGAATCCCTCCGATTGCAGCGTTCCCGCCCACGTGAAACTTCCCCGGCACCAGCCCACCCTCCAGGAACGCCTGGCAGACGAACTCGAGCTGCTCGGTTTCCCCGTCAGCGCTCATCCGCTGGCGTTGTACCCCGACGTGGCTTGGGAAACGTACTGCCCGGTCGCCTGCCTCGGCGAACACACCGGTCGCCAGGTCACCACCTGCGGACTGGTGGTCGAACAACGCGTCCATCATCAGCTCACAGGCGAACCGATGAAATTTCTCACCCTGGCCGACTGGACCGGGATGGTGGAAACCGAACTGTTCGCCCACACCTACCGCACCTACGGTCCCGCCACCATACGATACCCGGTGCTGGAGGTCACCGGCAGGGTGGAACCGTTCGAAAACGGTTCCGGGTTCACCCTCCGGGTCGAACGGGCCGGACCGCCCCGCCGCCGGGGCTCACCCCAACCTTCCCACCCGACCGCATCCCCCGCCCCACCCGCCGCACGGACCGCCCCGTGAGCCCACTCCGCTCGTCACCCCGACCACGCCCCGTCACGCCAACACCAGCCGCAACCATTGCCCCAGCAACACCAGAATCACGCCCGGACAAAACCACCGCAAAAAGAAGCCCCACAGGGCCACCCGCCACCGGCCCCACCGCCCCCGAACGAACGTCGGACAACCCTCCCCAGCCTCCGCCGCCGCCGACTCCACCGACCAGCGCCATCCTGTGAACAGGCTCAACAACAGCGAGATCAGCAACAACAAACCCGTCCCGAACACCTGGTCCAAAATGTCCATCACCCCCGTCTGCCCCGCCAGATGCACCTCCGAAAAGATCCGCGCCCCGCCGACCGACAGCGCCGACGGAATCCCCAGCACGAACGCGGCCCCGCCCACGCCCCAGGCCGCATGCGCCCGCGACACCCCTTTCTCCTGCACCAGCCAGGCCACCGGCACCTCCAACATGGCGATCGTGGAGGTCAAAGCCGCCACCACCAGCAGCAAAAAGAACACGGGCCCGACCAACCCGCCGCCCGGCATCCGCTCGAACACGTCCGGCAGTGTCTGAAACGTCAGCGACGGCCCACCGGCCGGGTCCCGCCCCAAGGCGAACACCGCGGGAAAGATCATCAACCCGGCCACCAACGCCACCAACGTGTCCAACCCCGCCACCCACAGGCTCGCCCGCGGCAGCGGATGGGATCGGTCCAGATACGAGGCGTACGTGATCAGCAGACCCCAGCCCACCCCCAGCGAGAACAGTACCTGCCCCGTCGCTTTCAACAGGACGTCAGCATGGAGCTTGCTGAAATCCGGCTGCAGATAGTATTTCACCCCCGCAGCCGCCCCGGGCAGGGTGAGACTCCGGATCAGCACCAGCACCATCAACACCCCCAGCAACGGCATCAACCGCCGGGACCATCGTTCGATCCCGGCAGCCACACCGGCCTGAACGATGGCCACCGTACAGGCCAGAAACGCCGCAAACGAAGCCAGCACCGGCCCTGGCGAGGCGGCAAAAACGGCAAAGTCCAACCGCACCCCGAGAGCCGAAGCCACGGCGTACGCCAGCGCCCATCCCGCCACCACCGAGTAATAGCTCAGCACCACAAAACAACAGGTGATGCAGAGAAAACCCACCCACGGCCAGGCCGTTCCCGGGGCCAGCACGCGCAAGCTCCCCACCACGTCGCGTCCGCCGTGCCGTCCCAGCACCAACTCGTTCAACAACAGCGGCAGTCCGACCCACACCACCGCCGCCAGATACACCAGCACAAAAGCCGCCCCACCGTTCTCACCGGTCAAATACGGGAACCGCCAGATGTTGCCCAGGCCGATGGCCGAGCCCGCCGCAGCCAGCACGAATCCCCAACGCGACCGCCAATGTCCATCGCGCTGCCGTGTCTGCATGCCCCTTTCCCTTACGGAAACCGGCCCCTTCTTCCAAGCCGATTGCGCGCCGGCCGCGCCGACTGGTCGACCCCGTTCCAAGACAGACGCCCCCGAACCCGCGCATCACCGCCCTGATCCACAGGTCCGAACCACGGCCGCCAGGCCATCAGTCAGGCGCGGGCGGCATCCCCTTCAGCTCTTCTCATCCCGCCGGGGATGCAAGCCGTTCCCCCACGGCCGCCGTATGAACCCGGATGACCTCCGGTGACCGGGCCGACCTCCATTCTCCGCCTGCGGGGAGGGGGCCTTGCAGAAGCCGGATCCGTCCTGCGGTTCCATTGCGCGACCCCGCCCGCGCGGCGGCGCGGTTGTCGGCCGGCCTGTCGGGCAGGGCGGATTTGAACCGACGCAGCGTGGTCGGTCGAGACACCGCGGCCCGGTTGTCGCCTTCCCGCACAAGGAGCTGCGCGTGGGCGCACCGGGCCGCACTCCCGCCGTGTTCAGCAGGCCTCAGGGTGTGGCCAGCCGGAAATAGAGCGATCCGCTCCCGATCGCGTGTGTGTACGGGCTCATGGCGGCCGGGACGTTGGTCCATGGCCCGGTCACCGCCGGTGCCGCCTGCAGGACAAACCGCGGATCGTCCCAACTCAGGACCAGGTTGTTGCCGTCCCGACCGAACAGAAGCGGGATTGGCTGCGGCACTGCGCTCTGTAGCACCTCCACCGCAAAGTCCAGGAACTGGAAGTCAAATGCGGTGGTCTCCAGCGAGTTGGGTCGGATGGCAAACGCATCGAACCGGTGGTATGCGTAAACCGAGTCGCGCCCCGTCACGCTCCAGGTGTTCTGGCCATCGGTGATGGTCACCGATACCTCGACCTCGTTCAACCCGACCCGCGTGACCATGAACTCCAGCGTGTAGTTCACCAGGTCCTGAAACGCCGGTTGACCGGCCGCCTCCTCGGGTCCCGTAACCAACGTGACCGGATAATCGCCGGTGGATCCCATCAGGTTTCCACTGCCCAGAGCGGTTCGCACTCGCAGGTTGATCGGACTGGTTCCGAAGGTCTGCGCGTAGTCAATGATGGCCATGTAGCCACGAACGTTCTGGCCGTTGCCGGCACTGCCCGATCCGAAGTTGTCGCCGGTGACCCGCTGGCCGCCATCGGCGTAGTCGAACAGGCCCACGCGCAGGTTCCCGCCCGTTGGCACGATCTGGGAACTGTTCCAGCGCCAAGTGACCTTGATGGCCTTACCCACATCCAGATGCACGGGCAGGTTCGTCTCGGTGTCGTCCGTGAAATAACCGATCCACAATCGTGAACTGCCCGAGGCCGGCTGGCCGTAGAGGAAACCGTCCAGGAAATAAAGGGAGCCCGAACTGGAGGCGAACCAGACCGAGTTCGAGATTCCCACCGGGCCCGTCGTCCGGTCGCCGTCGGCCCAGTTGTCGTACAGCACCAGCCCGACCGGCGTCGGGACCGGCGGTCGAACCGTCACCGTGGCCACGGACGAGGTGACCGACGTGTTGGCGCAGCCCACCGTCACGATGCAC
This sequence comes from Limisphaera sp. 4302-co, assembly GCF_049537155.1. Classification (NCBI taxonomy): domain Bacteria; kingdom Pseudomonadati; phylum Verrucomicrobiota; class Verrucomicrobiia; order Limisphaerales; family Limisphaeraceae; genus Limisphaera; species Limisphaera sp. 4302-co. The sequence goes on from NZ_JBMVQZ010000003.1 coordinate 21,376, forward strand.
CGGAACTGAATCCCGTCATCGGCCAGGTGCAGATTCGGCGTGGTGTAGGCCGGCGTGGTCATGCCCCATCCTTCCGTGGCGTTGGCCCACGTCTGACCGCCGTCCCGGCTGACCTGCCACTGGTAGGTGGGAGCGGTCCCTTCGGCCGTGAGGGTCAGCGTGGTGTTGATCCCGGCGGTGATGACCACATTCGTCGGTTGCTCCGTGATCACCGGGGGCGAGCATTGCAGCGGGGAGGGCGTCACCTCCGCCCAGGTGGTGGCCACCCGCAACTCGTCAAACGACGCGTTTGCCCCCGAGACGATATAAAACCGGCCGGGGCCTGTGTTGCTGGTATCCTCACTGCCATCCGTGGCCGTGGCGTGGGGTGGCGGCACGTTCTCTTCCGGCGCGCCGAGCGTGTTCGGGTCGGGATTCACCCACAGATCCACGATGTCGTCCCCATTGGCGATGATCTGGTGCCGGATCACCACGAACACGGTCCTTTCCACGGGAATCAGGGTCGAGGCCCAGGCAACGGTCCCGTTGGTCTTGGCCACGCCGATCTGGCATTGGTTTCCCACCGAACGTGCATACGCACGGACCGTGTAAGCACTGCCGCTGTTCTGACGGTTGATCTGGACGATGGGCTCCCCGGCGGGATCCACATCCGCCGCGTTGTGAAACTGGTAAAGGAACGAGTAGTACACATTGGTGGTCCGGTTGGCCGGAAACGTGGACGCCACCGGGGCGAAAAGGTTCCGCGTGACAGTGCCGGGATTGGCGGAGACATCCGCCTTGTCCCCCGCCGAGGGGACCAGCCCGAGGGGTGTCCCATCCAAACTGCCGCTGCCGGCTGTGACCGTAACCTCGGAACTGGAGCCGTCCCAACCTTCGGTGCCGCCCACCGCACCGAGGTTCCCGCTCTGGAACCCGACCATTTGACTGGTGCGCATCAGCACGGCCGAAGCCGGCATGGCCAGGCCGAGCACAGCAGCCAACGCCCAGGCCCACCCGCACGTGCGCACGCGGAAAGGCCGGGGGTGGATACGAGAAAGGTTCATGCTTGAGACATCACGTTTGCGGTTCATAGGATACCACGGGGTTCATTGGCTCAATTCTTGGCTTCGGAGCGGCCCTTCGGACCACTTCCGCCGCCGGTTGATCGCACCGGCCAAACCGGACGCCTTTCGGACGCCGCTCAAGGTTTCCACAAGGACATCAGCCGGCGGAAGTTAAAAGCATCGCTACCCAGATTCTGCCAGATGGTCGGATCGAACGCCTCGGGGTTGGCCCGGGCGGTCTGGAAGCGGACATGCCCGTCACCAAACAGGGCGTTGATCCCTGCTACACCACCCTGATCCTTGTGCGCAGCCGCGTTGATGTTGTGAAGCAGATCAGTGGACATGCTCTTGGTGGGATCCATCTGGGGCATTTTCATCCGCGCCACGTTCCTGGTTTGCGGGTCGTAAACCAGTGCGGGCAGGTACACCCCGCGGGCGGCCAACTCCAGCGTCCGGGACTGCGGATAGTAGTTGTAACCGCACCGGACATTGTCGTCGCCCGAATCCCTGGGCGTCGAAGGCCATGGAAAATCGCGGGAATAGTACTCGTACGTCCACGTCTGGCTGACCTTCGAGCCGCTCGGGCAATAGAAGACCTTGGCGTCCGGCACCACCTTGGAGAAGAACAAGCTGCCCAGAGCGTAGGGGCCGCGACTCAGATTGGGCGTACCCGGGACCACCCGGCAGGCCTCGTAGGTCTGCCACGGATTCTGGCCCTGGGGCCAGTTGCACTGCGGCAGCACGTCGTCATTGTCGCCAGCGTACATGTGGACGCCCATGCCGATCTGCCGTTGATTGTTGTTGCAGGCAATCCGCTGCGCACGGTCCTTGGCCTTGGCCAGGGCCGGCAGCAGCATCCCGGCCAGAATGGCAATGATGGCAATCACCACCAGAAGTTCGATCAATGTGAAGGCTGCACGGGAAGCCCGCCGGATCGGCAGTTCCCCGCTCACCTTGCGCACAGGATTCGCTCGCATCATGACACTGGTTCGTCTGAGGGTTTGTCTGTCTGCTATCACGTTATCCGGAAACCGGACGTCCGCCACCCCGATTTTCTGCACAGCTGCTTGAAAATTTTGCCAACCCGGCTCCGGCGGGTCCCCACCCTTGCCGAACGGATTTCGACCCTCCGGCACCGGAGCCGGGCCATGGCCAGGGGTTCATGGCCCGACCCGGGCAAGGCGGCGAGGCGGCCTTTGGAAGCTTGCATCCCGCGGTCACCGTCACCCATCCTCGTGCCGGTCGAACACATGCCGGGCCCGGTCCGCGGATCGCGCCCGCATTTCTGTTCGAACGACCACAGAGGAGAACCCATGGGATTGCTGGACGGAAAAATCGGAGTGGTCTTTGGAGTGGCCAACAAGCGGTCGATCGCCTGGGCCATCGCCAAGGCCTGGGCCCGCGAGGGCGCCAAACTGGCCTTTACCTACCAGGGCGAACGCTTGAAAGAGAATGTCGCCGAGCTGGTCGGCACGTTTGGTGCCGACACGTTGCTCATGCCCTGCGACGTGACCCGGGACGAGGAGATCCAGGCCGTTTTCTCCGAGCTCCAGCAGCGTTACGGCCGGTTGCACCTTCTTCTGCATTCAGTAGCCTACGCGCCGCGCGAGGCCTTGGAAGGCTCGTTCCTGGACACCAGCCGCGAGGCCTTTCGGGTGGCCCTCGACGTCAGCGCCTACTCGCTGGTGGCCCTGGCGCGTGCCGCGGCTCCCTTGATGACCGAGGGAGGCAGCATCCTCACCCTCTCCTACTATGGCGCGGAAAAGGTTGTGCCCCATTACAACGTCATGGGTGTGGCCAAGGCGGCGTTGGAAGCCTCGGTCCGGTACCTGGCGTACGACCTGGGGCCACGGCGGATCCGCGTCAATGCCATCAGCGCAGGCCCCGTCAACACGCTGGCCGCCCGGGGCATCAGCGGTTTTCTCGAGATGCTCAAGCACTACGAGGCCAGGAGCCCCCTCCGGCGCAATGTCCAGCCCGAGGAGCTGGGTGCCACCGGTCTCTTCCTGGCCACCGATGGCGCCGGCGCCATCACCGGACAGGTCATCTACGTGGACTGCGGCTACCAGATCATGGGGATGTAAGCCCTCCCCACACGGCCCCCGTACCTTGGCCGGAGGGCGGATCTGGTCCGGCCCGGGCCGCCCAGCGCGGCGCCGCGGCGCGGGCGATGGGCCTGCCGGGTCACCGGGGTCTCACGGCAGACCCTGCTGCACAAAGAGCACGTACCCAGCCGCCAGGATCCAACCCATCCAGCGCGGCAAACGACCCACGCCATACACGAACCCCAGGTGCAGCAGCGCTGCCCCGCAGATCGCCGCCATGGCGGGAGTGAAAAACGCAGGCACCTCCAGCGGCCGGACACACGCGTACAACCCCACGCACAAGGGTATGCAAATGTGTCCATCGCCCACCTGCGAGGAGTACACCACCTCCGGCCGCCCGCGAAATCCGTAGTACAGGGCCAGCACGGCGTTCGGTGTGACCAGCAGCCAACCGCTCAGCCAGCCCAGATACCGGGCGCTGAACAGCCCCTCCGCCCGCTGCAGGACCCAGTCCACCAGCCACTGGATGCTCACGTAGCTCAGCCACGCACCCAAAGCCAGCGCCGCTAGGTCGAACAAAAGGATCCAACCCAGCAGCCGCCCCTCCCGACGCCGGTTTTCCTGAAGTACCTCGACCACGTGCCAGCCCTGCCACAACAGAAACAGCGCCACCAACCATGCGCCTTCCCCCCTGCGAATCCATCCGTCCCGCCCCTGCACCCAAAGCACCAGCGTGAACGCAAGAGCGGCCAGCAGGGTCAGCAGCACGCCCTGGAGTCCCCGCTGCCGTTGCGCCGCCGAAGGTTCCTCCACCGAACCCGCAACAGCCCCGCCCCCTGCCAGTGACAAATTCCAGAAAATGGCAGGCAGGCCCACCAGCAGGGTCAGGTTCGTCATGTTGTTGACGAATGCGTTGGTCAGCACTTCCCCGCCGGGCCCGCCCTCCCGCAGCAGCACGAACACGAAAATCAGGTTGCCCAAGCCGGAACAGTAGGGCATGACCAGCGCACCCAGCACCGTACCCTCGAAGCCGCGGGTCGACAGCGCTTCCAACCGCCACAACAGCAGGAACGAGCCCAGGGCGAACAACCCCAGATGGAACCAGGGCGCGACCACGCCCCACGTACCGGTCTGTGCCGCCACACCCTCCATCTGCCGATCCCTCCCACTCGGTCGTGTCCTCTCCCGCACTGCCCGTTTCCGCCCCGCCGTTTCAACCCGGCCACAGCAACACGATCAACTGCGCCAGTACGATCCGCAGAATCATGGTCAGCGGATAGACGGTCGAATACGCCACCGCAGGTGCTTCCGACCTGCAAAACGATTGGGCAAAAGCCAGCGCCGGCGGGTCGGTCATGCTGCCGGCCAACAAACCGCAGATGCTCAGGTAGTTCATCCGGCGCACGCGCCGGAGCCATGTTCCCACCGCCAGCAGCGGCAGCGAGGTCACCACCGCGCCGGCCGCCATCCATGACCATCCCTCCATCCCCCGAAGCGATTCCTCGAAATGCTCGCCCGCACGCAGACCCACGCACGCCAGAAACAGCACGATCCCCAGTTCGCGCAGCAGCAGATTGGCGTTCACCGGCATGTACCACACCAGCGGGCCCAACCTGCCCACGCGACTCAGCACGATCGCCACCAACAGCGGTCCACCGGCCAGCCCCAAACGGACCGGCGCAGGCATCGAACCCAGCCGCAGCGACAGGCTTCCAGCCAGGATCCCCAGCGCGATACCGACGAAAATGGGAACCAACCGCGTGTGGTTCAGCTCCTCCACAGCGTTGCCCAGCAACTGCGCGGCGCGCGCCAGGTCCTCGCGGGTGCCCACCAGCCGGAGCATGTCACCGTACTGCAACCGCAGATCGGCCGTCACGGGCACTTCCACGTCCGCACGGGTCAACCGCGTCACCGTCACCCCGAATCGGTGGTTCAACGCCAGTTGGCGCAGCGATTTGCCCACGCATTCCCGGTTGGTCACCACCACGCGCGCATACGTGATCGGCCCTTCCACCCGGGTCAAATCCTCCTCACTCGGCCGCCCCACGATCATCCGGAACTGCTGTACCGCCTTTGGACGACCCACCACCACCATCACATCGCCCACGTTCAACACTGTGTCGGCCCGCGCGATCTGGACCTCCCGCTGCCCCGCTTTCCGCAGCCGCGAAATCACCACCCCCAGCTTCTCAATCCCTGGAAGCTGCCGCACGGTCAGGCCGTCCAGGTTCGGGTTCCTCAGCTCCACATTGAGGTAAGTGAGACTTTCCTGGCCCGCCCGTTGATCCTCTTCGAACCGGCGCCGTTCCTCCTCCAGGTCAATGCGGTGCCAGCTCCGCAGCACCAGCATGGCCAGAATGATGCCCACGATCCCGAAAGGATAGGTCACCGCATAGGCCATGGCCGGAAGTGCCAAAGCCGCCGGATCCGGCTGGTGCACCGCCCGCAACGCCTCCTGGGCAGCGCCCAGGGCAGGCGTGTTCGTCGTGGCACCGGCAAAAATCCCGGCCACCGCCCCCGCGTGGAATCCCCACCAAAGACCCAACCCCACCGCCACCGCCGCACCCAAAGCCACCACCAGAGCCGCCCCTGTGTTCAGATCCGTCCCCTGCCGCCGTAACGAGTCCATCAACCCCGGCCCCACCTGCATCCCGATGGTGTAAACGAACAGAATCAGTCCGAACTCCTGCACAAAGGCCCGGACCTCGGAGTCCAACCCCCAACCGAAATGCCCCAGCACAAGCCCCACAAACAACGTGCCGGCCACACCCAGACTCAGTCCACGCAACCGCACGCTTCCCAGGGCCAAACCACCCGCGCCCACGATCGCCAGCACCAACAGGGCGTGCGCCGTGGGTTGGGTCTGCCGGAAGTGTGTCCACCAATCGAACATGTTCTCCTGCAACAACCGCGGCCCCGGCCGCTTCAGCCTCCGCCGCTCCCCCGAACCCGAATCGTGAGCCGCCGATTCTCCGTCACACCCTCCGTCAGGTCAATCCCGCTCGGCAGCTCACCGGCAACGCTCGCATCCACACGTGCGGCCCCCGACACGGGCACCAGCCCGGGCAATGGGAGAATCACCACGCTCGCCCCACGGCCGCCGCGCCAAGGAACTCGCGTCGCCCGCGAGGATACCGGCGCACTAGTCCCCCTGCGGCCGCAACTCCGAACAACGCAAAGGCACACCTCACCAGTCAAGGCCGACGACGATCGAATGGCACGAGAAGAAATCGGCGCGCCTGGGACACCACCGCCGCAACCTCGAACGGCCGCTCATCCGCCGGAACGGCTGTCCGGGACCGTCCCGTCCAATGCACCGCATTCGGCGGCCAACCAGTTCAGATAGGCATCCAGCCCCGCATGCACCGGGGTCACCAGCAATTCGGGCACCTTGTAGGGATGTTCCCGGCGGATCCAGGCCTCCAACAGACCCAGTTGCGAACGCAACGTCTTGGCGATCATCAGCACCTCACCCGCCTGCTCCACGCGGCCCTCCCACCAGTAATGCGATTCCACGCCGGGAACCAGATTCACACAGGCCACCAACCGTGCCTCCAGAGCCCCACGCGCCAAGCGCCGCGCAGTCTCCATGTCCGGCGCCGTCATCAGCACAATCACCACGTTCCGCGTATGCTTCATGCACGCTCTTGCCTCTCATGGACCGCAGGCGAACCCGGGACCGATTCAGGGCCGGACGACTGCTCCGGACTCACCTCGCGCTGCCGTCCCGCACCACCGCACGCCCCGCTCCGGCACAGGACCCCTGCCCCCTTCCCACCGAACCTCGCCACTGCTGCGGGCCTTCCCGTCCCCGCGCTCCGACATGCGGATGCTACACAACACCGCCCCGGACGGCAAAACCCGGCTCCCGTCTGCCCCCAAAAAGAAAAGACTTCCTGCCGGCCGGTATCGGCCGGAACAGGAAGCTGCAGTAAAGGGTGGAGGCGATCAGCTCTGGCCGCCGGCCTTCGGACTCTGGACGGGCTTCTTCGCCACGTCCTTGGCCGCCGGACAGCAGCTCTTCTTGGCTTGAGCAGCCGGGCAGGCAGACTTGGCCTGTTCGCAGGCGGCCTTGTCCTTCGCGCCAGCATCACCAGCCTGAACCGCAAAGGCGACCGCCACCACCGCGAGGAGTGCAATGAGTTTCTTCATACGCCTCCTTAGATAGCCTGAAACGCCAGGTCATTCAAATTTTTTGATCTCTTTTGCAAGAATTGTGGGGCAGGCCCGTCGGAGCTGCAGGGGCCGCCCCCGTGACAGAGGCAACTGCGAAACCGGTCGTGGGCTCGGCGCCGGGCGGGCCGTGTCGCGGCGCCCGGCGCAGGTGGAAAACCTTTTCGTTCTGACGCAACGACCTACAAAACCTCGCCCTCCCCCGACGAGGGCTGGGCCACCAGCAGCAGTTCGTCGCCGCACATCGGATCGCTGCGCAGCCTCCACCGGAGCTGCAATTGGTAGAGCAGCCCCTCCAGCAGCGCCGCCGGGCGGCTCAGTTCCCGCATCTCGGCCCGACCACGCTTTTGGATCGCCCGGCTCAGCGCGCCGTAAACCCATGCGGTCCGCGCCGTGGAGCGGAGGACCCGGATCTTCAGTCCCGCCCGCTCGGCCAGGCGACGCAGGGTGCGTGGTGAAAACAGATACAGATGCCGCGGCGGATCCAGGTTGAGCCAGGCGGGTCCGAACCGTCTGTGGCCGTGGCTCTCCAGATTTGGCGTGAGGAGCACCAATCGGCCGGAGGGTTTCAAGACCCGGGCGCACTCGCGCAGCAGTCCCGCCGGATCGTGCACGTGCTCCAGGACGTGAGCAGAGAAGACGGCGTCGAACGAGGCGTCCGGATACTGCTGTTCCTCCAGCGTTCCCAATCGAACCGGCACACCGCGTGCCCGGGCAGTCGCCACGGCCTGCGGATCCACTTCGACGCCCTCGACCGACCACCCCAGTTGCTGCATTCGTGCCAGGTGCACGCCGCTGCCGCAGCCCACGTCGAGCAACCTGGCCGGTTCACGGGGTGCCGGGAGATACATCGCTGCGGCGTCGAGCTCATCCGGCCCGCTCGGATGAAGGTGTGCCAGGGCGCCCAAAACCGCGCATCCAAGTCCACCCCAGCGGCCGGCCGGCCCCGGGGGGTACCCGAAGCGCCGGGCCAGATACGCCCGTTGGACGGTTTCCAGCAAGTGCCGGAGCCAGGAGGGACCAGGAGCAGGTTGGGCGTGTGTGTAATAGCCGGTGTAAGCGGCGGAAAGGTCTTCGGGGATGGGTTGGGGATCCAGCCAGGCCAGACCACAATCCGGGTTTTCGCAGAGCAGGAACCCCCAGCGGCCGGGGGCCTGAAAAGACCGGTCGGCCAGGTTGTCGTACAGCCGCCGGCCGGGCCGGCCGCAGATCAGGCAGTTCGGCACCGGCACACTGCGCAGGAGTATCTTCCCGGCCTCTTTCCGCCCGGTCATGATTCCTCAACTGAAGACGTTCCGAGGTTGGCGCCGGCGCTTCAGCAGGCCGTACACCACCCAATCACGCAGGTGCACCAGCACCTGCGCAGCCAGCCACAAGGGCCACCCCGAGATGCGCCGCCCTGCGCGGACGATTTCGCGGGCATACTCCCGCCGGCCCAATTGGCGGATCCGCCGCGCCTTGATGCCGGTCCGCACGCCGAACAAACCGCGCAACTTGCAGTTCCGAACCAGGCCGGTGCGGCCGCGCATGGTCTCGACCAGTTGCATGGTTTTCCATTCGTCCAACACCAGCGCCTGCAACCCGGGCATCAGTTCACAGCTCATGTTGCCGCCGTGCCACCGGTACTGGACCAGATCCCGGGTCACCTCGATGCGTGCCCGGCTGTGCCGCCCCCAGTCGGCGTAGAAGACCACGTCGGCCAGGATGGGCATGTCCATGCGGAACCGGCATGGTGCGGGCTGGTAACCGGTCTTGAACAGCGTGGCGGCCAGGGCCTGGTTGCCGATCTCGGCCTTCTTGCGCAGGTAGGCGTCCACGTCCCACACGCGCACCCTGCCCGTGGGCCGGCCCGAAACGCTCAGGTGGCGGCCTTCCTCATCAATGCGTTCGTCCAGACACCACGCCAGGGCCGGCGCCGGGTGAGGCTCCAGCACCTGCATCATCACCTCGTAAAAGGGTGGTTTCAGCAGGTCATCGGCCGGCATCAGATGCAGGTATTCCGTTTCCGCGGCGAAGTCCAGGGCGCGATTCAGGTTGCCGAACAACCCGAGGTTGGTGGGATTCCGCACGAACTCGCACGGGCAGCCCCGGAAGGCCCGGACGATCGCCTCGGTACCGTCGGTCGAGCCGTTGTCCAGCACCACCACCCGATCCGGCCGGCGGGTTTGGGCGGCCAACGATTCCAGTGTGGCCCGGAGGAACCGCTCGCCGTTGTACACGGGGATGACTGTCAGCAGCCGCGTTCGCATCGCGCGCCAGAGTATCCCAGGGCCGACGGCCGCTCGACAAGCACGCGCCCTACAGCCCCGTGGGATGATCGAGGAAGGTCCAGGGCAACCCGAATCGCCGCGACAAATGGGCCGCGAGGGCCTTGACCCCGAAAGTCTCCGTGGCGTAATGACCGCCGTAGAAGACGTTCAGGCCCAACTCCTCCGCCAGTGCATGGGTCCAGTGCGGGCCTTCCCCGGTGATGAAAGTATCCAAGCCGGCCGCCGCTGCCTCCCGCAGTTCGGCGCCGGCGCCTCCGGTCACCACTCCCACCCGCCGGCACAGCGCCGGGCCGCCCGGCAGGAGCCGGACCGGTCCGCCCAGCACGCGTGCCAACCGTTCCTGCAGTTCCTCGCGCCCCACCCGGGTTTCCACCCACCAACCAATTTCCCTGCCTTTCCAGAGGAAAAACCGCTTCCGCGGCCGCCAACCCAGCGCCTGGCACAACAGACGGTTGTTCCCCCACCGCGGATGGGCGTCCAGGGGAAGGTGCGCGCTGTAGACCGCCAGATTGTACCGGTGCAGCGCCAGCCAGAGCTGGCGATGGATGCCCGTCCAAGGCTGGCGGACCGACCAAAACAACCCGTGATGGACCAGCAGGAAGTCTGCGCCCGCTTCTCCGGCCATGCGGACCGTCGCCAATGAGGCATCCACGGCCGCCGCCAGCCGGGTCACCCGCCCGTCGTTCTCCACCTGCAGCCCGTTCCAGGCACCGTCGTAGTCAGGGAACTCCGGGATGCCCAGCGTCCGGTTGCAATAATGCACAATCTCGTCGAGGGAAACCGACCTGCGCCTTGTCACGCGCCCAGAAAGCCGGTCTCACCCGCCGATGCCAAGCCGAAAGCTTTCCAAGACAACCGGCAGGGCCGCGCCTGCGTGCGACCCGGCGCCCCTCCCCGAGTGCGCCACCGGCCGGGGCACAAGACCCGCAGGTCCATCCTTCCTGCGCGACGCTGGAAACGCCGGGTCCGCCCGCGTGACCCGGAACCGACCGAGTGCCCGTGTTCACCTGGCCTGGCGGATGCGAATGGTGAATTTCCGCGCCTGCGCGTTCATGGACACGAACCGCACGTGCTCGGTGGCGTTCTCGGTCAGAATCAGCGTTTGGAAAGGTGTCTCGTCGCCGGTGCTGTAGCCGTTCTGATCTTTGAACACGCAGTTGACCTGCACCTCGATCCGCCGGTTCTCCCGGTTTCGAATCTGGGCGATCACCTCCAGTCGCCCGTCCGGCAGGACGCGCTCCTGGATGCCCGAGCAGGTCACCGAATGCTGCACCCCGGGATCGAGCAGAACCAGTCGTTCGGTGGACTCGTACGGCGGTGTTTTGGATGTCTCGGGCAGGTACGGCCCGCGGTCATACGTGCGGCAGCCGGTCCCGATCAGGACTGCCCATCCGATCAGCCAACAGATGCCCGTTTTCATTGGGTTTGCGGTGTGGTGGAAGTGTCGCTCACGAACAGGACCGCGTCCCGGCCATCGGCCGGCACACGGAAATGCACCGTTTTGATCCGTGCCGCCAGCGGCCGGCCCGAACTGTCCAGGAACTCGATCACGGCCGTGTGTTCACCCGGCGGCAGCCTCAGCTGCACAAACGTCAGATAGCGGGGCAAATTGTCCCAGGCTCGCGTGTCCGCCTCCGGCACGGTGGCGGCCGACAGCAATTTGCCAGCAATCCCGGCCAATACCAAGGCCGCGCCCGCCTCGTCCGCCGCGCTTTTCCGACCCTGCCCGGCGGTGGCCAGGATGGCGCCGCCCAGAATGGCCGCGTCGCTGGCGGCGTCCGTGCTTTCTTTGAATACGGCCTTGTTTCCCAACACGTGGTCCATCACGCGGCCGCCGCGCGTGGTGGCCTGATAACCCACGTCGTCCACCGGGGCCGCCGTGATGGTGACCTGGCCCACGGTGACCCGGGCCGCCTGCACCGGCGAGGGCGGCGTGCGGAAGCGAAGCTGTTCGCCGTAGCGGCCGGCGGCGTACTTGACCGGTCCGGGCCCGAATTCGAGGAAGATGAGCGTGTTGACCGAGGGGTCCGGCTCCGGAAGTGTGGCCCCGCGTACATGCTCGCGCGCACGCCGAAGCGCATCGGAGGGGTCGCCTCCCAACTTTGCCGTCGCCAGCGCATCCAGATAGTCCGGCAGCACCCAGTCCCCCACGTAGGTGTGCTCCTCCGCGTCGCTGTCCTCGAACTCGGCGCTCCGGAAACAGGCCCGGGCGTTATCCAGCTCGCCCTCTCGCCAGTAGAGAATGCCGCGATAAATCCAGGCCATGCTCCGCTCGTAAGGCTCGCCGAGAAAAGGCTTCACCGACTCGGGCCGGAACAGGCTGCGCGCCTTGCGGGCCTCCGGATCCGGACCGTACCGGCCCTGCAGCGTCAGGAGCGCATCGTCCAAAAGGGACCGTGCCAGGTCGAACCGCCCCTGGCGCATGGCCGCCGCTGCCGTGCGGTATTGCCACAACACCCGATCCCGCGCCGGTCCCTCGGCAATCTGGCGCGGACCGTCCACCAGGATAGCACCCGTCAATGGCGGTCCCTGCGGTCGGGAGGTGGCGCACCCGACCGAAATGATCGCCCCCACAAGGACCATCCCCAGGCAGAGACCCGGCCGACCCCACCGCGGCACTCGGCGCCAGCCGAGCTGCCCTCCCCGGCCGGGCGTGACGTCCGAACCGGCCCAACCCTGACGGCGGGTTGACATGCAGATTTCCTCCGTTTCCGCCGCCGCCCCGCACCCGGCCACCTCCACACCCGTCTTCAACGGTAGGCGGCGTCTTCCAATCCCTGCTTTTTCACCTCCGCCATGTCCTCCCAGACAATGGCGCTGGTCCGTGCGTCAATGAGCTGAAAGGAGTAGAGGATGTAGTCGCTGGTGCCGGCGCGCGTCCGGGTGGAGAGGCCCTCCAGCGTACCGGTCAGGAAATAATCGGCACCTTGAAACTCCTGGAGGTTCGGATCGCTGGCCGATGTGACCGCACCTTCGCGTTTGAGGTTTCGTTCCCGTTCCAGCGTGGCCATGCGGTCCCGCGCCAGAAAGATCACCTTGCCCGCAGCCCGCGAATTCAACTGCGCCCGGATGCGGGTCAGGAAAATGTCCTTGTTGATGGGAAAGCGGGTCTTGTTTTCCACAGGATCCAACACCACCACCGGCGGCCGCGGTGCCTGGGCAATTTGCGGAATGGCCAGGATGCTTCGCGCCATCTTGTCGGCCACCGCCACCAGATCCTGCGACTCGATTCCGGTACCGGCCACGAAACCCTGTTCGTCCGGATTCAGCCTGGTCACCGGCACCCCGGAGGGATTCTTCACGCCGCTGGAGGCGCATCCGGTCCACGCCAGCACCCCCACGAGCACCGTGCTGCAGAAGATCGTCCGAATCATGTTCACCTCACAAAAGGGTTGGACTCGCGCACTTCAAAACCGTGGCGCGTCCGGCACACGCGGCGCGTCCGGCACCGCGGGCGGATCGGTCCAGTAGTAGGTCGAAGTCGGGCAGGGCCGGGAATGGATCCCGGCATGCGGCGAAGGCAGGCCGGGCGGCGCAGGTGTCTGGCACGCCGGCGGCGAAGCCGGCGATGCCGCCGGAGTGCGATGCGCTTTGTCCGCTTGCCCGGCCCCCGCGTGTTGCTCGGCCACCGTGCCCACCAGCAATCCTGCGGCCGTTCCCACGGCCAGACCTTTCCCCACCGATCCGGTCCCCGCACCGATCAGTGCGCCCGAAGCCGCACCCGCGACCGTGGCCGGCCAAACGTAGGAACCCGGCCGGACCGGCGCCGCTGCCACCGGTGCCACAGGCGCCAGTGTGGCCGAACAACCAACCCAACCGCCCCGGCACCTTCCCCAGCTCCGGTCATAACCCACGCCCACGTGTACACTCGACACCAGCGGGGCCGGCACCAGCACGGCCTGCGATTCGGAACGGGCCGATCGCGCCCAACCCGCCAGCGTCCCGGCCGCCAGACCGATCCCGGCCCCGATTGCCGCGCCGTTGCCGGAGAACGCCTCGTGGCGGTCGGCCCCGATCAGGCCCCCGATCAACGCACCCCACAGTGCCCCGCCGAACGCTTCCGCGGGCAACGGCTGTGCCGGCGCCCAAGAGGGCGCGGCCAGCCAAGCACCCAGGATCACACTCGCCAGGCTCCGTTTCATCACTTCCTTGGACGCCATTCCGGCGACCCTATTCGCTCCGAGGGACATTACCACCACCGTCACGACCCGCAACCGGAGCCGGCAGGGGCGCGTCCACGGACGAGGCACCAAGCATCGAACGCTCCGGACCCGGACCTATTGGCCGGTCTTCAGTTCAATCACATCGTGCGGTGCGGCTTCGCGCATGCCGGCGGGCGTGACCCGGATGTACCGTGCCTTCTCCTTCAGCTGCGCCAGATTCGCCGCGCCGAGGTAGCCCATGCCGGCCTGGATGCCGCCGATGAGCTGGGCCAACACACGGTCCACCGAACCGGCGGCCTCCTTGAGCGCTTCGATCCCCTCGGGGGCCACCTTCTGGTTGGGGTTGTTCTCGTGACCGTAACGGGCGGCCGAGCCCGCTTTCATGGCCGACAGACTCCCCATGCCACGGTACTGCTTGTAGAGTTTCCCGCTGATCTCGATGATCTCGCCCGGTGCTTCTGTGCAACCGGCAAACAACGCCCCGCACACCACCGCATCCGCCAGGGTCAACGCCTTGACAATGTCGCCCGATTTGTTGATGCCGCCGTCGGCCAGGATGGTCACCTTGCATTTTGCGGCGGCGCGACTGCAGACGTACAGGGCGGTCAACTGCGGGATGCCCACACCGGCTACCAGCCGGGTGGTGCAGATGGACCCCGGTCCCTGGCCCACCTTGATGATGTTGGCGCCGCAGGAGGCCAGGTATTCCACGCCCGCCGCGGTGGTCACGTTACCGGCAATGATGGGCAGTCTGGGAAACGCATCCCGCAACAGGCGCACCGTGTCGCCCACGCCCTTGCTGTGGCCGTGGGCCGTGGACACGGCCACGACGTCCACCCCGCGTTCGACCAGTGCCGACACGTGGTTGAGGATCCGTTCGCGGTCGAGCTCGCCGAAGGCGTTGCGCACGGCACTGACCGCCGCGCCGCACACCAGCCGGTACTGGCTGTCCCGGGCCGGCTTGAACTGCGATTTCCGTTCCTGCGCGATCCGTTCCACGTCGTTCATCGTGAAGAGGCCGCGCAGCTTGTCCTCGTCGTCCACCACCAGGAGCTTGTGGATGCCGGGATGTTCGGTGAAAAACTTGTCCGCCCGCGCAATGGGATCGCGGCCGAGTTCCTTTCGGTTGATGGTGTGCACCTGGGCGCGGGGTGTCATCACTTCGGCCACCTTGCGCTGCGCGTAGCGCGGTTTGACCACGTGCCCGGGCAACAGCCCGACCAGCCGCCCGTCGGCCTCCACCACCGGGAACGTGCTGAACCCGTACCGGCGTTCCTCCATCATTTTGACGACGTCCCCCACGTACTGGTCCGGCGTCACCTTGATGGGGTCGGGGATCATTCCCGGCACGTGATACTTCACGCGGCTGACCTCGGAGAGTTGCTGGCGCTCGGGCATGTTGTAGTGGATCAGACCGAGGCCGCCGTTCAAGGCCATGGCGATGGCCATGCGTGACTCGGTCACGGTGTCCATGTCGGCCGAGATGATGGGGATGTTCAAAACCAGGTTCTCGGCCAGCCGGGTCTCCAGACGGGTCTCGCGCGGAAGGACCTCGGAGTACAGCGTGGCCAGCGTGACGTCGTCATAGGTCAACGCCACGTGCGCGTTGGCGGGAAAGAACTCGTCCGCCGGAAGGTAAAACCGTGCGTCCAGGTCTTGCCGTTTTTGGGTCGCTGCCATGCCAGAGCATGCCGGCAAAGACCCGGAGCTGACAAGTCCGGAACGGGCCCGGTCGCCGGGCTCAGGCCGCGCCGGCCGCGGGGGCGGCCACGGGTGCCGCCGGCCGGGCAACCGGTGCCGGCGGGGGTGGTTCGGCCGGCTGCGGCTGGAACGGCTCGAGTTCCTCACCCTTGCGAACCAGGCGGGCGCTGTTGAACACCACGATCAGCGACCCGACGTTGTGCAGGATGGCCGCCACGATGGGGTTCAGATAGCCGAAGGCCGCGGCCGTCAGCCCGGCAATGATGAAGAAGACGCCGAACAGGAAGTTCTGGTTGATGACCGCCCGGGTGCTGCGCGACAGCTTGACCAGGAACGGCAGCCGGCGCAGGTCGTTGTTCATCAGGGCGATGGTGGCGCTGTGGATGGCCACCTCGCTCCCGGCTGCGCCCATGGCAATGCCCATGTCCCCGGCAGCCAGGGCGGGCGCGTCGTTCACGCCATCCCCCACCACCGCCACCCGGTAGCCTTTCGACCGGATCTCGCGCACGAAGTCCACCTTGTCCTGCGGCAGGCAATCGCCCCGGACCTCCTCGCACCCGATCTCGCGTGCCACACGCGCGGCCACCGGCGTGCGATCGCCCGAGATCATGGCGATCCGCCGGACACCGGCCTCCTTCAGCTCCGCCAGCGCGGGCTGCGCCTCCGGCCGGATCTGGTCCTGCAGGCCGATCCATCCGATGCACCGGCCGTTGCGCGCCACGAACACCAGGCTCCAGCCCTCCGCTTCGTCCAGGTCCACCGCCTGCAGGGCCTCCCCGTCAACGCCCTGTTCCCGCAACCACTGCGCCCGGCCCACCAGCACCACGTCGTCGCCCACGCGGGCGCGCACGCCGCGGCCGGGGGTCTCGCTGAAGTCCTGGGGTTCGGCCAACGGCACCTTCACCTCGGCCGCCAGTTCGTTCAGGGCCTTGGCGGTGGGGTGGTTGCTGTACTTTTCAGCCGAGGCAGCCAGGCGCAGCAGTTCGGCCGGTTTCACCCCTGCCGCGGGTGCCAGCCGACTGACGGCCAGTTGTCCCGTGGTCAGGGTGCCGGTCTTGTCGAAGATGAAGGCATTGATCTTCGCGGCCAGTTCGATGTCCGCCACGTTCTTGATGAGAATCCCCAACCGCGCCGCCGCCGACAGGGCCGCCACCATCGCCGTGGGCGTCGCCAAGATGAACGCACACGGACAGGCAACAATGAAAACGGCGATCACCCGGTCCAGGTCCCGCGTAAACGCCCAGACGAGCGCTCCGATCAACAGGACCAGCGGCGTGTAAAAGCCCATGTACTGGTCCACGATCTTCATGATCGGCAGCTTGGTCTTTTCCGCCGCCAGGATCAGTTCCCGGACGCGACCCAGGGTGGTGTCGGTGCCGGCGCGGGTGACCCGCACCTCGAGCACACCGGTCAGGTTCTGTGTACCGGCGAAGACCTCGTCGCCCGGTTTCTTGTCCACCGGCAGCGATTCACCCGTGATGGTGGCCTGGTTGAAGGAACCCTGTCCCTTCACGATGACGCCGTCGGCCGGGACGTTGTCGCCGGGCCGGATGCGGATGATGTCGCCCACGGCCAGCTCGCTTGCCGGGACTTCCTCTTCCGTGCCGTCGGGCCGGATCCGGCGGGCCTTGGTGGGGGTCAGCCGGATGAGGGATTCGATGGAAGCCCGCGCGCCCTCGGCGGTGCGGGTCTCGATGATTTCGCCCAGCAACATGAAAAAGGCCACCACACCGGCGGTCTTGTAATCGCCGGAGGCAAACGCGGCCAGCACGGCAATGGCCACCAGCTCGTTGATGCTGAGCCGGCCGGCCCGCAGATCGCGCACCGCCGTCACCAGGATCGGGTACCCGAGGATGATCGCGCCGATCATGCCGCTGGCGCTGGCCACGGCATGGCTTTGGTCGAACAACCAGTCAACCACGAACGCGTTGATCACGAACACCAACCCGATCAACGTCTGCCACAGCTTCACCGGGGCGTGCTCGTGATCGTGACCGCAGCCACAGCCGGGCCCGTGCTCATGCTGCTCGTGCCCCGGATGCCTCTCCGGCGGCTCCTGGTGACTCAGCAACGATGTGACCTGCATGGTGTCCTCCCGTCCGCACCGACCCGGCTCGTTTTTACCGGCCCGGTTGCGGGCTCTGGGGTTTGGGCGGTTCCCGGTTCAACAATAGCCGCAACTCCCGTGTCTGGCCATCCGGCCGATCCGGCAAGTAAAACTTGTCCTGCACATTGGTCAGCACCCGGGCCATCACCTCGGCCACGCGCTGTTGCATGTAAAGGTCCGGATTGCGCTCGAACTGCGCCAGCAGGCCCTCGAAGCGGCGGGCCTCGGCCGCGAGGCTTTCCAGGTACCGTGTTCGCTCGGCCTGGGCCCGGCTGATCATGGCTGCCGCCTCGGAGGCGGCCCGGTTGGTGGTCTGATTCGCGTAGCTCAAAGCCTCGTTCAAGACCCGGCTCCGCCGCACGGCGGCGTTCACCACGTCGTCGAAGGCCTGTTTAAGCTGCCTGGGCGGGCGGCTTTCCACCTGCAGCTGCTCCACGGCAATACCGAGGTCCCGTTCCCGCGCCAGCTCGGTGAACCGGCGCAGCACCTCCTCCTGAAAACCGAGCACGTTCCGCGTCAGGATGTCGTCCACGGTGAATCGCGCGGCTGCGTGGAGCAGCGCCTGATTGAGCGTGTTCAACACGGCGTTGGACACACCCGCCAGATCGAACGCCCCGTTGGTCCCCACGCCGAAACCAAAGACGCAGCGCAGCGGATCCTCGATCCGGTAACGCAGGGTGGCCCGGGAATGGATGATGTTGCCGTCTGCCGTGAGGAGATAACCGTCCACGCCTGGGATCAACGGCGTGCCCGGCGCGACGGGGGGCTCGGTCCCTGCCAGTTCCTGCTCCGGCGTCAGGGCGTACCAACCGATGGTGCTGCGCAGGGTCTGGATCTCGGTGATGCGCACCCGGACCAGCTCGTCAATGGGATACGGGAACGACCAGTGCAAGCCCGGCGGCAACAACGCCGCCTCGCCCTCGCCCACCGGTCGGCCCAGTCGCAGGATCAGCCCCCGCTCCTGTGGTCCGATGATGAAAAAGCTGCTGCCCAGAAAGACCAACACCAGCACCAGCATCAGAAACCGCACGATGGCAAAGCTGCTGTGCAGGGCCTGTGCCAGTGCTTCCGACCCGGTATCCACCGGCGTGGGCGGACCGGCCGACGGAGGTGCGGGAGGTCGAGAAGTCGGTTCCGGCATGGCAGTCAACGCGCGTTGCGGTTGGTCAGGAAACCCTGGAACAGGTCAAACGGCGGTGTGCGTTCGTCGAAAATCAGGGTCGTGCGCTCCTTCAGGGCCTGCTCGAGTGCACGCAACCGCAGCTCGAAGTTCGCCAGCGCGGGGTTCCGCTCGAACACCGGCAACCACTCCGCCGCCCGGGCCTCGCCCTCGCCCCGGATCCGGGTCGCCTCCGCCTCCGCGGCGGCCAGGATCTCCGCCGCCTGCCGATCCGCCGCAGCCCGGATCCGCTGTGCCTCGGCTTCGCCCTCGTTCTCCAATCGGCTCACCAGCACCTTGCGTTCGGAGGTCATGCGATCGAACACCGTCTGGGTCACACTCTCCGGCAGGCCGACCCGTTTGATCCCCAGAAACTCGATCTCGATGCCGGTCCGGTTGGTCCGGAGTTGGGCCTCCACCAGCTCGCGAATCTCGCGTTCGATCTGGTCGAACTTCACCCGGCTCGGATCCGCGTTCAGGAAATCGGACAACCGGTACCGCCCCACCACTGCACCCTTGGCGTTGCCCAAGACCCCCTCCAGCATCCGTTCGGCCGCCTGCAGCGAGCCGCCACCGAATTTCGGGAAAAACTCCTCCGCGTTTTCGATGCGCCACCCCACGTAAACCGAGGTCAGCAGGTTGTTGTTGTCGGCCGTCAGTCCCTCGGTGAACTTGTCCTCGAACACCTGGATCCGGCGGTCGAACTTGTAAACGCGCTGGATCGGCCAGGGCCATTTCAGATAGGCCCCCGGCTCGGTGATGCTTCGCGTGGGCCGACCAAACGTGGTGACCACCGCCACCTCCGACTGCCGCACCTGAAACACAAACAGCAGCAGCGCGAAGATGATCACCAGGACCGCGCCAACCAACACCGTCACTACGGACCGTTTCATGTGTCGAAAGGAATCAGGGATTCGATGTTCGCGACGACGGCAACGCCACGTCCAGCAGCTCCTGCCGGATCCGATCCTGCAGGTCCAGCTGGATCACGTCCTGGACGTTCGTCGTCCACAACACATACTTTCGGGCTCCGGCCACCGCCGGAACGAACCGCTGCAAATACAACCGCAGCGGATAGACCGAAGGAGCCGCGCGAAAGGCGGGCTCCTGGTTCGTAAAAGCCGCCGCCCGCGCCAGGCTCAGCCGTTCCAACTGCACCCGCTCGGCCCAGGCCCGGTTTGTCAGGACAAACGCCTGTGCCGCCGCCAGCGCGTTGGTCCGGATCGCCTCCGCCTGGGCATCGAGGATCCGGGCCTGCCGCGTGTGCCAGGCCGAGACCACCTTGGCAAACTCCGGCGCCACCTTCACCGGTGGATGGATCCCCTGCAACCCCACAAAAACGATCCGCACCCCCAGCCGCAGTCGCTCCGCCTCGCGCTGGATCCGCGCGCGCAATTCCTCGGCCGCCCGTGCACGGCCCGTGCTCATGATCTCGTTGAAATCCGCGCTCACCAGGTACCGCACGATCTCCCGCGTGGCCAGGCTCTCCAGCAACACCGCAGGGTCCTTGTGCCCGTAGGCCCACTGCCGCACATCCTCGATCTGGAAATGGATCGGCACATTCACCACCAGGAAACTCACCGGCGGGGCGGTTCGGGCCTCCTCACCGGCGGGCCGCTGCCCGGCCGCCTCCCGGGCAGCCACCATGAAGAGGTCCTCCTTGCCGTGCGCCACCGTCCAGACCACGGTCCGGGTATCTTTCACACCCGGTTCATGTTCCTCCGGTTCGATGCCCACCGTCAGGGTCTGGATCTCGTCGGTTCGATACCGGTAGACCTTTTCCACCGGCCACGGCCACTTCACATGCAGGCCCGGCCCCAGCAACGCGCGGTCACCCGCAGGCCGGCCCCAGCGTTCCAGCAGCGCCTGCTGTCCGGGATCCACCACCACGAAGCATGTGGACAGCAACAACACGCCCAATTGCAGCAACAGCAACCAGCCCAGCGCGCGTTCGAAGAACCGGTAAAACCAGGTCTCCGATACCTTGAACCCAAACTGATAATCCAGAGCCTCGGCCGCCGTGGTCACCAGACCCTCCGGCCGACTCAACAGCCCGACAAACCGGCTCTCGTACACCGGCCGCGGTCGTTCCCCCCTCAACCGCGGGCGATAAACCTCCAGGATCAGATTCAGTGCGGTCTCCACCGCCACCAGGCCCAGCACCACCACCAGCACCTTCGCCACCCAGAAATCCGTGCGCGGCCAGCCGGCTTCCACCCCCACCACGGCCGCCGCCGCCAACATGCACACGTAGGCACCGAACAAGACCATGTCACCGCCCGGCCGCAGCAGGCGTTGGTTTTCCAGGCGCGCCAGTGTGGAGGCAAATTTACCGACCAGGAAGAGGATCAGCGCGAACAGTCCGAAGAAGGACATGGCCACCAGCGGAGGCGAAACCGGAGGCAGCGTTTGCCGGTCCAGCCAGCGCCAGAGCCACCACGTCCCCGCCCCTTGCAACCCGCACAGCAACAGCGTGAAGATCGGTACGAAATATCGCTCGAACTGTTCGCGCGCCCGCCGCGCCGGCAGCAGCTCGGATTCATCCGTTTCGAACAGGGCTGCCTGCCCTTTCGACCGGATCATCTCCTCCATCTCGAGCCGTTCCTCCGCCTCCTGCTCCTCCAGGCGGAGCTGGAACCAGCTCACGAAAGCCACCAGCATCCCCAACCCCAGGTGCACCGCCGCCACATGACCCGCCAGCGAATGCACATATCGCGCCGCGGCAAAGGCGGCCACGGCCACACCCAGCAGGGTGAGGAGGTTGATCAGTCCGTATTTCTGGTAACTGCGTCGCATCCGGTTTGGTCCTTCAACCCGGGGCACCCCGGGACGCCCGGACCGGGCATGGCGCGATCCACCTGCACATGCATCTCCCGGGGCTTGGACACCGGCCAGCGTCCGTTGTTCAACTCAGCTCGCGATCCTCGAACAACGCCGCCGCCACGGCCAACAAGGCACCCACGAACCCCACCGTGTAGGCCAGCGCCTTGCCGACGTACCCCCAGTGAAACGATCCGCGGCCCGTCTCCAGCAGGTCGCCGAGCCAGAAAAGCTGCCAATTCGGCAACAACGTGTAAAGCGTGGTCGCCCACCAGGGTCCCCCCTCCAGCGTCCCGCCCATCCGGCTGTAGAGATAATCCGCCACCAACCCCAGCAGAAACACCCCCGTGCAAACCGCCAGTGTCGGGATCATCTCCAGCCGGGTGGAACAGGCCAGAGCCACCGCTGCCAACAGCCAGAGGGCAAACAGAATCAACAGACCCGCCGGAAGGATCCGCCAGTCATAGGCCGCCTGCTCGTACAGGCTCGGGGCATGCGGCGAAAACTCGCCGATCAACACGGCCGCCAGCGTCACCAGCGGGATCAGCGCCCCGATCGTGTGGCTCACGAACGGCCGGCGCAGGAAATAATTGGCAAACCCGCCGTAGAGGTAGGCAGCCACCACCGCCCCGGCAAAGATACCCAGCGCGCGCACGTCCGTCTCGCCGTAGGCGTCGAATGCCATCCGCCCCGCCACCAGGGCCGCCACCACATTCACGTAGGTCAGCACCGTCAGCGCGGCTGCCAGGCCCAGGTATTTCGCCAGCAAAAACCGCGTCTTGCCCACCGGCTTGGACAACACCGCCAGGGCGGTGCCGGTGCGCAGCTCCCGGGCCACGGAGGCCGAGGCGCTCAGGACCGACCCCGCCAGCCCGCTCAACAATGCCACCGCCAGCGCGCTGTTCTTCACCAGCTTGGGCTCGTCCCCGAACGCAAAGTAGTAGGGCACGGCCAAAAAGATCTCGAACAGCGCCGAACTGGTCATCAGCAACAGAAACACCGGCTGCCGCACCAGTTCCATGAACGCGTTGACCGCTATGTTCCACAACGCTTGCATCGCGCCGTACCCGCAATATACGGACCGCGCGGGGCCCAACCAAGCCCTCCCCACCGCGAAACACCGGCCGCACCCTCCCGCACCGCGTCACCGCCGCCCACCCTCGGGGATCAGCGCCCGCACCACGTCCCCGTTGAACCGGCACCGTTCCGCCCGGAGATTCTCCACCAAACCAAACAACGCCCGCACCGCCACCTCCCGTGACGGACGCGGCCCCTGCCCATGCCAGTAGGCCAACAACTCCTGATACTCCGGCGGCGGTTCCACCGTGTAAACACACGATCTCGATTCCACCTTCTTGTGCGGCCACCAGGCCCAACCGATCCGATGTCGTTCCACCAGGGCCACGCACTCGCGAAACCATTCATTCGAGTTCTCCCCGCTCTCACCCAGCCAGACCGGCACGCCAAATTTCCGTCGCAACTCCAGATACGGTGCAATGGCCTCCTCCGTGTTCGGATTCCAGTACTTGTGAAAGCTCAGGACCATGTTCCCATCCCACGGCCCCGGGAAGCCGCGGTAGTTGTTGCCCCAGCCGTTGCCCCCCAGAATGATCATGTGGTTCCGATCCACCTCGCGGATGGCCCGCGTGATCTCGCGGTACAGCTCCCACAGCGGTGCATTGGTCTGGTCCTCCCGTCCATGCGGTTCCTGCCCTTCGAACGACCAGTTGGGTTCGTTGATCAGGTCGTATCCGCCGATCCAGGGCTCGTTGGCGTACCGCTCCGCCAACTTCCGCCACAGCGCCACTGTCTTGGCCCGATTGCGCGGATCCTCCCACAGCGAGGGTTTGTTCGTGTCCCGGTCACAGATGTTGACGTCGTGTCCCTGCCCGCCCGGGGCGGCGTGCAGGTCCAGAATCACATAAATCCGCCGCGGCCGGCACCACGAAAGCAACCGGTCAATCATCTCGAACCCGGTCGGCAGCCAGGTCTGCCCCTGCGGATCCGGCTCCTCGTCCACCGGAAGGGTGAACAGATTGAAATGCATCGGCAGGCGAATGGAGTTGAAGCCGGCACGGGCCAGTGTTTCCACATCGGCCTCGGTCATGTGCCGGTCCCGCCAAAGGGTGTAAAAACGTTCGGTCGACTCTGCGCCGATCAGTTCGACGATCCTCTGCCGGATCCGGTGCTGCGGGTTCACTCCCTTCAACCGCAGCATGTAGCCCTCCTGCAACATCCAACCGCCCAAACCCATCCCGCGGAGGATCACCTCCCGGCCTTGGCCGTCCACGATGCGGTCCCCGTCGGCACGCAGAAACCCCTCGGCGTAGACGGAAACCCCGATCAGGAGCACCCCCAAGCACCCAAACCGGCACACGGACCACAACGTGCGTTTCATGAGCGGACAATCACGACGTTTCGGACCCTGGTTCGCTGTCCCTGCCCTCAAACGGGCAGGCTGGCCGGGTCATTTAAACCGCCGGCAGGCCGCACGTCCAGCGCGGGAAACCAGCAGCTGTGCGGCCGGGTGCCGATGCGCAGGGAAGCCGCGGCAAACCTGAGCGTTCCTGCCCGTCCAAGTCAACGCCGCCTCGGCGCGGGTCTCTCTCTGCACCCCCGCCCAAGAATCCGGCCCACTTCAGGCGCGAGCATGGCGCCCGCCGCGTCCGAGCCACGAGCTGGATAGCAAGCCCTCGCTTCCCTGACCGGCAGTCCCGTGCCGATACCGTTGACACGGTCGAAAGGCAGGACTAGGGTGGATTGCAGTTGGTGGCCACTGTTGCTGCGGAGCAGCGGTTTGAAACACGACGACCAGTCTCAACCATGCGACCCGAGAAGCAAACCCGTTGGGGCCGTGTTAACGGCGGCTTCACCCTCATCGAACTTCTGGTGGTCATTGCGATCATCGCCATCCTGGCGGGCATGCTGTTGCCGGCCCTGAGCAAGGCCAAGGCCAAAACCCAGGGCATCTATTGCATGAACAACGGCAACCAGATCATCAAGGCCATTACACTTTACGCATCGGATCATCGCGAGCTGCTGCCGCCCAATCCGGATGACGGTAACGTCGTTATTGGGCACAACTGGTGCGCCGGCCAGGCAGGTCGAGGCGGAGCCCAAGAGTTCAACCCGGACGTGTTGCGCGACCCTGAGCGGACCTTGCTGGCCCCGTACATCGGGAACAACATCGAGATCTTCCGTTGTCCGGCCGACAAGCGATCGGGGTTCTACAGTGGCCCCGACCCCACCAAACGGGGTCAAACCGTCCGCGCCGCCCGTACCATTGCCATGAGCCAGGCTGTGGGAACGATCTGTCGGGTCTTCGACGCGGGTGGTTCCGGTCACGGTGGCCCACCAGACCGTCCCACGAATGGACCATGGTTGAACAATGCACATACCCATCGCCGCGGGAGCCCTTATCTCACGTACGGCAAAACCACCGATTTCACCCGCCCGGGTCCGGCGATGACGTGGGTAATCCTCGACGAGGATGACAGAAGCCTGAACGATGCGGGTTTCGCCGTGGGCGTCCAAACTCCCGAATGGATCGATTGGCCCGGTACCTACCACAACTTTGGGGCAGGATTCGCCTTTGCGGACGGGCATTCGGAGATCCACAAGTGGCGGGACAGCAGGACCCAGGTGATCGGCAACAACGTGGCGCGCCGCGCCGTACCCGGTAGCCCCGACTGGGCTTGGATCGCCGAACGTACCACTGCCCGAGTCCAATAAGCTCCGCGGCTATCTCTAAAGCCTGAAGACCTTCCTCGAGGGCCGGCTCGGGGTCAGTGTTTGGGCGCGCCCAGGATGGTTTTCAGCGCGGTGACGATCTCGTCTGCCCTGGCGGGGCGGCCCTCGACCAAACCTGCCGCCACGCCGCTGGTGAAAGCCGCTGCTGCCGAGGTACCGGCCACCAGGAACGGTTGGCCCTGGTAATAAACCACGCTCGCACCCGGCGCCACCACGTCCACGAAATCACCCCGGTTGGCATACGGCGCAATCGTGCCCGATCGGTCGCCGGCCGTGACCGCCACCACCTCCGGATAAGCAGCGGGATAGACAGGAGCAGTGGTGGGTTGATTGCCGGCCGCGGCCACCACCAGCACACCGCCGTCGCTCACCTGCCGGATCAGCTCGTGCAACAGAGGGCTGTCACCCTCGCCGCCCAGGCTCAAATTCACGATCCGGGCACCGCCCTCCTGCACCGCACGGTACACCCCCAGCGCCAGGTCGAAGGTCGAGGTCACGTCGCGCCCGCCGTAAATGTCCACGGGCAAAAGTCGCACGGAGGAGTTGGGCCCGGCGGCCGCTTCCAAGCCACGCAGGATGGTCTGGGCCATGGCGGTGCCGTGAGTCGGGGCATCCGGCAAGGCCCCCCCGGGCTCCGCCACCTGCAGGGTTGGGAGAAGGAACTCGTTCAAGGGACCGGGCAACGGTTGCACCGCGGTGTCCACAACGGCCACCACCAACGGTGCGTTCGGATCCCTTTCCCGGGGTGTGATCCGCGGCAGCCCCACCGAAGTGCTCCACACCCCTTGCAGAGCCGGCGGCTGGCCCAAGGGAAAATTCGCCTCCAGCGCGGCCACGTCGCCGCTCTCCAGCAGGCTTTGCCGCGCCCGCTCGGCCGCCTCCGCATCCGCGAACCGAAACCGATAGGCTCGCAACGCCTCGATCCGTCCGACGATCTCGGCACCCACCGCCCGTGCCAGGGCATCGGGGTCGGCTCCGGGTTTCACCCGCACGATCCACTCGTTCGTGATCCGGTTGGTGGCACTCCGGGAATGCGCATCCGGGGCGGGGGCCGGCACAGGTCGGGTGGCGTCCTGCATGGAGGTCCGGAAGACGTACAGATGCGGCGGCTCGTTGCTCTGCGGGATCAGCGTGAAGTTCAACCGGTCCAACAACCGCCGGAGGGCCTCACCCGGCGGCAGATCCTCGAACCGCGTCGAAACCCGGCCGGTCATGCCCGGTTCCACCCAGACCCGCCACCCGGTCTGTGTGGCGATTTCCTCCAGCACCGCGTCCAGAGACACGTCGCGCAGATCGGCACTCACCCGGTTGCGAAGGGTGTCCCAGGCAAGCCGTCGCGGCCCGCCCGGATCAGGAGCGCCGGAGCCCCACACCACCCGGGCGTGCCACAGAACCAACGGGACAACCCACAGAAGCGTGGCGCCCAACCTCCACCGGTATCGACCGAACATGGTGCCTGAACGTAGCACACCCGTCGTGCTGACCCAAGAAATCCCGCGGCGCTTCGCCGGCGCCGGTTTCACGTACCCGCGCAACCGGGCCGCCTCCAAGCCCCGTGCGGGTTGCCTGCTCCCCGGGGCAGCCAAGGCCCCCGGGCTCACTCTCCATCCCGACTCGCCCCGGGCGGTTCAGGTCCGAAGCGGTCGCCCGGTAAAATCGGGTGCCCTGCCAGGAATTCCCGTGCGGCCAGGCGCCGCCCCCCCTCGCGCTGGAGTTCTCGGACGCGCAACACGCCCTCCCCGCATGCCACCACCACCCCCGCCGGACCGCTCGCCAAGACCTGGCCCGGTGGACCCTCGCCCTCCTCCACCGAGGCCCGCCAGATCTTCACCAGGCAGGGACGCCGCCGACCGCCCCCGGCATCGGACCGTTCGCGAGCGTCCGGGACCTCATCTCCCTCGGGCCGCGGCCACCACCAAGTGAAACTGCCCGGCCAGGGATCGAACGCTCGAATCCGTCGTTCGATCTCCACAGCCGGACGGCTCCAGTCAATCCGACCGTGTTCCCTCCGCAACCTCGGCGCATACGACACCCCCTCCGCGGGCTGGGGTTGCGGGGTCAACCGACCTGCGAGGTACTCCGGCAGTGCCTCCACCAACAATTCGGCCGCCAGTTCGGCCAACCGATCGTGTAGTTGCCCTGCCGTCTCCCCCGGTTGGATGCGCAGGGAACGCCGGGCCAGGATCGGACCGGTGTCCATCCCCTCGTCCATCAGCATCAACGTCACGCCGGTCTCCGTCTCTCCGTTGGCCAGTGCCCACTGGATCGGTGCCGCCCCCCGATACTTTGGCAGCAATGAAGCGTGCAGGTTCACGCACCCATATCGTGGCAGCTGCAACACCGACGCCGGCAGGATCTGTCCGAAGGCCATCACCACGACGAGCTCGGGCGCCCAGGCCCGCAGCGCATCAAGGAACCCGGGCTCGCGCACCCGCTGCGGCTGCAGTACCGGGAGGCCCCGTTCCAAGGCAAGCCGCTTGACGGGGGAGGGCTGGAGCTGCAAATGGCGCCCCGCCGGCCGATCCGGCTGGGTCACCACACCCACGACTTCCGCACCCGGCCAGTCCACCAACCGGGCAAGACTCGGGCACGCGATCTCCGCCGTGCCCACGTACACACAGCGCACCGGTTTCACCTCCGCCCAGACAACGGCAAACTCCCCGGCACGAAAAGTCCAAACCCTCTTCACCCGCCCGGGCACACCCCGTCACGGCACGTTGAGGCGACCCGGAGACACACCACTCGGCGGTGCACACGCCTCGGGACGGCGACCGCCGTCGTTGGACCGCACAAAAATCCGGGTGCGCACAATTTTTGTTTGTACCTTAAGAAATGCGGTCTAGCATGGACGAGGCGTGCGACTCACACCTCCGGCGGTTGTCCGGATGACCCTTCCATGACGGGAGCGTCCTCCAGCCAAACAGCGGTCCGGGTTTCCGGCGCGGCACAGGGACATCCGGAAGCGGCACCGCCGGGTGGCGCACTCCGATGCATCGCATGATCGCGATATGGCAGACGGCATCAACGACGACAGCGGCGTCAGTGCAACGAGCCTCGGGTTGAGCGAGGTGTTCCGGGACTGCCTTCCCTGCGGGCTACTGGCCGCAGACCGGCAAGGGCGCCTGGCCTGGCTCAACGAGGCGGCCGCCCGCCTTCTGGGAGGCACGCCGGCCGACCTGGCCGGCCAGCCCCTGGCCCGACTGCCCGAGCCCTTGCGCCATTTCCTCCAAAGCGCGCCGGATGCCGCCGAGGCCGAACTCGTCTGGCAGGTCGGCGCGGACCGATTCATCTGCCGGGTCAGTCGTTTGGGCGAGCTCCCCCCGCAGGACAGCGGTCTGCACTGGTTCTCCCTGCACGATCTCCGGCCGATGGAACGGGTCGAACGTGAGTTGGTCCGGCTCGATCGTCTGGCCAACATCGGCACGCTGGCGGCGAGTGTGGCTCATGAGATCAAGAACGCGCTCGTGGCGGTCAAGACCTACGTCGAGCTCGTTCAAGCCGGGCAATCCGCCGCCGATCTCGGGACGGTGGCCCTGCGGGAGCTCAAACGAATCGAGTCCATCATCCTTCAGATGTTGCGGTTCACCGGCACTCCCCGCCAGCAGGCCGGCCAGGCGCGCCTCCGCGACATCCTGGAGCATTCCCTGCGGCTGGTCCAGGAACCGCTCCGGCTCAAGTCCATCCGGCTGGAACGAAAGTACCAGACCGAGGAGGATCGCGTCGTGGGTAACGAGTACCAGCTCGAACAGGCCTTCGTGAATCTCCTGATCAATGCCATCGAGGCGATGACCTCCGGAGGCACGCTGTCCCTCGAAATCGCGCGAGAACCCGCCGACGAACCCGCCGGTGCGCTGCGCGAAGGCGGCCGGCCGCCCCGACTGCGCGTCACCATCTCCGACACGGGGTCGGGCATCGCCCCGGAAGACCTCCCACGGGTGTTCGAACCCTTCTTCACGACCAAACGCGAAGGCACCGGCCTGGGTCTGGCCATCACACGCAGGATCCTCGAAGAACACCAGGCCGCCATCAGCGTCGAAAGCCAACTTCAGCGCGGCACAACCTTTCACATCCTGTTCCCGGCCGCACCACCGGGTTGATCCCGCTCATGCCGCCGGTCGGATCCGCACCTTGCCCACCCTGCAACGGGCCTGTCCGACTGGCCCTGGCCAGCGACATCCACTTCGCCGGCCCGATCGAACAGGCCCGCGGCGAGGACACCGATCTCCGGCGCATCCCCAACCGGCTCCAGCGCGCCGCCCTGCGCGCCTGGCGGCACTGGTTTTGGATGCGTCATCCCCTCGGCAACAACGCCCTGCTGGACCTCTTCCTCGCACAGGCCCGCGCCGCCGGCTGTGACAGGGCCGTGGTCAACGGCGATTACGCCGCCGACACCGCCAGCCTGGGCCTGAGCGATCCCGGCACCTACGAGAGCGCACGGCTTTGCCTGGAAAAACTTCGCGCCGCGTTCCCCCGCCGGCTCCACCTCGTCCTCGGCGATCACGAGCTCGGCAAGCTCAGCTTCTTCGGTCACTACGGCGGGCTGCGCTGGGAAAGCTGGCAGCTGGCCACGAACCAGCTGGGGCTTCATTCCTTTTGGACTTCTGACCTGGGTGTGTACCGCCTCATCGCCGTCACTTCCACCCTCGTTGCCCTGCCCTTGTTCGCCAGGGACATGCTCCCGGAGGAACGCCCGCTCTGGGAGGAAACCCGTGCGGTGCACCTGGGCCTGATCACACAGGCATTCGAGACCACCGCCTCAACCCGGCGGATCCTCCTGTTCTGTCACGATCCCTCCGCATTGCCCTTCTTGGAAAGCCTGCCCGCCGTGCGGCAACGGCTGGACCGGATCGAACTCACCGTGATCGGGCACCTGCATTCCGAGTGGATCCTCTGGAAAAGCCGCCTGCTGGCCGGCATGCCCCGCTTGCCATGGTTCGGCACCAGCATCGAACGCATGAGCTCGGCCCTGCGTCGGGCCCGTACCTGGCAGCGGTTCCACGTGCGGCTTTGTCCCTCGCTGGCCGGCATCCAGATCGAACGCGGCGGCGGTTGGGTGCTGCTCGAACTGGACCCGACCGGACGCAAACCGCTGCTCTGGCAGTTGAACCGGCTGCGCCGGTCCCGGCCTGCCGACTCCTCGAATCTCTCTGCCGAGCAATCGGTCGCCCCCGGCGGATGAGCCCTTCACAAGCCCTCCAGCGTGGCGCTGCGCCAACGGAGCCGGGCCTTCGGGGAACCGCCACCCCTCAAGGGTCTGCAGCGCGCCAGCGCCAGCCCGTCCCCTCCCGCACCCGCCAGCGGTCCTCGTACAGGCCGATGCGATCAAAAGGAATGTGTGCCACGCCCAACCGCTGTGCCGCGGCGGGATCCCACTGCAAACGCCCATCCGGACTCGCCGCGAAGGCCGTCTCTTCCGGATGCTCCGCGTTGGCCTCCACCCGAACAGCCGACGACGGGCGCAACAGCAGCCGCGGACAACGCACCGTCACATTGCTCCGCACCAGGTTGGCATCCGCATCGGCCTCCAAAGCGGCCAGTTCGGGATACCGCCGCAGGTAAAGTTCCCGATCGATCCGCGCCGTGTGCCAGGCGTTGCTGGCAAAGCGCTGCCAGCGCGGGTCGCCCCAGGGCGTGAAACTCACCGCCACGGGCGTGTCCACGAAAAGATTGCCCTCGATCCGGTTGTCCTTCCCCCCGTGGATCTGCACGCCGCCGAAGTGCGTATCCTGCGGGCCGCAACGTTGGAACACGTTCCCGTAGACCAGGACACCGCTGATCGCATCGTCCAACCGGATGGCCGCCCTCATCCGGTGGCCGCGATTCGCCGGGTCCTCGCCCGGACCGAGATCATGCCAGTAATTGAACCGGAACACGTTCCCGCGATAGGTGGGGTCGCCCCACATGTCCGCCGCCCCCTGATCATCCGACTCCAGTACCACCCGGAAGGCCTCGTTGTACTCCACCACATGATCGTTGCCTTCCACCCGAATCGCGCTGCTGGCCAGGTCGTGAAAGAGATTGTGCCGGATGTGGTGCCCCACGCCGTCCACCCAGATCCCCGGGGTATACGTGTGATCCACCCGCGAGAGATGAGCAAACCGGCAGTTCTCCACCCGATGCGCCCCGGGCTCCAGGCGTCGCCTGTCCCCGCCCGACAACCACACACCGGCCCGGCCCAGCTGCTCAAAATCACACGATACCACCGCGTGCCCGCGCCCCCCGCGGATCTCCAGGCCCATGCCACCCAGATTGCGCCACCGGCACCCCTCGAATCGCACGTCTTCGCCCCCGATCACCACCACGCCGTCCCCGGCACCACACTCGAACCGCAGCCCCTCGAAACGAACATGCGACACCTCCCGCAATTCCAGAAACGGCCCCGCCGCACAGGACAACTCCACCACCGCAGTGTGCGGATCCGACGGTGGCCAGAACACCACGCACCCGCGCCGGCGGTCCATCCACCATTCCCCCGGCTCGTCCAGCTCGCTCAGGGCGTGCACGACCCGAAACCGCTGCCCTTGGCGAAACCCGTACCGGTGCCACGGCCGCGCCAGATGAATCTCCCGCAGCTCCGGATCCACGCGCTCCACCTTCTCGTAGGAATCCGCCCAATCCCAAAACCAGTAGCCGTACAACCACAGCTCCGGTTCCCCCAACCAGCGCAGCAGCCGATCGTCAGCAAACCGAAACCGACCCTCAGGAGAGCCGGGCCGGCCATCCCACGCCTGCAGCGTCCGCGGCTCCGCAACGGCGCCCGTCCGCGCAAAACCTCGATTCGGCCAACCCGCCATCGGCAGCGGCCGGCCGTCAAAGAAGAGTTCCATCACCGGATGGGTCCGAAAGCCACGGCCGCTGCCGAATCCGCCCAGCTCCAGCGGCGGTAAATGGGTCACCCCCACCGCCCGCAGGTCGCATTCAAGGACATGCGCCCGCGCCACCTCCGGCAGCCGCTCCCGCACCGGCGACTCCTCCACGGGACGAAACGACCGAAGACGCACCCCGCCGAACAGCCGTGCCTCACCCGGACCGGCCGCCCGATAGACCACCGGCCGGCCCGGCTCGCCCGAGTCTTCCCGTGTCAGAACCACCGGTTCGCCAACCGCGTATTCCCCCGCGTGAATCCGCACCTCCACGCCATCCGCCGGCAGCCCGCCGGTACGTTTCAACTCCCGCACCGCCGCTCGCGCACCTTCCAACGTCCGCAGGGGCTGCGCCGCCGTGCCCGGATGCTGATCGTCGCCCGCCGGTGACACGTGCAGGACCAGCGGGGCAGCCGTCGCCCAGCTCACGCATCCCGCCACCAGTCCCACCATGCAAATCGATTTCATTCTCCCACTGCTGTCCGGCCTCGACCGGGGTTGCCCCCGCGCCACCGCACCCTGCCCGCCCCGCCACGCCGGTGCAAGCCGAACCGGGCAATCGCCCGACACTGCAACCGACCGACAAAAAATCGCAACCCACCGCAAGCGCCCGCCCGGCGCATCCCTATACTGGCTGGCATGACACACGCGATTGTGAAGCGGACCGAACCCAACTCGTCTGGCGCTCTTGCCTTGGCGGTACTCGCCGGATGGACCGGCCTGTATCCGGCAACCGCGCAGGAACAAGCCATTCCCGGCACGCTGCCACCGGTCATCGTCCGCGGCATCGTCCCGGCCGAGGGTGCCCTGCCTGATGTACGGGACACCCACGTTTACCAGGGCAAGAAAACCTCCGTGGCGGTTCTGGACGTCCTCCCGCCGGTGGCCAACAACAACTATCGGGAAGCCTTCTCCCTCCTGCCCGGATTGCTGGTCTCCGAGATGGCCACGCCAGGCCATGTGAACCTGAACTACCGGGGCATCGGAGATCCGCACGAATCCGAGTACCTCCTCACCCTTCAGGACGGCGTGCCGATCTCCTCGGACTGGCTGGGCTACAGCACCGCCTACTACACGCCTCCCCTCGAGAGCGTCCAACGCGTGGAACTGATTCGCGGTGGGTCCGCCCTGCTTTACGGTCCCCAGCCGGGCCCGGTTTTGAACTACGTCACGGCCGACCCCGCCGCCGCAACTTCCTTCGAACTCGACACGCGACACCTGGCCGGTTCCCGGGGACTCTATTCAACCTACACGCGATTGTCCGGCACACTTTCGGACGTGGGCTATCTGGCCGGTTTCCACCATCGCCAAAGCGATGGCTTCCGCGACGCCAACTCGGATTATTCCGTCTTCCAGGGCCAGGCGAAGATCGTGGTCCCGCTGAACGCCGGGTGGAACCTGCGCCTGGACTTCTACGGGTATTCCTCCGAAGCAGGTGAACCGGGCCGGTTGAGCCTGGCAGAATACCGGGCCGACCGCGAGCAGACGGTCAAACCTCTGGACCGCCTCTTCGTCGAGCGCTACGTCCCGAGCCTGACCCTTGAAGGGTCCCTGGCAAACCAAACGCGCCTGACGGTCAAGACCTGGGCCGGCCATCAGGACCGCCTCAGCCGCCGCCAGAACGGTTCCGGCACCTTCATGAACCTGGATCAGCAGATCTTCGATTTCGCCGGCCTGGACACGCGCATGCGCCACGACTGGCTCGCCGGCGGAGGCGAACATCAGTTCACGGGCGGCCTCGTGTTGTACGCCGCCAGCAGCCCGCGCAGCCGCGAACGTGCACCAGGGCTGGGCACCAGCCTGCACGGGGAACCCCGGTTCGATCTGGACCGTCACTCGCTATACGGCGCCCTTTTCGCGGAGAATTGTTTCCAGTGGGGACGGTGGGGCCTGATCCCGGCCTTCCGCCTCGAGCTGCTCGAAACGTCCGTCGAGGAGAACTTCAACCAGGAGGTCACCCGGCCCCTGATGGATGAAACGTTCCGTCGGGCCGTGCCCCTCTTCGGCCTGGGCATCACCTGGGACGTGCACGAGTCCCATCGCTGGTACGCCAACGTTTCCCAAGGATATCGTCCACCCCGCTATGACGACCTGGTCAATCCCACCAGCAACACCCAGCAGGCTCCGGCGGACCTCGAAGAAGGCCGCACCCTCACGCTCGAAACGGGTCTCCGGGGCAACCTTCGCAACTGGCTGGCCTACGACACCAGCGTGTTCTGGACCGACTACGACGGGGTGATCGAAAACCGTGATCTGGGCGGGGGCAACTTCGAACGCTCCAACTCCGGACAGGCGCGCCACTACGGGTGGGAAACGAGTCTCGAGTTCCAGCCGGTTTCGTTCGTCGAATCCCTGACGGCCGCTCCGGTGGATCCTGCCTGGGGGAGCTGGACCTGGTTCGGCAGCTTCGCCCTCCTGCACGCCGAGTTTACCGGCGGGCGCAACGACGGACGCACGCCGGCCTACGCACCGGACTTCATCCTGAAAACCGGCCTGATCGGGCGATGGAACGATCGTCTCAAGATCGCCCTTGTCGGGACGTACGTGGACGCCATGTACTGGCAGGACAGCAACCAGCCGGGAAGCGTGGGCCTGGATCGCATACCGGACTTTGCCGTCTGGGATCTAACCGCCGAAGCCGCGGTTTACCGGGACCAGGTCCGTCTGCTGGCCGGGATCCAGAACGTGTTCGATCGGGAGTACTTCTCCCGGGTTCGCAGCGACGGGATCGAGCCCATGCCGGGGCGGAACTTCTACATCGGCTTGCGTGTACGGTGGTTCTGAAGGTCTTGAAACGCCGCACCCTTCCGGCAGGTTCGCCATACCCCGGAACCGGGGCCGCGGCGGGCGCTCCCAGCGCCCCGCGGCCCTCATGGTTCTCCCTCGCCCGCACCGCCGCCCTCGGCCGCACCCGGGCGGATCTCCTTCACAGTCTTCGGTAACGGTTTGCCGTGGTAGGGCGAGTGCAAATTAAAGTAAATCCCGCACAGCGGGCGATCCGTGTCCGACACACTCAGGATCACCGTCACGTGCTTGTCCAAGGCAATGCCGTGGCGCATCCCCGGACCCCGGTTCTGATACGCCTGAATCGCCCGCGAAACCAACGAACGCAGGGCCCGCTCGAAATCCGGCGTGGGGCGTTCCAAGCAAACCACAAATCGGTCGTACGCACGGACCGCCTCTTCCATCTCCGGTTTGAAATCATCCACCGTCACAATGCCAGATTAAACGCGACCGGCCGAAACTCAAGCGGCCGGCCCGCGGGTCCCGCCCCGATCCCCACCACCGGCCGCGCCTGCGACGGGACGTTTCAATCGCCCGTCCCTCCCGCACCCTCCTCCCCGCCCCCGGCACGCACCGCCGGCGTGCGCGGCCCGAACAACACCGTCCCCAGCCGCACCATCGTCGCACCCTCCTCCACCGCCACCTCGAAATCCCCGCTCATGCCCATGCTCAGATGCGGCAACGACACCCCCAGCCGCTGTTCACACGCCTCCTTCAACTCCCGCAACCGCCGGAAATACGGCCGCACGCGTTCCGGATCCGGCGACCACGGCGGCACCGTCATCAGCCCCTGCAGCTCCAACCGCGACAGGCCGTTCAGCGCCTCCAGTTCCTCCAACAACCGCTCCGGTGCGTAACCGAACTTGCTCGATTCCCCCGCCACGTTCACCTCCAGCAGGACCGGCACCCGCCGACCCGCCTGCTCGGCCCGACGCTGGATCTCCGTGGCCACCTTCAAACTGTCCACACTCTGAATCATTTCAAACAACCCCACCGCCTCCCGCACCTTGTTGGTCTGCAGGTGACCGATCAGATGCCAGCGGGCTGATCCCGGACAGAGCGGGATCTTCGCCCGCGCCTCCTGCACGCGGTTCTCACCGAACACCCGCAGTCCACACGCCAGCGCGGCTTCCACCGCCGCGGGCGGATGCGTCTTGGTCACCGCCACGATGAGCACCTCCGCCGGATCCCGTCCCGCCCGCTCGCACGCCCTGCGGATTCGCGATTGCACCTCTGCCAGATTCGCACCGATGCGCTCGGCCCAGTCCATGGCACCGATCCTATCGCCCGGCACCCGCTGCGCAAAGCGCGCAGGCTCGCGCGCCGCCGGCCCGGCCGGGCGCTGCCGGGCATCGTTGACGCCCCGCCGGACCGGGTGTTACGTTGCCACCGGCCCATATGAAACCGTCCGGGCCGCGCGAAGGAAACGAGCATGCATATCCCGGACAACTTCCTGGATCCGAAGACCGCACTTGTCACCTCGGCCCTGGCCGCCGGCGCGGTCGGCCTGGCGTTGCACCGCGCCCAGCGGGACCTGCCGCCCGCCCGTGTGCCTTTGCTGGGCCTGGGCGCCGCATTCATCTTTGCCGCGCAGATGATCAATTTCCCGGTCGTGGCAGGAACCTCCGGACACCTGGTGGGCGGGGTGCTTGTGGCCTCTCTTTTGGGACCGGCGGCGGCGGTGGTGGTCATGACGGCGGTGCTGGTCGTGCAATGTTTCCTGTTTGCCGACGGCGGCGTCACCGCTCTCGGCGCGAACATCCTCAACATGGGTGTGGTGGGAGCCGTGGGAGGCTGGTGCGCCGCCCAGGCGGTCGTGCGGGTGGTGCCCGGCATGGCCGGCCGCGTCGCAGCCGTGGCCTTCGGCGGCTGGTTTTCCATGGTCCTGGCCGCCGCGGCCTGCGCGTGCGAACTGGCTGCGTCCGGCACCGTCCGACTTTCCCTGGCCCTGCCCGCCCTGACCGGCATCCACGCGCTCATCGGCCTCGGCGAAGGCCTGATCAGCGCCCTCGTCTTCTCCACCGTGGCCAGGCTCCGGCCGGAACTCCTTTCACACGCGGCTCCCGTCTCGCGGTCCGGCCGGGCCCGCGATCTGTGGACCTGGGGTCTGACGGTGTCGTTCGCCCTGGCCGTGCTGCTGGCCCCCTGGGCGTCGAGTTGGCCGGACGGTCTGGAGAAGGTGGCCGAGCACCTCGGCTTTGCCGATCGTGCCACTGCTCATCTCCCGGCCCCCATGCCCGATTATTCGGTGCCCGGCATGAGCCATACGGTCCTCACCGTCGCTTTGGCCGGGGTCACCGGAACGCTCGTCGTTCTGCTCCTTGCCCTCCTGCTCGGCCGTTGGCTCGTTCGCCCGGCCTCCGGCCCCCAAGCCGGTCAGCCCGCTTCTCAACGTCGCACCCCGTGAACGGTGTGTCCTCATGAGACCGCGCCTGCCGCTGTACCCCGATCATTGTCACCCGCCGCGGCACACTGCGGTCCATCGTTGGCCGGCCGAATATAAACTGGCCGGCGCCGCCGTTGTCCTGGTCGGCATCGCGCTCCAGCCGGGCTTTTCCCCGTTTTGGTTCCTGCCGCTCTGGGCGGGGCTGGTCGCACTCGGGCGGGCAGCCGGCGTGCCGTTCGCACTCGTGCTGCGACGGATCCTGTGGCTCTCCCCCCTGATCGCCGGGGTGGCTCTGGCAGGCGCCTGGCAACCCGCCGGAGGGCCCGGCTGGCAGGTCCTCACCTTGAAAAGCATCACCAGCCTGTGGACCGTCATCCTGATGGCCCACACCACCCCGTTCCCGGAAGTGCTCCGCGTCCTGCGCCGATTGCGCGTGCCCCATCTGCTGATCACCACGCTGGCACTCATGCACCGATACCTCTTCGTGCTGACGCAGGAAGCCGAACGCATGCAACGCGCCCGAGCCGCACGAACCTTCCAACCCCGGGCCACCCGGCTCTGGCGGCTTCAGGCCTCCGTGGTGGCCCGCCTGTTCATCCGCGCCAGCGAACGCGCCACGCGCATCTACCAGGCCATGCTGGCCCGAGGCTGGTCATGACCCCCGCCATCGAGATCCGGAACCTTCGATACCGCTACCACGACGGGACCGAGGCCCTGCGCGGCGTCAGCCTGCGCATCCAACCGGACGAGTGCGTCGGCCTGCTCGGCCCCAACGGCTCCGGCAAATCCACCCTCCTGCTCCATCTCAACGGCATCCTCCCGGAGGAGGGCCCCCCGGAGGGAACCGTCCTCGTCTTCGGCCGGCCCGTCGTCCCGGAAAATCTGCCCCTCATCCGGCGACAGGTCGGCCTCCTGTTTCAGGATCCGGACGATCAGCTCTTCTGTCCCACCGTGGCGGATGACGTCGCTTTCGGCCCCCAACAGCTCGGCCTGCCGGAACCCGAGATCCGAGCCCGCGTGCAACGTGCCCTGGCCGCGGTGAGCCTGGAGGCCCTGGCCGATCGCCCCACTCATCACCTGAGTCACGGGGAAAAACGGCGGGCCTGTCTGGCCGGATTGCTCGCGTATGAACCGGCCCTTCTGGTGCTGGACGAACCCACCAGCGGCCTCGACCCGCGCGGCCGCAGAGAATTCAAATCCCTGCTCCGCCGGTTGCCCGGCACCAAGCTCATCGCCACACACGACCTCGAACTCGTGGTCGAGCTCTGCCCGCGCTGCATCCTCCTCGACGAGGGCCGCGTGGTGGCCGACGGCTCCACGGTGGAACTCCTCAACAACGAACCACTGATGCTGGCACACGGCCTCGAACGACCCCACATCCTGCTCCACACCCATCCCCATCCGTCCCATGTGGAACCCCGAACCGCTTGAGTCGTTCCCCAAGCCGGTCCTGTACGAGCGTTTGGCCGGGGCGTTGGAAGAACTCCTTCGTGGCGAACGCGACTTCCTCGCCAACGCCGCCAACACCGCCGCCCTCCTCTACCACAGCCTGCCGGACGTCAACTGGGTCGGCCTCTACCGTTGGCTGGACAACGAACTGGTCCTGGGCCCCTTTCAAGGCAAGCCCGCCTGCGTCCGCATCCCGAT
Organism: Limisphaera sp. 4302-co; assembly: GCF_049537155.1. Taxonomy (NCBI): domain Bacteria; kingdom Pseudomonadati; phylum Verrucomicrobiota; class Verrucomicrobiia; order Limisphaerales; family Limisphaeraceae; genus Limisphaera; species Limisphaera sp. 4302-co. Next base: position 60,287 of record NZ_JBMVQZ010000003.1, read on the forward strand.
CGGACGCGGCGTCTGCGGCACCGCCGCCGCACAACGCAAGACCCTCGTCGTACCCGACGTGCACGCCTTCCCCGGCCATATCGCCTGCGATCCCGCCTCACGCTCCGAGATCGTCATCCCCCTCCTGCTCGGCCCTGATCTCGTCGGCGTTTGGGACATGGACAGCCCCCAACCCGCGCGCTTCGACCAAACCGACCGCGCCGGGCTCGAACGGCTCATGCAGATCCTCCTCCGCGCTTCTTTTTCCCCAAAATCCCCGCCAGCCCACGAGGGCCCAACCGAAAACCCTCCCCACACCCGACCGTCCATAAACCGGCCATGAAACGTGTCCTCGAACCCGAACTCATGACCGAGCCCGAGCAGGCCCGCGCCTACGCCGAGGCCGACTTTGCCGAGCCCCACAGCCGTTACATCGAGCTCTTCCTCCAAAAATTTCCGGACCGCCCGGAACGCGCACGGGTCCTGGACCTCGGTTGCGGCCCCGGCGACGTCACGCGGCGCCTGGCCCGTGCCTGCCCCGGCTACCAGATCGTCGCCGTGGACGGCTCCCCCGCCATGCTGCGCCTGGCCCGTCGCCTCACCGCACGTGAACCGGACCTCCGGGACCGGATCCATTATCGCAAAGGTTACCTGCCAAAGGCGCGCATTCCGCGCGGTCCCTACGATGTCATCCTGGCCACAAGCTTCCTGCACCACCTGGCGGATCCCATGATCCTCTGGCAGGCCGTGCGGAAATACGGCCGCACCGGCACCATCGTCCTGGTGGCGGACCTCTGCCGACCCCGCACGCCCGCACACGCACGCCGACTCGTCGAACGTTACGCCGCGGGCGAACCCGCCGTACTGCGCCGCGACTTCCATCGCTCGCTCCTGGCCGCCTTCACACCGGCCGAAGTCCGGGCCCAGCTCCAAAAGGCCAACCTCGGCGAACTTTCTGTGGAAGTCATCAGCGACCGGCACCTCCTCGTCAGCGGGCGGTTGCACGGCTGAACCTGCAGATCCCTGGAGCATCCCCGGCCGCCGGTCCGGTAGCTAGCTTGGCCTGCGGCTTTCGCCATTGCCCCCCGCACGCCACCAGCCTATGGATCCGAACAGCATGAGCATCGAGCCGAGCCTGCTGCCCTGCACACCCGCGGTGGTCCCCCCGCTGGACCCGGGGTTCAAACCCCTCGCCCTTGCATACCGGGACTTCACCGCCGCAGCCGCCGCATGCCCGCACCCGCTCCGAGTCACCCTCGCACTCGAACAACCCGGCGGCGCCGTCTCCCGCCACAGCCTGTTGCTTTTCCCGCCCGATGACCCGCGCGCACTGGCGAACTTCACCCTCCTTGAACGGGTCGTGAAAACGTTGCTCTGGACCCGCGGCGGCTGGCGCCTGCATCTCGACGCCCCCGAAGACCTGGTCGCCCGTCTCCGCAACCACTACGAAGCATCCCCCGCGGGCCGGTTCGACGCGGAAACCGTCGCCCGTCGGATCTTCGATCATCCACTCGAGCTGGTCGCCACCCACAGCCCGCCGCCCGAGCGCGCCGCCCCGATCCGTGTCGGCCGGCACACCGAAGGGTGCAGGATCGGATTCGACCTTGGCGGCAGCGATCGCAAGGTCGCCGCCGTGGTCCACGGCCAGGTCGTGTTCAGCGAGGAAACGCCCTGGGACCCCTGCGTCCAAACCGATCCCCGGTACCATTTCGAGGGCATCATGGATTCCCTCCAAAGCGCCGCCAAACGGTTGCCCCGCGTGGATGCCATCGGTGGCAGCGCCGCCGGTGTCTACGTCAACAACCAGGTCAAGGTGGCTTCCCTCTTCCGCAGCGTGCCGCCCGACCTCTTCGAAGCCCGCGTCCGGAATCTCTTCCTCGAAATCCAGCAAGCCTGGGGCAACCTCCCCTTCATCGTCATGAACGACGGCGAAGTCGCCGCCCTCGCCGGCTCCATGATCCTCGACCAAACAGCCGTGCTCGGCCTGGCCATGGGCACCAGCACCGCCGGCGGCTGGGTCAACTCCGATGGCAACCTCACCTCCTGGATCAACGAACTGGCCTTCGTCCCCATGGACCTGCAAGCCAACGCGCCCCGGGACGAGTGGTCCGGCGACCGCGGCGTCGCCGCATCCTACCTCTCCCAACAGGCCGTCGGCCGCCTGCTGGAACCGGCCGGAATCGCCCTGCCTGCCAGGCTCTCCCTCCCCGAAAAGCTCCAACACGTCCAGGACCTCATGGCCCAAGGGGACGATCGCGCCCGGAGCATCTATCAAACCATCGGCACCTACCTCGGCTATCAACTCGCCTACCTGGCAGAGTTCTATCCCGCACGGCATGTCCTCCTGCTGGGTCGCGTCACCACCGGCCCAGGCGGCCGCGTCCTCCTGGCCCAGGCCCGGCACGTGCTCGAAACGGAGTTCCCTCACCTGGCCAACCGCCTCAGCCTCCACCTGCCGGACGAACGGTTCAAACGTCACGGACAGGCCATCGCCGCAGCCAGCCTGCCCGAAACCACGACCCAGCCCGCGACAACATGAACGCACCCTACCTCGACTGGATCCGAAAACTCGAACAATGGTGGGCCGAGGGCGCCACCCTGCCACACGGCCCGTTCCCGCCTTCACCACCCTCCCCACCCAAACCGGACGCACCCCGCGCCCTCTTTTTCGCCCCGCATCCCGACGACGAGAGCATCACCGGCGCACTGGCCGTGCGCCTGCTCCACGAGGCCGGTCTCCGGATCGTCAACATCGCCGTCACACTGGGAAGCCGCAAAGAACAGCGCCCCCGCCGCCTGGCAGAACTCCGCCACGCCTGCGCCTTCCTCGGATTCGAGCTCGAACTGCCCGCAGCCGAAGGGTTCGAAAACGTCACACCAGAAGCGCGCCGCACCGATCCCGCCCACTGGCACGCCCTGACCCGGCGGATCGCCGGCTTGATCCAGCAGCACCGGCCCGTGGTCGTCTTCTGTCCGCACGCTCACGATGCCCACCCCACCCACATCGGCACCCATGACCTCGTCATGGACGCGCTCCGCCTCGCCCCACCCAACTGGGATTGCCGGGTCATCGAAACGGAGTTCTGGGCCCCCATGGAGGACCCCAATCTCCTCGTGGAAATCCCGCCCGAGCTCCTGGCCCGGATGATGGCCGCCACCGCCTGCCACGCGGGCGAAGTGCAGCGCAACCCCTACCACCTCCGGCTGCCGGCCTGGGCCATGGACAACGTCCGCCGCGGCGCCGAGCGGGTCGGGGGATTCGGGTCCACCGCGCCCGGATTCCTCTTCGGCCAGCTGTTCCGCGTGCGCCGCGCGCACCGGAACGAGTGGCTGCCCGCCCCGCCCCCACAAAAGCTGTTGCCCGCCAGCCTCTCAGCCGCCACGCTGCTGGCCTGAACGGGCATGCGGGGGATCGGACGCCGCACGTCCGAACCGCAGGCAATCGAACCCGAGCTCCGGCCGTACACCGGCACCAAGCCGCGGGCGCCCCCGCAGCCGTTCATCGGCCATGGGACGACTGAACTACCACATCATCCCGGCGGCGACACCGGAATCCAGACGGCTGATGCTCATGATGCACGGCCTGGGCGACAGCCACGAAGGTTACCTGTGGCTGCCGGACGCCCTGCAACTGCCCTGGCTCCACTTCGCCCTCCCCGATGCACCCGACCCCTACTACGGCGGCTACTCGTGGTTCGACATTTTCGGCGATCCCGTGCCCGGGGTGCGGCGCAGCTATCAGTTGCTCCGGGAACTCCTGGAGGAACTCCACCAACAAGGCTGGCCGGCCGACCAAATGATCGTGGGCGGCTTTTCCCAGGGCGGGCTCATGGCCATCGAAATCGCCATCCGCTACCCGCGTCGGCTGGCCGGCGTGCTCTGCATCAGCGGAGCCGTCTGTGATCCCGACACCCTGATCCGCGAACAATCCCCGGTCGCCCGCCAGCAACGCATCCTCGCCACCCACGGCCGTTACGACGACATCCTCCCCATCGAGATCACCCGCAGCCAGATCCACCAACTCCAACAAGCCGGCATACCCATCTCCTGGGTCGAACTCGAAAAAACCCACACCATCGCCGGAGAAACCGAACTGCGGCTCATCCGCGACTTCATCCTCGACTGCTACGCCCCGGCGGACGCCGGAACCCCACCCGCCTGAAACAACCGCTCCCGCTCGAAGTTCCCCAGCGCCACCCCCGCTCCCCCACACCAGATTGCCACCGGCCGTCGGCCCGGCCGACGCCGCAACGGACGGTCCACCGGCGTCTTGCTCCACCGATCCGTTCCGACCGGCCACCCGGCGGCCGGCCATCGTCACTTCTTGTCCCCTCTGTCGCTCTCCTTCCCCACGTACTTCCGCGTCGCCGTGTCCACCCGCACCCGCTCGCCCTTGTCCAGGAAGAGCGGCACCATGATCTCCAAACCCGTCTCCAACACCGCCGGTTTCCACGTCGCATCCGACCCGCCCCGGATCGGCGGGGCCGTCTCCGTAATGGTCAGCGTCACCTGCGGCGGCAGGACAATGTCCAGCAACCTCCCGTCCAAAAACAGCGCCTTGTACTCCTCGTTCTCCTTCAAAAACACCTTCCGATCCCCCACCTGCTCCGCCCTCAACACCAGTTCCTCGAACGTCTCCGCATCCAGAAACACGTACTCCTCCCCCTGCGCATAGCTGTACTGCACCGTCCGATGCTGGACCTCCGCCACCGGCACACGCTCCGTGTCCGTGAAAGTCCGCTCCAGAAACCGGCCCGACCGCAGATGTCGCAATCGCGCATGGATCTTGTGCTTCGTCTGTGCGGTCCCGGTGACGTGCAGCTCCTCGATCACGTGCGGCGCCCCATCCAACAGGAGCACCATCCCCTTCTTGAACTCGGATGGCAAAACGCTTTGCATAGGCTCATCACCCAGTGTGTGCCGGCCCACCCACGGCGTCAACGACCCGACACCCGTCCCCTCCGGATCGCCGCCCCCGGCCCGCCCGATCCCGGGCCATCCGCTTCCGCCACGGGCCCGCCCCCGGCACTCCCCCGGACATTAGTAGATTAAATAAAACTTTGGAGATAACAAAGTTTGACGGCCATCCGACCTCTCCCTAACTTGCGCGTCGTCAGGCCAAAGGGCCTGGGTACCTCGGGTGTCAGGCAAGGGCATGAAAACTCTGGCGTGTTTCTTTTCGTCTTCGGTGGGACGCAAGTTCCTCATGGCCGCCAGCGGAGGGCTGCTGTTCCTTTTCGTCGTGGCCCACCTGCTGGGGAACCTGCAGATCTTTCTTCCCCCCGAGGCCATCAACAACTACGCGAAATACCTGCAGTCGCATCCGGAGCTGATCTGGCCGGCCCGCATCGGCCTGTTGGTGCTCGTGGGCGTCCACGTCTGGGCGGCTGTGACCCTCACGCTGGAGAACCGCGCCGCCCGGCCCGTGGGGTACTGGGGGCGGCCCGCCCCCTACGGTGCCCGTCCCGCCTCCCGCACCATGATGGTCAGCGGGGTGGCGCTGGCGGCCTTCGTCGTCTATCACCTGTTGCACTACACGGTGGTGGTGGACGGCCTCAGCGGCGCCCGTGTCCCGCTCAGCCAGCTCAAGGCCCGGCACGACGTCTACGCCATGATGGTCGCCGGCTTCAGCGTCTGGTACGTCTCCCTGGCGTACATCGTGGGCGTCGGCGCCCTTTGCTGGCACCTCAGCCACGGGTTGGGTGCCATGTTCCAGTCGCTCGGCCTCAAGAATGCCGTGTACGGTCCCTGTCTGGACCGCGCCGCCCGCGTGGCGGCCCTGGTCATCTTCCTCGGATACAGTTCCATCCCGGTGGCCGTGCTGGCCGGACATGGCCGGGAATACCTGCATCAGACCATCGAACGCATCGCCTCCGGCGACGCACCCGGCTCCACCACACATTCCACCGCTCATCACCGTTGACCCTTGTTGCAGCCATGGCCACGCTCAACGCTCACATCCCCTCCGGGCCCCTGGCCCAGAAATGGACGCGACACCGCAACGAGTCGCGTCTGATCAGCCCCGCCAACAAGCGAAAATACCGGATCATCGTCGTGGGCGCGGGTCTGGCCGGTGCCTCCGCCTCGGCGGCCCTGGCCGAATTGGGCTACGAGGTGCACAACTTCGTCTATCACGACACCCCGCGGCGCGCCCATTCCGTGGCCGCCCAGGGCGGCATCAACGCCGCCAAGAACTATCAAAACGACGGGGATTCCGTCTGGCGCCTGTTCTACGACACCATCAAGGGAGGCGACTTCCGCGCCCGCGAGGCCAACGTCTACCGACTGGCCGAGGTGTCGGTGCAGATCATCGACCACTGCGTGGCCCTGGGCGTGCCCTTTGCCCGGGAATACGGCGGTCTGCTCGACAACCGGTCCTTCGGCGGTGCCCAGGTCTCGCGCACCTTCTACGCGCGCGGTCAAACCGGTCAGCAACTCCTGCTGGGCGCCTACTCCGCCCTCTGCCGCATGATCGCCGCCGGCCAGGTCAAGTCCCACACCCACACCGAGATGCTCGACCTGGTCGTGGTGGACGGCCACGCCAAGGGCATCATCGCCCGGGACCTCCGCACCGGCCGGATCACCCGGCACAACGCCGACGCCGTCGTCCTGGCCACGGGTGGCTACGGCAACGTCTTCTACCTCTCCACCAACGCCCTCAACTCCAACGCCACCGCCATCTGGCGCGCCTACAAACGCGGCGCCTGTTTCGCCAACCCCTGTTTCACCCAAATCCATCCCACCTGCATCCCCGTCAGCGGAGAGTACCAGTCCAAGCTCACCCTCATGAGCGAATCGCTCCGTAACGACGGCCGCATCTGGGTGCCCAAACGGCGGGAGGACTGCCAGAAACATCCCAACGACATCCCGGAAAGCGATCGCGATTACTACCTCGAACGCATGTACCCGGCCTACGGCAACCTCTGCCCCCGCGACATCGCCAGTCGCGCCGCCAAAAAGGTCTGCGACGAAGGTCGCGGCGTCGGCCCCGGCGGCCGCGGCGTTTACCTCGATTTCTCCGACGCCATCAAACGCCTGGGCATCGAAAAGGTCCGCGAACGCTACGGAAACCTTTTCGACATGTACCGCGAGATCACCGGCGAGGACGCCTACCAGGTCCCCATGCGCATCTACCCCGCCGTCCACTACACCATGGGCGGCCTCTGGGTGGACTACAACCTCATGAGCAACCTGCCCGGCCTGTTCGTCATCGGCGAAGCCAACTTCTCCGATCACGGCGCCAACCGCCTCGGTGCCAGCGCACTCATGCAGGGACTGGCCGACGGCTTCTTCATCCTCCCGCTGACCATCGGGAACTACCTGGCAACGGTCAACCCGGCCCAACGCCCGTCCACCGACCACCCGGCCTTCGCCGAGGCGGAGCAGGATGTCACCGCCCGACTCAAACGCCTCCTCGAATGCCGCGGCAAACGCACCCCCACCGAGTTCCACCGCGAACTGGGCCGGCTGCTCTGGGACCACTGTGGCATGGCCCGCAACAAGGCCGGACTCGAATTCGCCCTGCGGCGCATCCCCGAACTGCGCGAGCAGTTCTGGCACGACGTCAACGTCCCGGGCGAGGCCACCACACTCAATCAGGCGCTCGAAAAGGCCCACCGCGTCGCCGATTTCCTCGAGCTGGCCGAGCTCATGTGCCTGGACGCCCTCCACCGCGAGGAAAGCTGCGGCGGCCATTTCCGGGAGGAACATCAACTGCCCGACGGCGAGGCCAAACGCGACGACGAACACTTCGCCTACGTCGCCGCCTGGGAATTCGCCGGCCCGGACCGGCCGCCCATCCTCAACAAGGAACCGCTCGTGTACGAGGAGGTCCGCATGACCACCCGCAGCTACAAATAGGAACTTCGCACGACCGGCAATCGGCAACCTTTTCCCGCGTAGCAGCCATGAAAGTCACCCTCAAAGTCTGGCGCCAAAAGGACGCTCAAAGCCCGGGACGGTTCGTCACCTACGTGACCCCGGAGCTCAATCCCAACATGTCGTTCCTCGAAATGCTGGACGTGGTCAATGAAGAGCTCATCCGGCGTGGCGAGGAACCCATCGCCTTCGACCACGACTGCCGGGAGGGCATCTGCGGAACCTGTTCCCTCGTCATCAACGGCAAACCCCACGGTCCCCACCGCGGCGTGACCACCTGCCAGACCTACATGCGCAGTTTCAAGGACGGCGACACCATCGTCATCGAGCCGTTCCGCGCCCGCGCCTTCCCCGTCATCAAGGACCTGATCGTGGACCGGAGCGCGTTTGACCGCATCATGTGGGCCGGCGGCTTCATCAGCGTCCGCACCGGCAGCGCGCCCGAGGCCAACAGCATCCCCGTCCCCAAGGAAACCGCCGAACGCGCCATGGACGCCGCCCAGTGCATCGGATGCGGCGCCTGTGTGGCCGCCTGCAAAAATGCCAGCGCCATGCTCTTCGTGGCCGCCAAGATCTCTCACCTGGGGCTCCTGCCCCAGGGCCAGCCCGAACGCTGGCGCCGCGCCCGCGCCATGATCGAACAAATGGACCGCGAGGGTTTCGGCGCCTGCACGGTCACCGGCTCCTGCGAGGCCGTCTGTCCCAAGGGCATCAGTCTCGAGTTCATCGCCCGCATGAACCGCGACTACGCCGTGTCCCTCCTCAAGGGGGACCCCCCGTCACGCGCCTCCGCCGCACTTTGAACCCGCACCAGGACAGGCCGTTCCCCGGCACCGGGCGCCCCTCCATCGCCGCACCGGCCAAACGGCCATTGCCACCGCGCCCGCTCGTCGCCGTCATCGCCCTTCAGCCCCTTCCCGGCTCACCCCTCCACGCCGGTTCCCACCGCGCCATACTCGAACGCGCCCTGACAGACGCCCGCCTCTACGCCGGGGCAGGAGTGGACGCACTCCTCATCGAAAACAGCTACGACCTGCCCTACACCCGGCCGCCCCTGCCCGCGGCCGCCGTCCGACTGGTCACCCGGATCGCCCGCGAGTTGCGCAGCCTCTTCGCCGGCCCCATCGGCATCCAACTGCTCGAAGCCGCCAACGAAACGGCGTTGGAAATCGCAGCCGAAACCGATCTCGACTTCGTCCGGGTGGAAGGTTACGTCTTCGCCCACGTCGGCGGCGCCGGCCTCATCCAGGGCTGTGCCGGGCCACTCCTCCGCCTCCGCCGCAACCGCAACGCCGGGCACATCCGCATCTTTGCCGACCTCAAGAAGAAACATTGCGCCCACGCGCTCACCGCCGACCTCGACATCGTGGACGAACTCAAGCAGGCCGAGTTCTTCCTCGTGGACGGCGTGATCGTCACCGGCCCCCGCACCGGCGAGGCACCCGCACTGCGGGAACTGCGCCGCGTCCGGCGCCACGCGCACGTGCCCGTCTGGATCGGCTCCGGAATCACGCCCCGCAACCTGCCCCGCTACTTCAAGGAAGCCGACGGTTTCATCGTCGGGTCCGCCTTCCGCACCGGGGGCGATTTTCTCGGCAGCACCGATCCCGGGCGACTCCGGGCCTTTCTGGCCGTCTGGAACCGCTGCCGCACCGAACAACCCCCCGCGCACTGAACGTCTCCAACCCCGCCGACCCCGCGCCCCTACCAGTAGCGCTCCCAATGCACCTGCCCGGGCGCGTCCTTCCGGTGTTCCCGGTATCCCTCACTCGCCAACAGTCTCACCATGTCCTCGATCATGGCAGGGTTGCCGCAGAGGAACACGTGCGTGTGATGCGGCGAGGGGGCAAAGCCCCATCCCTCGGCAATCAGCCCGGACCGCCACACATCCTGCACATGCCCCACCAGGCCGCTCCACGGCGGCACGGCACCTTGCGGCCGCGACACCACCGGCAGGTACAGCAAATGCGCGTGCCGCCGTGCCAGGTCCTCCAGCTCATTCCGGTACCCCAGGTCCGAAGGATACCGCGCCCCGTGGATCACCGCCGTGCGCCGCTGCGAGTTCTCGGCCAGGTGCGTGCGCAACATGCTCATGTAGGGGGCCAGCCCCGTGCCCGTGGCCACCAGCACCAGATGCGCATCCGCCGGCACATGCCGCAACGTGAACATCCCGCTGAACTTCGGCCCCAGCCACAACCGGTCCCCCACGTGCAACCGGAACAGCCGTGGCGTCAACACCCCCGACCGCACCAGCGCCAGATAAAACTCCAGGTACTCGTTCTGCCGCGACGAAGAGGCGATCGAATAGGCCCGCCGGATCCATTGATGCGGTGGGGCCGGCGGGTTCTCCGGTTCCGCGTCCGGCACCCGCGGCGCCGACCCGGGCAAACCCAACACCGCAAACTGACCCGGCTCGAACGGCGGCAACGCCCAACCCTCCGGCACCACACGCAGGATGATCAGGCCCGGCGCCACCTCCTGCCGCCACGCCACACGTGCATTGTAATCCATGTTCGACATCCCAAACCGCTCTGCGCGGCCCAGTGTACGAATCCCGCCAACTGCAAAAAGCCCTTTCCACCGCGCGCAGGCCGGTGACGCGGCCCCCCGACGGCACATCGCCTCCTTCACAGACCCGCGGTTGACACCGCCGGCCCCTGCGCCAGATGATGAAACCCATGAGCGAAATCATCTATCCGCGCAGTCCCCGGGAGATGATGGACGGGTGGATGCACCTGCCGCGATACATTGACAAGATCCGGCTCTTCCTGGCCGGGCGGTTGCATCCGGACTACCTGCCCAACCTCGGCAAGGGATTCGACGGCCTCTGGCTCAAATACGCGGGGCTCACCCACGAACAGATGGTGGAGGTCGTCCGCAACACCATCATTGACGGACAGGTCTGCGACTGGGTCCGCCAGAACGTCAAAGTTCCCCCGGAGGTCAAGGCCGCTCACAGAGAAGAGATGCTCAGCTATCCCAGGCCCGATGACGCCGAAGGCCAGGCCCGACTCCGCTGGCGCAAGGAACAATCCGGCCTGGCCCATCGGGACGACATCCGCACATTCGTGGACTACATCGACGCCGACGAAAAACGGATCTGATCCACGGCACCGACCGCACGTGAACCCCTGGACCGACCGACACTGGTTCCTGCTGGCCGTGCTCGCATACGGCGCGGCCACGTTGTGGTCCGTCTTTTTGTGGCGGCGGGGGTTCCGGCGACATGACTGGATCAACTACACGATCCTGGCGGTGGGATTCCTCTTCCATACCTGGGCGCTGCTCCGGCGGGGCATGAGCCTCCAGCACTGCCCGGTCCGCAATCTCTTCGAAGCCACGGCTTTCGTCGGTTGGAGCCTCATGGTGGCCTACCTCGTCTTCGGCCTGTGGCCGCGCATGCGTTTTCTGGGCGTGCTGGTCGCCCCGCTGCAACTGGCCCTCGGTGTGTTCGCATTGATGCCGGCGCTCGACACACCCTCCGGGCCCATCGTCCAGACCGACCGGGTCTTGGAAAGCCTTCACGCCGCCACGGCCCTGCTCGCCTACGGCGCGTTCGGCCTCGGCGCCGTGGCCGCCGGGCTCTACCTCGTCCAGGCACACGACCTCAAACTTCGCAAGCTCCGCGCTGTCATGGCCCTTCTGCCCCCCATCGAACGCCTCGAACGGGTGGCGCGGCGGCTGGCCCAAACCGGCTGGCTTTTGCTCGGGCTGTCCCTGGCGCTCGGCAGCCGGCTCACCCCGCCGCCGGGCACGTACTTCGCCGGAGATCCCAAGGTCGTCTGGTCGGCCCTCCTCTGGATCGGGTACGCCACCCTGCTGGTCTGGCACTGGCGCGGGCTCTCCTCCCGGCGGTTCGCCTGGGGACTCGTGGGCGTGTTCGCCTTCGTGCTCCTGACCTTCTGGTGGACCAACCTCCTGTCGCCCCTGCACCACCCATGAACGAGCCGGTCCATCTGCAAGGAGGAACGAGCCAGATCCTCGTCATGGGATTGAGCCACCGGACCGCACCCGTGGCCGTGCGCGAGCGTGTGGCTTTCGCCGAGGCACGCATCCCCGCCGCCCTGCAAACTCTCCGCGAAGCGCACATCGCCGAAGAAGCCGTCATCCTCAGCACCTGCAACCGCGTGGAGATCTACGTGGCCACCCGGCTGCCGGCCGACCTGGCCTTCCAGGACCTCGAAGAGTTCCTGGGCCGGTGCCATGACTATCGCGACCCCCTCACCGACCACCTCTACCGCTTCACCGAACCCCGCAGTGTGGAGCACCTCTTCCGGGTCGCCTGCGGCCTCGATTCCATGGTCCTCGGAGAAACCGAGATCCTCGGCCAGCTGAAAGACGCCTACGAACTGGCCCGCCGCAGGGGCTTCACCGGGCCGCGACTCAACAAGGCGTTCCAGAAGGCCTTTCACGTCGCCAAACAGGTGCGCACGGAGACCCTCATCCAACGCGGCAGCACCTCCGTGGCCAACGTGGCCGTCGAACTGGCCGAGCGCCTCTTCAGCTCGCTCCGCCCGTGCACCGTGCTGGTCATCGGCGCCGGTGACACGAGCGAAAAGGTCGCTCGCGCACTCGTCTCCCGCGGCGCGGGCCGGCTCTGGGTCACCAACCGCACCCACGAACGGGCCGAGGCCCTTGCCGCCTCCCTCGGGGGCCAGGCCATCCGCTTCGAAGAGTGGCCCACCGCCTTCGCCCAGATCGACATCGTCATCAGCAGCACCGCCTCGCCCACGCCCCTGCTGGACCGCGCCCGCCTGGAACGATGGATGCGCCACCGGAGCCGGCGCCCCCTCCTCCTCATTGACATCGCCGTGCCCCGTGACATCGACACCTCCGTCAACGAACTCGACGACGTCTACCTCTACAACGTGGACGATCTTCAGGCCATCGCCGACGATTACGTCCGCCAGCGCCAGGCCGAGGTCGCCCGTTGCGAATCTCTCATCCGGGAGAAGGTCCGGGCCTTCCTTCAACCGCCGCAACGGCCCGCCCCACCGGGCGATCCGGCCCCCTCCCACGCCTGATGCCCATGCCCGATCCCTCCCGCCCCATCATCGTCGCCACCCGCGGCAGCGCCCTGGCACTCGCCCAGGCACACGCCGTCCTCAACCAGTGCCGCCAGACCTTCCCCAAACTCCGCTTCGAACTCAAAATCATCAAAACCACGGGCGACAAACTTCAAACCGCCTCCCTCGCCCAGTCCGGTCGTTCCCTTCCCAAGGGGCTGTTCACCAAGGAACTCGAGGTGGCCCTGCTCAAGGGCCGCGCCGACATGGCCGTCCACAGCCTGAAAGATCTCCCCACCGAGCTGCCCGCCGGCCTCCAACTCGGTGCCGTCACCCGCCGGGCCGACGTCCGGGACGTCCTCATCTACCGCGACGCCGGGCATTTCGCCGCCCTGGCCCACGCGTCCGGGCCCGAATGGGTACCGGGGCAGTCGCAGCTCCGCGGCTTCCCCCCTCGCATCACACTGGCCGATCTGCCACCCGGCACCGTCGTGGCCACCAGCAGCACGCGCCGCCAGGCCCAGATCCGGGCGCTCCGACCCGACCTCCGCTTCGCCGAACTGCGGGGAAACGTCCCCACACGGCTGGAGAAACTTGCCACCCGCGACGCCTTCGACGCCACCATCCTCGCCCTTGCCGGCCTTTCCCGCCTGAACTTCCGCATCACCCCGGAGGGCCGTTTGGAAGGCGACGCCGTACCGGAGGGGCTGCTGGCGACCGTCCTGCCCCTGGAGACCATGCTCCCGTGCGTCGGCCAGGGCGCCGTGGGCATCGAGATCCGGGCCGACGACGACCGGCTCCGGGCCATCTGCGCGCGCCTCAACCACTACAACACCTGCCAGGCCGTCACGGCCGAACGGGCCTTTCTCCGCGCCATGGGCGGCGGTTGCCAGAGCCCCGTCGCCGCCCATGCCGAGGTCGTCGGTGACCAACTGCGCCTCCGCGCCATCTCGTTCCTTGACGGCGTCCGGCGCGCCGACGCCACCGGCCCCGTCCAGGATCCGGTCGCACTCGGAGAATCCGTCGCCGCGCAGCTCAAGGCCGGCTGCTGAGAGGTTGCCCGCCCGGTGCCGAACCGGCATCCGTCAGCCCGGCCGCACGAACGTGCCGGAACGCCACCGCCCCTCCCGCCGGCTCCGCACCAGCGCCAGGCCCGAGGCTTCATAGGCGGTCCGAACCGCGTCGAATTCCCGGGCCAGTATGCCCGCCACCACCAGGGAACCGCCCGGCGCCAGCCGCGCACACAAGCGCTCTCGCGCCGCCAGCAAGACCGGCGCCGTCACGTTCGCGGCCATCACGTCAAACCGCCGCCCCCGCACCGGCAGCCGCAGCAAATCCAACCGATCCAGGCGCAGGCAGCCCTCCACACCGTTCACCCTTGCGTTCCGGCGCGCCGTCTCCACCGCGGTCTCGTCGTAATCAAGCGCCTCGACGGGAGCGTAACCCAGTTTCACCGCCGCCACCGCCAGGATCCCCGACCCCGTACCGGCGTCCAGGAAGCTCTGGGCCCGGCCAGCGTTCCGCAGCCGGACCAGCTCCTCCAGACAGAACCGCGTGGTCGGATGATGTCCCGTGCCGAAGCTCAACCCGGGATCCAGCACCACCTCCACCTGCCCCTGCTTCAGCACCGGCCGGCACCAACTCGGTCGAATCACCAGCCGTCCCAGTTCCAGCACGCCGAAATGGACTTTCCAACTCTCCGCCCAATCCTCCCGCGGCAACATCCGGGCCCGCACCACCAGACGCTGTCCACTCGGGTCGCTCACCCCCGCAGCCCGCAGCAGCCGCCGCAGCCGGGCCCGCTGCGTGCGCCACACCGGGGGACCCGGCCTTTCCTCCAAAAACGCCACCACCCGTGCGCGTGATTCGCCCGGCCGATACTCGATCACCGGCGGCACCTCCCACACCTCAAACACCCCGTCCGCAACCGCCTCCGCCCAGGCCCGCGGACAGCTCACGCGGATCTCGAACAGTTCCTCACCCGCAGCCGACCCCCTGCTCCCCGGTTTCCGTTCCCTCTCACACATGCATCACGCCCAACTCCCGCAAGGAAATGTAATCCCGCGACCGGCCCGCCGTGGCCCGCCCCACGATCACATGGTCCAGCACCTCGATGCGCAGCACCTGCCCCGCCCGCACCAGGTCCCGCGTCACCCGCACGTCCGCCTCCGAGGGCGTCGGGTCCCCGCTCGGATGATTGTGGATCAGGACCACCGCCGCCGCCTTCGCCGCCACCGCCGGCCGAAACACCTCACGCGGATGCACCAGTATCGTGTCCAATGTCCCCTGCGAGATCCGTTCCAGCTTGATCAGCCGATGTCGCGTGTTCAACAACGCCACCCAAAACGTCTCCACCGTGCACAATCGCGCCTGCTCCCGCACCAGCCGCGCCACCGCCTCCGGATGATTCAACGGTTCGCTCTCCTCCACGCGTTCTTCCACCAGCCTCCGCGCCAGCGCAAACGCCCCCACCAACGTCACCGCCTTGTCGCGTCCCACCCCTTTGACCTCCTGCAACTCCTCCAGTTTGGCCTGGGCCAGGCCGTGGAGCGACCCGAACCGCCGCAGCAGTTCGTGTCCCACCTCCACCGCGTTCGCCCCCCGGTGACCGGTCCGCAGCAGAATCGCCAACAGCTCCGCCGTCGTCAGCGCCTCCGGACCGCGCTGCACCAGCCGCTCCCGCGGCCGCTCCGCCGGCGGTTGATCCTTCAACCGCAGATGACCCGATGCCACGGCCCGTCTTTTAGCCGCCTCCATCCCCGCCCGCACGCCCAAAAAGATCCGGTTCCCCCCCCGCCTGCTCCCGCGCCTCCCGGCGGGCCCCACCTCCCGTCGCCCCGCCCGTCTCCGGCACCGCATGACCCAGCTCCGCCAACACCTCCGCCACCGTTCGAAAATGCAGTTTCGCCACCTCCGCGCACACCTGCGGCCCGTGCCTCTGCACCAGCTCACGCAAGGCCGCGCGCGCCTCCGGACCGGCTCCCCGAGGCAGCTGCACCCCCCAGCGCCGGCTCATCCGACCCAGCCGATCCAAAAACGCCTCCCGCGCCAACAACGACGCCCCCGCCACGGCCGGATCCGACTCCGCCCGATGCCGCTGCACCAGTTCCAGCGATCGACCCCGCCGCATCCGCGCCTGATCCAGCAGGCGCGGATCGGACGCAAACTGGTCGCTGATGACCCGCACAGGAAAGGGCTCCAGCCGATCCCCGCGTTCCAGCAGATTCTCCAGCGCACGCGCATGCCCCCAGGCCAGCAGCCGGTTCACGTTCCCCATCTCCCGCCAACACCGGTTGTAGGCCGCGTTCCCGATCACCACCACCTCCCACGCGCAACCGGGCGTGGACCGGATCTGCCGGGCCAGTTCCCGCACCGCCGCCTCGCTGCCCACCCGTTTGCTGTCCCGGATCCCGCTCTCCTGCCACGCGCGCACCACCGACTCGTTGACGTACACCGCCGCCACACACAACGGACCGAAAAGGTCGCCCTTGCCCGACTCGTCAATCCCCACCCGCGGCAGCTTCAACTCCGGTTGCAGCTCCAGCTCGTACCCAAGCCGCGCCTCCTTCAGGATCTCCGGCTCGAGCACGTACTGTACGAACTCGCGTGTGCCGCGCCCCTGCACCACCGCCTTGCCGCTCCGGTAACACACCACGTTCACGTCCCGGCCAAATGCCCCGAACCGCGCGTACGGCACCTCCCGAAATTCGAACCCGTGCTCCCGGCAATACCTCTCCAACGCCCGGGCCTGGTCCTCCGTCAACTCCACCGTGTAACTGTGCAGCGGCGCTCCCACGCTGGCGCAACCTAGCCGGCGCGCGTACCCTGCCGCAAGCCATGACCAAACCGGCCCATGCCCGGCACGCCGCGGAATTGCGCGCACTCGTGCGCGTCCTCCTGCGTTGGTTCGGCCACAACGCCCGCAACCTGCCCTGGCGCCGCACCCTCGATCCCTACGCCATCTGGGTCGCGGAGGTCATGCTCCAACAAACCCGCGTGTCCACCGTCCAATCCTACTGGGAACGTTGGATGCGCGAGCTGCCCGACCTCCCCGCCCTCGCACGAGCCCACCCTCGCCGACTGCGCAAACTCTGGGAAGGGCTCGGCTATTACCGCCGTCTCGACCACCTCCATAGCGCCGCCCGGCTCATCCTCGAGCAGCATGCGGGCCGGTTCCCCCACACCTACGACGAGATCCTCAAACTGCCCGGAATCGGACCCTACACCGCGGGCGCCATCGCCAGCGCCGCCTTCAACCTCCCCACCCCGGTCGTGGACGGTAACGTGGCCCGTGTGCTCAGTCGGTTCTACAGCCGACCCCTCACCGCCCGATCCGCCGACTCCTGGGCACTCGCCACGCGCCTCGTCCAAATCGCCGCCCGATGCATGCCCGTTGCCCTCCTCCCCCTGGCCGAACCCGGTCGCCCGGACACCGCGCCCCTCTGCCCGCCTTGTTCGGCCCTCAACCAGGCCCTCATGGAACTCGGCGCCACGATCTGTCTGCCCCACAACCCGCGTTGCACCGATTGCCCGCTGCGCAGCCGCTGCCTCCACGCCCGACAAGGCGGCGCCGATCCCGGGCGGGCCACCCGCCGCAGTCCGGCCGAACCCCGGCGGCTGGTCGCCTGCCTTGTCCGGTCCGACGGACACTGGCTCCTCCACCAGCGCGGCACGGGCGTCAACCGCGGCTACTGGGAACTGCCCGTGTTCGAACTCCCCTCGGACCGCCCGCCCTCCGGCCATTTCCCAACCGACCCCGAATCCTGGTTCGAGTTCGAGCCGTCCCCCACACAAGGCCCTCCCACCATCGTCCACCACATCACCCGCTTCCGGTACCACGTGGAAATCCGTGCCGCACGCCTCAAGCGGCCCTGGCCACCGGGGCACTGGCTCACACCCCGCCAGCTCCAAAATCGCCCCCTCTCGCGGCTCACCACCAAGATCCTTCAACAGTGGACCTCCACCGCCGGCGCAACCGCAAAACATCCCGAGCACGATCCCGCCCCGCACAAAAGGCATGCGTCAGAGGGCCCGACTCTGCTTAAATGACGGCCCGATGACGATCATCACGGATGAACGTTGTACCGGCTACCACGCGCCCGGGCATCCTGAACGGCCCCAGCGCGTACAGGCCACCTTGGAGCGGTTGCGCACCCAAACGGAGCTGCCCCTTCAATGGTCCAGCCCGGGCGAGGTCTCGGAGGAAGAGTTGCTCCGCGCCCACACCCCCGCCCACCTCCGGCGGCTGGAAGAACCACGCGATTTCGACATGGACACCGCCTGGCTGCCGGACATCCACCTTCACGCCCGCCGCTCCGCGGCCGCCGCCCTCACCGCCATGCGGCTCGCCCTGGCCGGCCGGCCCGTCTTCAGCCTCATGCGCCCCCCGGGACACCACGCCACCCGCGACCGCGCCATGGGCTTTTGTTACTTGAACAATGCCGCCATCGCCGCCCTGGCCGCCCGCACCGCCGGAGTCGAACGGGTCGCCGTCTTCGATTTCGACGTCCACCACGGCAACGGCACGGAAGACATCCTCCTTGACCAGCCCGGTACGCTGTACGTCTCCGTCCACCAACACCCCTGCTACCCGGGCACCGGCACCGACCATCGCGGCTCCAACTGCCGCAATTATCCCGTCCCACCCTCCACGCCGGCACCCGAATACCGCACCCACCTCCATCACGCTTTGGCAGACATCGAAAAGTTCAATCCCGACCTGCTGATTGTCTCGGCCGGGTTCGACGCCTACGTGCGCGACCCTCTCGCACGCCAGATGCTCGAGGTCGAAGATTTCCTCTGGCTCGGCGCCCAGATTCGCAGCCTGAACCGTCCCACCCTGACCCTGCTCGAAGGCGGTTACAGCCGCGACCTCCCCGAGCTCATCTTCGCCTATTTGAAGGGCATTTCCGGCCACTGAATTTTCCACGCCCCGCGGTCGCATCGCCCCGGCCCCCGCCTGCCCGGAGCACGTCCGCACCCTGCCCGGCACACGCCGGCACCACCACCCCCCTCCAACGCCGCACCCCGTTTTTGGTTTCCCTCCCGTTCCGCCGCCCCTATCCTCGCCGCGAACCAAAAACAACCTCAACCAATCTTATGAAAGGGCACACCTACCGCTTCTGCTTCGGTCCTTGGAACATCAGCGAAGGTCAGGACCCCTACGGGCCGCCGGTCCGGTCCCCCAAACCGTTCGACTGGAAACTCGACGCACTCAAACGCCTCGGCTTCGACGCCATGATGTTCCACGACGACGATGCCGTGCCGGACCTCGACAACAAGTCCGACGCCCAAATCCGCAAAGAAGCACGCGAATTGCGCCGCAAACTCGCCGACGCCGGCATCGCCGCCGAAATGGTCGCACCCCGGCTCTGGTTCGATCCCCGCACCGTGGACGGGGCCTTCACCAGCAACGACCCCAAATGCCGCGCCTACGCCATCGAGCGTTCCCTCCGCTGCATCGACCTGGCCCGGGAACTGGGCACCGACCTGGTCGTCCTCTGGCTCGCCCGCGAAGGCACCTACCTGCGCGAATCCAAAGACGCGCGGCGATGTGTGGACCACCTCGTCCAGGCCCTCAACCGCATGCTCGCGCACGACCCCAAAATCCGCATCGCCATCGAACCCAAACCAAACGAGCCCATGGACCAGGCCTACATCCCCACCATCGGTCACGCCATCGCCCTGGCCCATCTCACCGACGACCCCGAGCGCGTCGGTTGCGTCATGGAGACCGCCCACGCCATTCTGGCCGGACTCGACCCCGCCGACGAAATCGACTTCGCCTGCGCGTTCGGCAAACTCTGGTCCCTCCACCTCAACGACCAAAACGGACTCAAGTTCGACCAGGACAAACCCTTCGGCAGCGCCAACCTCCGGCTCGCCTTCAACCAGGTCCGCGCCCTTGAACGAAACCGCTACGGTCGCAAAGGCGAATTTGTTTGCTTCGACGTCCATCCCTTCCGCCCCACCCGCGAGGAACACTGGCTGGCCCACCTCGAAAACAGTCGGCGCACATTCCTCCTGCTGGTCGAAAAGGCCCGGACTTTCGACGAAGCCAGGGCGCGCGCCCTCATCCGGGAACGCAACTACGCCGCACTCGATCAGATGGTCATCGAACACCTCCTGGGCACCTGATCCCACGGCGCCTCCCGAAGCACGCTCCATCCGACAGCCCCGCCTTCGTCCTCCTGACAAGGCCGAAGGACCGCCGGCCGGGCGGATGGATGCCGCCTTTGAAACCGGCCCGGGAGAACCTGTGCCGCCAGATCACGTTCTCCCGGGCCGCTCCCGCAAGTCCCACGCCTTTTCGCGCCCGCACCACCGCTTGCATGACAAAACCCGATCCGGGCGCCGGAGGGCCCGCCCGCCGCAACAACCCACCCTGCCAGCCACACCGGCAAAGGGCACATTTCCGGTCCCATCCGCCGCAATGAGCCCCCGGACCAGGGGGCCAGAATTGGCCATGGCAAGCGTCCCACCAGCGCCGTACATTGGCAGTGGCATGAAGATCCATACCATCCATTCCAGCGCCTCATGCCCGGCAAGTCCGAAACCCGGCCGGGCACGGACCCGCACCGGGCAGGGAGCCGAATGCCTGGCGGTGGTCACTGCAGCGCTGATCGCAGCTCTGGCCTCCGGTTGCGGACGGGCGGACAACACCGCCCCATCCACGGCACCGCCACCCGTCGAACCGGAGGCGGTTGCGCCCGCGCAGACGGCCCCAACCGCCGGCCCGAGGCGGCCGTCCCGCCCCAAACACCGGGCCCCCGCAGTCTTGTGGATGAGGAACGGCTCAGAAAGGCATTCGCAGATGCACCCGCGGCGTTTCACGTCTTTTTGGAAGAGGCACTCGGAGTGGCGCGCACGAGCAACCGTGCCGAGGCCATCGAGCAGTTCCAGAAGCTGTTGCGGCACCCGCAACTGACACCCGGACAGCAGGCAGCCGTGGAAGAAACCCTCGCCAGGCTCCAGCGAGGTCAACCCTGAAAGTCGTCAGAGCCGGCACGACCACGAAGATGAGAGCGAAACTGAAACTGCTACGTGACGGTCTGCGCACCGGCACGACACGCACGGTGCCGGATCGGGTCCGCGGGTTTACCCTGATCGAGCTGCTGGTGGTGATCGCAATCATTGCGATCCTCGCGGGGATGCTCCTGCCGGCGCTCTCCAAAGCCAAGGCAAAGGCCCAGCGCATGTCGTGCGTCAACAACCTCCGGCAGCTGGGCCAGGGCACCATGATGTACGTACAGGATTTCGCCGGGCGCCTGCCGCCGTGGCGGGTGGGCCTCCCCAACGAGGACGACCTGAGCGCATCGCACTACAGCCGGTACGTGGTCAACGGACCGGCCAACGCCCGGGCGCCCCAGAACATCCCGGTCCCGGGCTGGACCTGGCAAAACGGCGGGTACCTGTACCCCCTGAAGTACACCGGCGACGGCAACATCTTCTTCTGCCCCGCTTTCAAGGAAGGCCCCTTCAGCAGCAGCTATTACTCGCCCCTGCTGACAACCGACGTGGGCGGGGACGTGCGGTCCAGCTACCTCTACAACCCGCGCACGATCAACGCGGGCAACCGTCCCGGACCCATCGACACCCACCGGCGCTACCGCAAGGAAAGCCAGATGGAACCGCACAAACTGTTCGCGGTGGACGTCATCCAGGGACTGTCGTTCTGGGCCCACTATCGCGAGGGCGGATTCAACGTGTTGTTCACGGACGGGTCGGTGAAATGGTCCAAACACCCGGACGTGACACGCTGGAACCTCGACAACAGCTATCTCCAGGCGCGGGTGCTGGACCTCATGTTCGACCGGTTGGAACAGGGCGCACGCTGAATCGCCGGGGCGCCCGCGGGCCCGGACGACAACCGCTCAACCCTCGGCCAACCACGGCGCCAGCCAGCGCGCCATCTCCTCCACGGGCACCCCCTTGCGCCGCGCGTAATCCGCCAGCTGGTCCCGGCCGATCCTGCCCACGGCAAAGTACCGCGACTCCGGATGGGCAAAGTACAGGCCGCTGACGCTGCTGCCGGGCCACATCGCGTACGACTCGGTCAGGCGGATCCCGGCCCAAGTGTCCGCCTGCAACAGCCGCCAGAGAACAGCCTTCTCCGTGTGATCCGGACAGGCCGGGTAACCGGCGGCCGGACGGATTCCCCGATACCGCTCCTCGATCAGATCTTCCAAACTCAGATCCTCCTGCCGGCCGTAACCCCATTCCCGGCGAACCCGGGCATGCAACCACTCCGCAAAGGCCTCCGCAAGCCGATCCGCCAGTGCCTCGGCCATGATGGCGTGGTAATCGTCGTGGGCAGCCTTGAACTCCCGAACCACCGATTCCAATCCATGCCCGCTGGTCACCGCAAAGGCGCCGATGAAATCACTTTCATCCGGGCCCGTCTCCCCGGCTCCGGCGACGAAGTCGGCCAGGCACCAGTTGGGCGTGCCGTCGTCCTTGGGCATCTGCTGCCGCAGGAAATGCAGCCGCGCCAGCAGCCGCGTGCACTGCGGATCGGCGTACACCTCCACATCCTCGCCCGCCCGCCTCGCGGCAAAGAAACCGTAAACCCCTCGTGGCTGGAGCCTGCCCTCGCCCACCAGTCGTTCGAGCAACCGCTGGGCATCCTGGAAAAGCTGGCGCGCCTGGGCCCCGTGTCGGGGATGGTCCAGAATGGCCGGGTAACGCCCCCGCAGTTCCCAGGCATGAAAAAACGGCGACCAGTCAATGTAAGGGACCAGATCGGCAAGCGAAACCGCCACGGCCCGCATCCCCGGCGCGATCGGGGGCACGTCCCCCCCGGCCGGATGCAGCACACAAAGACCGAGGAACTCGGGTCGGGGCCGGTCGGAGTAATCCAGCCTCGGCGCGCGCCGGCGCGCCTCCTCCAGCGGCAGCAGGGGCTGCCGCCGGGACTCGTGCGAGCGACGAAGCTGCTCGTATTCCTCGCGAATCTGCCGGACGAAAGGCTCCCGTTGTTCGGGATGCAGAAGCTGGCTGACCACCGGCACGGCGCGGCTGGCGTCCAGGACATGAATGACCGGATGCCGGTAGGCCGGGGCAATCTTCACCGCCGTGTGCGCCTTGCTGGTCGTCGCACCCCCGATGAGCAGCGGCTGGGTGAAACCCTGGCGATCGAGCTCGCGCGCCACATGAACCATCTCATCCAGCGAGGGCGTGATCAGACCGCTCAAACCGATGATGTCGGCGCGCCGTTCCCGGGCGGTCTCCAGGATGCGCTCACAGGGAACCATGACCCCCAGGTCGATGACCTCGTAGTTGTTACAGGCCAACACCACGCCGACGATGTTCTTGCCGATGTCATGCACATCGCCCTTCACGGTGGCCAGAAGAACGCGGCCCCGGGGTTGAACCGCCTGACCGGCGGCCAGTCGCTCGGCCTTCTCCTTCTCCAGCCAGGGGGTCAGACAGGCCACCGCCTTCTTCATGACCCGGGCGGACTTCACCACCTGGGGCAGGAACATCTTGCCGGCGCCGAACAGGTCGCCGACGACGTTCATCCCGGCCATCAGCGGCCCTTCGATGACGGCCAGCGGATGACCGAGTTTCCGGCGTGCCTCCTCCGTGTCGGCCTCGATGTAAGTGTCGATCCCGTGAACAAGCGCGTGCTTGAGACGCTCCTCCACCGGCCACTGCCGCCATTCGGGCGGACCACCGGACGCGGCCTGATCGCCGCCGCGGGCGGCACCCTTGAGTTGCTCGCCGTACTCAACGAGTCGTTCGGTGGCGTCCGGCCGGCGATTGAGGATCACGTCCTCGACCCGTTCCCGCAACTCGGCCGGGATCTCCTCGTACACCGCCAGCAGACCGGCATTGACAATGCCCATGTCGAGTCCGGCCCGGATGGCATGATAGAGGAAAACACTGTGCATGGCCTCCCGGACCCGCTGGTTGCCGCGGAAGCTGAACGAAACATTGCTGATGCCGCCGCTGACGCGGGCGCCGGGCAGGTTTTCCTTGATCCATCGCGTGGCCCGGATGAAATCCACCGCGTAGTTGGCGTGTTCCTCGATGCCCGTGCCCACTGTGAGCACGTTGGGATCGAAGATGATGTCTTCGGGCGGGAACCCGGCCTTCTGCGTCAGCAGCTCGTAACTGCGGCGGCAAACCTCGATCTTCCGCTCAAAAGTGTCGGCCTGGCCGCGTTCGTCGAAGGCCATCACCACCAGTGCCGCACCATACCGGCGGACCCGGCGGGCCAGCTCCAGGAACCTCTCCTCGCCCTCCTTCAGCGAGAGCGAATTCACGATGCCCTTGCCGGGCAGGCAGCGCAGGCCCGCCTCGAGCACGTTCCAGTTCGAGGAATCCACCATGACCGGCACCCGGGCCACGTCCGGCTCACTGAGCATCAGCCGCAGAAACCGCGTCATGGCCTGTACACCGTCCAGCAGGGCCTCGTCCATGCAGACGTCCAGCGCCTGCGCACCGGACTCCACCTGCTGGCGCGCGATGGCGACCGCCCCTGCATAGTCACCCTCGCGAATCAACCGGGCAAACTTCGGTGAACCGGCCACATTGGTGCGCTCGCCAATGTTCACGAAATTGGTCTCGGGAGTGAACTTGAGCGGCTCCAGCCCGCTGAGCCGCAGCGTGCGCGGCAACTGGGGCGGGATCCGCGGCGGGCAATCCCGCACAGCCTCCGCCAGGCGCCGGATGTGCGCCGGCGTGGTCCCGCAGCAGCCCCCCACGATGTTCACCCAGCCGGCCCGGGCCCATTCCTGCAGTTGAACCGCCAGACTCTCGGGCGTCTCGGGAAACCCGGTCGGCGACAGCGGATCGGGCAACCCGGCGTTGGGATAAAAACACGTGTAGGCGGACACCATCCCGGCCAGTTCCTCCGCAAACGGACGCATCTCCCGGGGGCCCAGGGCACAGTTGAGACCCACGGTGAGCGGCCGGGCGTGTTCCACCGCAATCCAAAAGGCCTCGAGCGTCTGGCCGATGAGTGTCCGACCCGAGCGGTCGGTGATGGTCCCGGAGATCATCACCGGCAGGCGCCGCCCCGCTGCCTCGAAAACCTCCTCGGCGGCAAACACGGCGGCCTTGGCATTGAGGGTGTCAAAGATGGTCTCGATCAACAGCACGTCCACTCCCCCCGCCACCAGGGCCTCGATCTGCTGCCGATAGGCCCGCCGCAACTGATCGAAGTTCACCGCGCGAAACCCGGCATCGTTCACGTCCGGCGAAAGACTCGCGGTGACCGGCATCGGCCCGATCGCACCCGCCACAAACCGCGGTGAACCGGTCCGGTCCGCCACCTCGTCGGCCGCCTCACGGGCCAGCCGCGCCGCCGCCAGGTTCAGATCCGCAACCAGCCGGCCCAGCCCCGGGTCGCTCACCACCCGCTCGAAATACGCCTCGTCCTTGCGCGGACCCTCCGGCGTCGGCCCGAAGAATTCGTGCTGGCCGATGCTCGTGGCCGAAAAGGTGTTGGTTTCGATGATGTCCGCGCCCGCCTCCAGATACTGCCGGTGCAGGGAACGGATCAACCCGGGCTGTGTCAGCACCAGCAGGTCGTGGTTGCCCTTGAGGGGTTTGCCCGCGTGGTCCCGGAATCGCTCCGCCCGCACGTCGGCCTCCGAAAGCCCCTGCTGCTGGATCAGCGTCCCCATCGCACCGTCCAGCAGCACGATCCGCCGACGCAGAAGGGACTCGAGCTCGGTGGCCTCCGCCATGCGACTCGATTGCATGGGCCGGAAGATACCGGGGCATCCTGCCACCCGCAAGACCAATCATCAATCAATCGTGATGGGAGGATTTGAAGATGATACCGCCCCGCCATGTGGCCCGGCGGAATGGCGCCGTGCACAACCGTCTCAACGGTAAAGGACCGTCTCCAGCTCGTGCCGCAGATGACTCATGACGGCGTAACGACGGTTGGGATCGGGCTGCAGACACCGCAAAAGGATCCGTTCCAGGGCCGGCGGGATGTCCGGATTGAGTTCGCGCGGCGGCCGGAGCCGGGCCGGATCCTGCTGGCTGCGCAGGATCTCCTCGGGCGTGCTCCCCTCGAAGGGTTTCTGGTGGGTGAGCAGTTCGTAGGCCGTGACGCCGTAGGCGAAGATGTCCACACGCTGGTCCAACGGCTGCCGCAGCAGTTGTTCGGGTGCCATGTAGGAGGGCGTGCCGGGATTCCGGTCGAGCCGGACCGGCGCGGGAGGAATCGACTGGGCGATGTCAAAGTCCACGAGCCGGATGCTGGCACCCGGGGTGACCAGCACGTTTTCCGGTTTGAAATCCAGATGCATGTAGCCGCGACCGTGCATGTGTTCGAGCGCCACGGCCATGTCGACCAGGATCTGGGCGACGTTCTCGGCCAGAACGGGATCCCCGCGGGCGGCCCGTTCCTTGAGGTTCTCGCCCTCGACGTATTCCATGGCCAGGTAATGCCGGCCGGCGTGGCGTCCGTGTTCGTAGTAACGGACGATGAACGGGTGCGGCTGCAGATCGGCCAGCACCTTGCAGCCGTGGAGGAAACGACGCCGGGCGGCCCGCCGGGACTCGAGTTCCGCGTGCATGACGCGAAGCGCGTAATGATGGTGCGCGTCGTCCCGGGCCAGCCAGATCTCCGCCATCCCGCCCCGTTTCACGGGTTCGAGCAACACGAAACGCCCGAATCGTGCCATGGGCGAGAGGGGACGCACCTTCCTGGTCCACCAGAGAAACACCGCCTCCTAAGTACCACGGATTGCCGGATTCCGCCAACCTTCGGTGAGGCCACCCGGGCACGGGCACGGGCGCCCGGAATCCAGACCGGCCCGGCCGCCCCCCACCGCAGGGATTCGCCGGCCGGGATTGGAAGACCACGGCACTTTTGCCATTCTGAACGGTCCATGGAACGCCAAGCGACCATCCGGGCGCTGCCCGTGGTGTACGAGGATGCCGACCTGCTGGTGGTGAACAAGCCGCCGGGGCTGGTCTGTCATCCCACCAAACCGGACGGGCGCTCGAGTCTGGTGGAACAACTCCGCCTCCGGGCCGGCCCTTCCTCCGCACCTCACCTGGTCAACCGGCTGGACCGGGAGACCAGCGGACTGGTGCTGGTGGCCAAGCGGCGCGAAATCGCCTCGGAACTGGGCAAGTTGATGGAGAACCGCGGGGTCGAAAAAGAGTACCTGGCGATCGTTCACGGGCACCCGCAAGAGACGCGCGGCCGGATCGAAGCGCCCCTGGGGCCGGACCCGGACAGCCCCGTGGCCGTCAAGGACCGCGTGGTTGCAGGCGGCGCACCGGCCTGCACGGATTATGAGGTGCTGGTGCGTTTTGTCCGGCCGGTGCCGCGCCGTCCCGATCCGCGTTGGTGGGGGAAGGAGAACGCCACCGAACCCGACCCGGCCGCCCGGGACGAAGAGGCCCCGCCCGCCCCGCAACCGTTCGCGCTGGTGCGGTTGTGGCCGCGCACCGGCCGGAAGCACCAGTTGCGAATCCACCTGGCGCACCTGGGGCATCCGGTCGTCGGGGACAAACTCTACGGTGGGGATCCGTTGATGTATCTGGCCTTCGCGCAGGATCGGTTGACCGCGGCGGACCGGGCGCGCCTGATCCTGCCCGCACAGGCCCTGCACGCGGCTGCGTTGCGGTTCCCATGGCGCGGCCGGCTCTGGGAATTCCGGGCGGAGCCGTTTCCCGTCTTCGTCGAGTTTCTGCACGAGGCGGGCGTGGACCTCTCCCGCCTCGTGCAACCGGGCACCACGGGCCCCGGCCGCGGCCTCACAACAGATTGACAGGATCCACGTCCACCGTGAGCCGGACGTCCTCCGGAAGCTGCAGTTGATCGAACCAGGGGGCCAGCTGCCGCACCAGGCGGAGCATCCGCCGCGTGCGGATCATCAGATGGTAGCGGTAGTAGGACCGGGCGCGTTCGAGTGGTGCCGGAGCAGGCCCTGCGAGCACGGTTTCTTCGCGGTCGGGAATTCGCGTTTCCAGTTCGCGCCGCACGTGGGCGGCCACGAACTGGACCTTTTCCTCGTTGCGCCCCTGCAGGGTCAGCAGGGCCACCCGCGTGAAGGGCGGGTAGCGCAACTGGGCGCGGAACTCGATCTCCTGCTCGTAAAAACCCTCGAAGTCGTGGCGCCGGGCGTACTGGATGGCCGGGTGATAAGGTGTGAAGGACTGCACGATCACCTCGCCCTCCACGTCACCCCGGCCGGCGCGGCCCGCCACCTGGGTGAGGAGCTGGAAGGTTCGCTCGGCGGCGCGAAAATCCGGCTGATGCAACGTCAGGTCGGCATGCACGATGCCGACCAGGGTCACGTTGGGAAAGTGCAGCCCCTTGGCGATCATCTGGGTGCCCACGAGGATGTCGATCCTGCCGGCGCGGAACTCGGCCAGGATGCGACGGTACTCGTCCTTGCGCTGGAGGATGTCCGAGTCCATGCGCTGGACCCGGGCCCTGGGAAACGCGCGCACCAGGGCCTCCTCCACCCTCTGCGTCCCGACACCCGCATAGCGGATGGCCGGGTCGCCACAGCGAGGGTTGGGACAGGTGGCGGGGGCGTCCTGGCTCTCGCCGCAGATGTGACAAAGCAGGCGCTGGCCGGCCCGATGATAGGTGAACGCCACGCTGCAGTGGGGGCAGTGGGCGACGTAGCCACATTTGGAACACTGCAGCGCGCTGGCGTATCCGCGCCGGTTGAGGAACAGGATCACCTGCTCCCTGCGCTCCAGACGCTGCAAAATGGCCTCGCGCAACTGGGGGGAAAAAATCGGCACGCCGCGCTGGGACCGCAGGGCCGCGCGCATGTCCACCACACGCACCCGCGGCATCTTTCTGGCATCGGCGCGCTCCGGCAGGGTCAGCAGGGTGTACTTGCCGTGGCGGGCGTTGTGGTAACTCTCCAGCGAGGGCGTGGCCGACCCCAGCACCACCACGGCCGGCTCCAGCCGGCCCCGCACCACGGCGACGTCCCGGGCGTGATACCGCGGGGTCTCCTCCTGTTTGTAGGTGGGCTCGTGTTCCTCGTCCACGATGATGAGCCCCAGGTTCTGCACGGGCGCGAAAATCGCCGAACGCGCCCCGATGACGATGCGGGCGCGCCCCTGCCGGATCTTGTGCCATTCGTCATGGCGTTCGCCCGCCGAAAGATGACTGTGAAGGACGGCCACCAGCGTCCGCAACGGACCGGTGCAGAAGCGTGCCTTGAAACGCTCGACCGTCTGCGGCGTCAGCGAGATCTCCGGCACCAACACAATGGCCCCCCGACCCCGCTCCAGCGCGGCGGCAATCGCCTGCAGGTAAACCTCCGTCTTGCCGCTGCCGGTCACCCCGTGAAGGAGAAAGACCGGAGCTGAGACGCCCTCCTCGGCACGGGCCTCAGCAGAGCTCCCCTCGACCGTCATCCCGCCCGCGGCGAGCGTGTCGAGACCACTGGTGATCGCCTGCACGGCCCTGGCCTGGGCTTCGTTCAGCGGCAGAGGTGCGCTGGGCAGGATCTGCTCGCGCCCCCAGGGATCCCGCTCTTCGATCTGGGAGACGATCTCCACCAGCCCCTTGTCTTCGAGCCGGCGCACGGTGGAGAGACCAGCGCCGGTCAGTTGCAGCAGCTCGGCCAGCGGCAGGCTGCGGTGTTCCTCCACGACGTGCAGGACTTCCTTCTGCCGCGCCGACAGCCGCGGCAGCAGACCGTGGGCGGGCAGCAGCCGCACATGAAGACGGCGCCGCCAGTCGGCATCCGGCCGCCGGACGGCCTCCGGCAGGACCGTGCGAAGGGCCAGCTCGGCCGGACAACAGTAGTACTCGGCGATCCATCGGGCCAGCCGCAGCACCGACGGCGTCACCAGTGAAACACCGGCCACCACACGAAGGATCGGCTTGAGCCGCGGCAGCGGTGAATGCGGCAGGATTTCAGTGACCAACCCGCAGACCTTGCGCCGGCCCAGGGGGACCTCGACACGCGTGCCGGGCTCCACCCGTCCCTCCCATTCCGGCGGGATCAGGTAGTCCAACTCCTTTCGCAGGGCCACTTCCAGGATGACACGGGCGACCATCGTGCGCGCCGGGCAGTGTGCGTCGGCAGACCTGTCGCGGCAATGAAGGGTTGTTCCGCACGGCCATCCGCGCGATTCCCCGGCGCTCCGCGTGGGATCCGCCGCAAACGTCCGACGCCGG
Organism: Limisphaera sp. 4302-co; assembly: GCF_049537155.1. NCBI lineage: Bacteria > Pseudomonadati > Verrucomicrobiota > Verrucomicrobiia > Limisphaerales > Limisphaeraceae > Limisphaera > Limisphaera sp. 4302-co. Next base: position 90,278 of record NZ_JBMVQZ010000003.1, read on the forward strand.
CCGCGGGCGAATGTGCTCGTGCCCGACCTCAGGTCGAGGGGCGGGAGGCTGTTGCGTTCAACGCCGCTTCGAGTTCGGGGTTGGAAGGAAACCCGCCGGCGCGGGCCTTTTGATAGTGCCAGCGAGCCAGCTCGAGCAGGGGCGGATCCCGGTGAAGGTAGAAGACGGCCAGGTTGTGATGAGCGGCGGCATACCCGGGCTCCAGCAAAATGGCCCGGCGCAGCGCGGTTTCCGCGGCGGCGCGAAGCCCCTTGTGACTGAGCGCCAGTCCCAGGTAGTTCTGGACCTCGGCACTGCGCGAATCCAGCTCGGCGGCCCGGCTGAAGGCGTCCACCGCGTCGTCGTACCGCCCCAGGCGGAGGTAAACCTGCCCCAGGACCGATCGCACCCGCGCATCCCCGGGAGCGAGGCGCGCAGCCGCCTCGGCGTGTGGCAGGGCCTGTCCGGGCCGATCCCTTCGCAACTCGACCAGGGCAAGATTGGCCAGGGCCGTGGGATGCCGGGGTGACTGTTGAAGGATCTCGGAGTAAAGCCTCCCGGCGGCCTCGAGATTGCCCTGCTCGAAGGCCCGCCGGGCCTGTTCCAGCCGTTTCTCCACCTCCGGCGGGGCCGGCGCCGGCGGCGCGGTGGAGGCCGTTGCTGGAGCAGCCCGGGCCGCTCCCGGGGAAGGCCGGTCCGGTTCGGTCAAAGGAGCCGGGTCGGGAGCGCGGAGCAGGGCCAGTTCCTCGGCGGTGAAAGGCACCGGTTCAGCCTCCAGGGCCGCCAGGCGCGCACGCAGGGTGGCGACCGCCTCGGCGTGCGCCTGTGCCCGGGCAACCTCGTTGCTGCGGGCATTGAGGAGACGTTGTTCCAACGCGGCCTTCTCGAGGCGGAGGATGTCCAGATCGGATTCAAGGGTTGCAAGCCGGAGCTGCGATTGGCGGAGGGCTTCAAGGGTGTTGGTGCCCCGGGCGGCCTCCGCAGTGAGCCGCGCCAGTTGCTGTTTCAGCACAGCGTTTTCAGCGCGGAGGGTTTCCAGCGTTTCGGCATCGGCCCGGAGCCGGTTCAATTGTTCGTTCAAAGCGGCCTTCTCGGCGGCCAATTGCCGGTTGAGCAGCTGCTGTTCTTCCAATTGACGCCGGGTTTCGCGCAGCGCCTGTTCCAGTTTTTCGAGGACCTCCGGCGAAGCGGCGGCCTGCTGGGCGGCCAGTTGTTCCTGCAGCCTGTGGTTCTCGCGGGCCAGCGCGTCGGCGCGTTCGGTTTGCTCGGCCAGTTGTTGTTGGAGATGCTGCAGTTGCTGCTGAAGGCCGACGGAGGCGTCGGTTGCGGCCCCTGCGGCCGCGGGCACGCGCTCCTGCAAAAGGGCCAGTTCCTGCTCGAGCGCGGCGATCCGGTCCTGCGCCTGCCTGAGTTCCCGGGCTGCGGCAAGTCCGTGGGCGGTGAGTTGTTCATCCGCCATGGCCTTTTCGCGGGCGAGTCGCCGGGCCAGCTCGGTTTGCTCGGCCAGTTGACGCCGGGTTTGCTCGAGTTCCTCCCGCAATTTCCGGATCTCCTCCGATTGCTCCGGCGTGGCCGACCGGCGCTGTGCCTCCTCGAGTGCCGCGCGCAGGAGATCCCGTTCCTTCTCCAAATCGCGGAGCCGTGCCTGCGCCTTCGCCAGTTCCCTGGGATCCATGCCCGCGGGTTGCACGGAAAGGGCCTCACGCAGCCGCGCCTCGAGCAGGGCCTTGTCCGCCTGAAGTTGGGCCACCTGCTGGCGGAGCGTTTCGATCTCCCGAACCAACGCAGGGTCCGGCACGGGTGGCGCCGCCGGTGCGGATTCAGCAACGGCAGCAGGTTGAGGTGTGGTCGAAGCCGGCGGGACGGTCCCGGCCTCCGGCGCCGCTGCGGTGGCACGCGCAATTTGCGTGGCCAGGTAGTTCAGCCGGAACCGCACGATCCTGGGATTCCAATCGGGCCAGCTTTTTTCGAACTGCTCCAGCGCCTGGCGCGCCTCCAGATACCTCGCCAGGGCGGCCCGGGGTTGACCGAGTTCCAACAGCCGGTCCCCCTCACGGATGACCGAGTAGATGTGGATGTACTGTTGATCGGGGCCTTGAGCATCCGCGCCAAAACCGAGCCCGACCAGACAAAACCAGATCGCCAGCCAGAACCGTTTCATCCCACCGGCAGCCTACCGGCAGCCCAACCGGGTCAGCAACCCCATTGCCCGTGGGCCGCCGCACACGCGACATGCCTTCCCGCCGGACGAAGGCAGACCGATTCCGCAGCGAAGGAAATGAAACGCAACCAACAAGGCAGGCTGCCCCTGGCCGTATCTCCCCCGCCGGCGCACAGGGCGGGGGTCAGGTGGAAATACCCAGGGCGTGGAGGTCTTCCTCCAACATCCGGCGCAACTTCTGAAGCGCCAGATTCTGAAGCTGCCGCACGCGTTCGCGGGTCACGCCGAATTTCCGCCCCACTTCTTCCAGGGTCTTTTCCGGGCCCCCGTGCAGCCCGAATCGGAAACGCAGGATGGTGGCCTCGCGTTCCGGCAGCCGGTTGACCAGCTCAAGCACCTTGGCCGCAGTGGTCCGGCGTTCCAAAACCTCCGCCGGGTTGGGCGACGACTCGTCGGGCACGACCTCGCCGAGCCGGCTGCTGTCCTCGTCGCCCAACGGCGCGTCCAGGGAAGCCGGCCGTACCGCGGCAGAACGCAGCGCCGCCACCTTGCGCGGCGTGGTCTTGAGTTCCTGAGCCAGTTCTTCCTCGGTCGGCTCCCGGCCCAGCGCCTCCTGCAGCCGCAGCTCCGCCAGCCGCAGATGATAAATCTTGTCGGCCACGTGAACGGGCAGACGAATCGTCTTGCCCTGGTTGGCCAGGGCGCGGCGGATGGATTGCTTGATCCACCACGAACTGTAGGTGGAAAGCTTGCCCCCTTTGGCCGGATCGAAGCGTTCGACGGCCTTCATGAGGCCGATGTTCCCCTCGTTGATGAGGTCCAACAGCGGCAATCCCAAACCCTCATACTCGCGGGCGATCTTGACCACCAGCCGCAGGTTGGCGCGGATCATGTGCTCGCGCGCGGCCTCGTCCCCCTGCTTGATCCGGGCAGCCAGCTCGATCTCCTCTTCCGGCGTCAGCAGAGGCACCTGACCCGCCTCGCGCATGTACAGGGTGATGGCATTGGCCGTTTCATGCGGCAAACCCTGCAGTTCCTCCGCCAAATCGGCGGACCGGGGCACAAGTGCCTGAGGCGTTCCCGACACTTCCCCCGCCTCCGGTGACTCCTTCACCGGCTCGGCCTCTTCCTTTGCCGGCAGGACCGGGTTCTCACCAAGGGATGGCCCCGCAACGGCCCGGACCACCGTCTTCGTCCGGCGGGACCGCTTGAGCCCGGCAGCGGCGGTCCGCGCACGCAGCACCGCAGGTACGCCGGAGGTCTTCTTCGGCGTGCGCCCGGTGCGTCTCTGCTTGTTCCGTATGATTCGCATTGCAGTGTTGACTGGCGCGGCAGGGGATCCACTGACCCGCCTGCCAATTCCACGACTACAAGATTCGATGGTTGCAGTCAATTTTTTGTTCAAATATTTTGGCAACGCGATGAGCAAAAAGTGTCGCAACTGTGTAAGCATTTCGACACCAACATGTTATGCTGTGTCACCTGCCTCCGCCGGAAGGCCGGCGGGCGGGATGCACCTGGCTGCCTGTCTAAATCCTGCCGCAAAAGAACCGGTCCACGCTGCCAAGACCGGCCGGGCGCATGCCCTTAGGAACTGGCTCCCGGCCGTACCGGCACGCAGGGAACATTGAGATCCGAAATGGACACGCCCTGTTACTCGATACGGGTGGTGGCGGAGCGGACCGGTTTGAGTCCGCACGTCATCCGCGTGTGGGAAAAGCGCTACGGCGCGGTGCAACCGGAACGCACCGGCTCGAACCGGCGCCGGTACTCGGAGCGCGAACTGCAACGGCTGCTCCTGCTGGCCCGGGCGGTGGCGGCCGGGCACCCCATCGGGTGCATTGCCCGGTTATCCGATGACCGCCTGCGGGCATTGGCCTCGCCGGAGGGAAACGGGGCAACCGCCACGCGGGCTGATTTCCAGCCGGGCACAGCCTGCGCCTTTGTGGGGGAAGCCCTGTGCCGCGTGGAGACGTTCGACGAGCCCGGACTCCGGCGCGTGCTCAACCGGGCTCTGGTCACGGTGGGCCACCGCGGGTTTCTCTGCCGGGTGGTGGCAGCCCTGATCGAGGAGGTCGGCCGGCAATGGCGGGAAGGGACGTTGACGGCGGCGCATGAGCATTTTCTCAGCGGCGTTTTGCGGGTTTTCCTCGGCCACTTCGAGCCGCACACATCTGCCCGTGCCCCGCGTTTGGTGGTGGCAACGCCCTCCGGACAGCTCCATGAATTGGGCGCGCTTCTGGCCGCAGCGGCCGCGGCACAGGTGGGATGGCGCCCCATCCAACTCGGCAGCAACCTGCCAGCCGCGGAAATCGCCGGGGCGGCCCTGCGCACCGGCGCACGCGCCGTGGCCTTGAGCATCGTGTACCCGGCGGATGACCCTCTGTTGCCGGAGGAACTGCGCCGGCTGCGCGAGCTGTTGCCGGAAAAGACGCCGATTCTGGTGGGGGGCCGTGCCGCCCCCGCCTACCAGCCCGTGCTGCAGGAAATCCGGGCGATCCTCCACGCCGACTTGTGTTCCTTCTGCGATGCCCTGGACAAGCTGCGTGCCATCCGGTGAGGTGAACCGTACGCACCCTTCGATCGGCCCGGACGCCCGAAATGCCGCGTCCGTTCGCAGTCGGTTCGAACGTTTTCAGTCACCGGTCGGCCGGCTAAGTTGAACGGCGTGGAGAGGATGAAAACCGAAAGTCCGGCCGAGACGGAGGCCGTGGGACGGGCCTGGGGATTGGAGGCCGGGCCCGGGTGGGTTGTTTTGTTGTACGGCGATCTGGGTTCGGGCAAGACGGTTCTCGCCCGTGGGGTGGCTCAGGGACTTGGGTGCCCGGCGCGGGTCCATTCTCCGACTTTCAGTCTCTTGCACGTATACCGCGGTGGCCGGCTCCCGCTGTACCATTTCGATCTGTACCGATTGGACGGGCCCGAGGCGATTGCCCGGGCCGGCTTGGACGAGCAGCTCGTAAACGAGGGCGTCACAGTGATCGAATGGCCCGAACGACTGGGCGCCGGGGAAACCTGGCCGGCCTGGGCACCCCCCCCGCAACGCCTGCGCCGCGTGCTCCTCGAAATCACGGGACCCAACCAAAGGGAGATCCGGTATGAAGATCTTGGCCTGGGACGGCTCGGCTGATCCGCGTTCGGTCGCCCTGTTGGAGCAGCGTGCCGGGGAGGAACCGACCCTTCTGGCGGAAACCGAGGCACCCGGCGAACGGTCGGCGGCGCTGCTGCAGGTGGTGGAGCGGATTTTGAGTAAAGCCGGCTGGTGCCCCGCCGACGTGACGGCCCTGGCAGTGGGATTGGGGCCGGGCTCTTACACCGGCATTCGCGCGGCCCTGGCACTGGCACAGGGCTGGCACCTGGCACGGGGTGTGCCGGTCCACGCAGCCGGCAGCGTGGAGGCCATCGCCGCGCGTGCCTGGGCGGCAGGTTGGCGCGGGCACACCCGTGTGGTGGTGGATGCGCAACGCCGGGAACTTTACGTGGCCGGCTTCGCCCTGGAAGACGCGGGCTGGCGCGAGGTGGAACCTCTTCGGTTGGAGCCCGTCGAAGCGCTGCAGCAAAGGGCCGACCGCTCCGACTGGCGCTGGACGGGTCCCGAGGTCACCCGCTGGTTCCCGGAAGGGCGTGTACTGGGCCCGTCGGCCGCCTGGGTGGCCCGGCTGGCCCTCCGCACCGAACCCCGGTCGCCGGAAGCGTGGGAACCGATCTACCTGCGCCCCGTCCAGTTCGTCAAAACCGCGCCCACCCGGGAGATCACAAGATGAAACCGCTCGAGGAATGTCGGCTCTACACCTTCGTGGACACGGCCTACCTGGAGGGACGCGACCCGGTGGAGGTGGCGCGACAACTTTGCGAAGGCGGGGCCGATCTCGTGCAGATCCGGGCCAAGGACCTCGACCCGGACGAGATCCTCCGCCTGGCCGAACGAATTCTTCCGGTCACGCGTGCCGCCGGTGTGGGTCTGGTGATCAACGATCATCCCGATGTGGCGCGGGCCGTGGGCGCCGAGTTCTGTCACCTGGGCCAGGAGGATTTTTTCGATGCCGGTCACCGGCACGTCTCGGAACTGCGCCCGGCGGGCGCGACGTTCCGGCTGGGACTCAGCACGCACGCGCCCGAACAGGCACTCCGAGCGGTGGCCGCCGGGGCCGATTACGTGGCGGTGGGCCCGGTCCATCCCACCGGCACCAAACCGGGCGCCCCGCCGGTGACCCTGGCCTATGTCCGCTGGGCGGCAGAGAACCTGAGACTGCCCTGGTTTGCCATCGGCGGGATCACGCTGGAAAACGTGGACGAGGTGTTGGAAGCCGGGGCCCGGCGGATCTGCGTGGTGTCCGCCATCCTGAAATCGGCTCGTGTCTCGGAGACTTGCAGGCGGTTCCGGGAGCGTCTGGAACGGTTCGGCCGCGTTCCTTGACAGGGCGGGACCGGCTTCTATAGTTCGCGCAACATGGAGTCTTCGGCTTCATCGTCGGACAAGGAAGAAGGCGGCGGCGGCAAGCCGTCGTTGAAAAGCTTCGTCAGTGCAGGGCGCGGTCCGTGGCGAAACGTCCCCGATCAGGAGTGGAACGATTGGCGCTGGCAGTTGCGGCACCGGATCAGCACCCTCGAGCAGTTGGAGCGGCTGTTGCCGACGCTCACTCCCGAAGAACGCGCGGGCACCGTACTGGCCAACCGCAAACTGGCCCTGGGCATCACGCCGTATTTCTTCAACCTGATTGACCCGGCGGACGAGTTCTGCCCGATCCGGCGCCAGGTGATCCCCCGGATCGAAGAAACCCGAACGGCCCCCTGGGAAATGGCCGACCCGTGCGGCGAAGAAACCCACATGCCCGTGCCGGGCCTGGTGCACCGCTATCCGGACCGGGTCCTGTTCCTGGTCACCGACCGGTGCGCATCCTACTGCCGGTACTGCACGCGCTCCCGAATGGTGAGCAACGCCAGCGGCTACGATTTTCATCCCCGGTTCGACCAGCAGATCGAATACATCCGGCGCCATCCCGAGGTGCGCGATGTGTTGCTGAGCGGGGGCGACCCGCTGCTGCTGAACGACGAAAAGCTGGGCGAACTGCTGTCGGCCCTGCGGGCCATCCCCCACGTGGAACTGCTCCGGATCGGGACGCGGATCCCCATCTTTCTGCCGCAGAGGATCACCGCGGAACTGTGCGACCTGCTGCGGAGGTTTCACCCCCTCTTCATCAGCGTGCACACCAACCACCCGCGCGAACTCACCCTGGAGTCCAGGGCCGCCCTCGAACGGCTGGCCGACGCGGGGATCCCGCTGGGCAACCAGTCGGTCCTGCTCCGTCACGTCAACGATGACCCGGAGGTCATGCGCGCCCTGGTGCAAAAGCTCCTGATGTGCCGCGTGCGGCCGTACTACCTCTATCAGTGCGACCTCATCGCCGGTTCGGCTCATTTGCGCACCAGCGTGCGCCGGGGCCTGGAGATCATGCAGCAGTTGCGCGGTTGGACCACCGGCTACGCCGTGCCCACCTACGTGATCGACGCACCGGGCGGCGGCGGCAAGGTGCCGGTCAGCCCGGAGTACGTCGTCGAACACACACCCGAACGCGTGCTGTTGCGCAACTACCAGGGCGAATGGTACGAATATCCCGAGGTGCCGGACTCGCCGGTGCCTGCTCCGCACCGGCTGCCGCACTGCGCACCTCAGTGCGTCTGAACCAACGGACCGCGCTCAGATCATCCGGACACGGTCCGCCGTGCACCCGAGCGGCCGGTCCCGTTTTTGGATTTTCCACGGACCGAACTTGATTCATCTTGGACGGCCATGGGCAAGGGGAAACGACGTGAGGCGCGGGAACGCGCCGTCCAGTTTTTGTTCCAGTATGATCTGAATCCTCCGGAAAACCTGGAGGAGGCGCTGCGCGAATTCTGGGAAACCCAGCGGATGGCCGCACGGGGCGATTCCGGCGGCCCGACCTGGGGACAACCGGTCGAACCGCCGCCGCCCACCGCCGAGGAGATCGAGATCCGTGAGTTTGCCGAACCACTCATCCGAGGCACGGTGGCGCATCGCGAGGAAATCGATGCCAAAATCCGGCAGTACGCCAAGAACTGGGATCTCCACCGTATGGCCGTGGTGGACCGGAACGTGATGCGGCTGGCCATTTACGAAATGCTCTACCGGGAGGACATCCCGCCTGTGGTCAGCATCAACGAGGCGGTCGACATCGCCAAAAAGTATTCCACACCCGAAAGCGGAAAGTTCGTCAACGGGATCCTGGACCGGATCAAGAACGACCTGCTCCGCCCGGCCCGAACCCCGGCCGGCGGATGAACCCCCGGTCCCAAACGGTCCCTGTCGCAACCTCGTCCGTGTTCGCCGACCTCCATCTGCACACCCGATTTTCGGACGGAACCTTCGCGCCGGAGGAACTGGCGGAGGAGGCCCACCGGTTGGGGTTCGGCTGCGTGGCCATCACCGACCACGACACGGTGGAGGGCTGCCCCGCCATGTCCCGCGCCTGCGCCGAACGCGGCATGGAATTCATCCCCGGAGTGGAGCTCACCGCCGAGCTCGAAGGACTGGAAATTCACATCCTCGGCTACGGGTTCGATCTGCAGGACGAGCCGTTTCTGCAGGCCATGCGCAGATTCCAGACCGTGCGGCAGCAGCGCATCCGCGACATGGTCGCCCGGCTCAACGAAATGAACATCCCGTTGGAGGCCGACCGTGTCTTCGCACTGGCCAACTGCCGGTCACCCGGCCGCCCGCACGTCGCACGCGCACTGGTGGAGGCAGGCATCTGTCGCGACCTGGACGAGGCGTTCGAACGCTTTCTCAAAAAGCATCGGCCGGCATGGGTGCCCAAAAGCCGGATCCCCGCCCACGAGGCCATCGCCCTCCTTCACCGCGCGGGCGGAGTGGCCGTCCTGGCCCACCCGGGACTCTACTACGCGGACCCGCACCTGCCTGAACTGGTCCGCGCCGGCCTGGACGGCTTGGAATGTTTTCACACGAAACATTCCCCCTCCCTCACCGAGCATTACCTTTCCCTCGCCGCGCGGCACGGCCTGCTGGTGACCGGCGGATCGGATTGTCACGGTTACAACAAAGGACAACCCCTGGTCGGTTCGGTACGCCTGGCACACGAATTCGTGGTCCAACTGCAGGCCCGCATCGCCCAACGCACCGCCGAGCGACAACAAAAACTCCATTCGACCCTCTCATGAAAGGATTGCTGGCCAAATTCAAAGCCGGCTTGCAAAAGACCCACAGCAAGCTGGTGCACGAGATCAAACGCGTCCTCTCCCGTTCCCCGCGCCTGGACGCCACCACACTGGAGGAACTCGAACAGGCCCTGCTGGCCGCCGACTTCGGCGTCGCCACCACCCGGGAAATCCTGGAGGCCGTGCGCCGGGCCTACGAAACCCAGGGCCCCGCAGGGCTCGATGTGGCCGCCATCGCCGAGCGCGAGGTCGCACGCATCCTCACCAACCCGCGCAACGGTTTGCGCAAGGCGGCCCACATGACCACGGTCGTCTCCCTGGTGGGTGTCAACGGCACGGGCAAAACCACCACCGCAGCCAAACTCGCCCACGCCGTCCGACAACAGGGTCACTCCGCACTCCTGGCCGCATGCGACACCTTCCGCGCCGCCGCCATCGAACAGCTCAAACTCTGGGGACAACGACTCGGCGTGGAAGTGATCAGCGGCGCCTACGGAGCCGACCCGGCCGCCGTGGCCCATGACGCCGTCGCCTCCGCGCGCGCCCGCGGGATCGACTACGTCTTCCTCGACACAGCCGGCCGGCTCCACACCAAGTACAATCTGATGCAGGAACTGCAAAAGGTGCACCGTGTCGTGGGCAAACAAATCCCGGGCGCACCCCACGAGGTCCTCCTCGTCGTGGACGCACCCACCGGAATGAACGCCCTCCAGCAGGCGCGTGAGTTCCACAAGGCCGTCCCGTTGACCGGCCTGATCGTCACCAAACTGGACGGCACCAGCAAGGGCGGCATGGTCGTGGCCATCCAGCGTGAACTGGGCGTCCCCGTCAAATTCATCGGCCTGGGCGAGCAACCCGACGACCTGCAACCCTTCGATCCCGAACAGTTCGCAAAAGCCCTGTTCGCTGAATGACCACCCCGGGCAGCCACCAACCCCGGCAGCCGGCAACAACAAACCCCCGCCCCCCATCCCGCCGCACCGATCCCCCACGGCCGGGACCCGTGCCCCGTTGACAATCGCAACCCCAACCGGAAACTTGACGGCGTGAAAACATCGTCCCACCGCATGCCGCCACGGCTGGGTCCGAGCACCCTCCTGGCGCTCTCACTCCTCACTCCCCTCGCTCAACCGGCCCGGGCCGCCGAGCCGATCCAGCCCCGTGAAAAAATCGAGCTGTTCAACGGCCGCGATTTCACCGGCTGGTATCTGTTCACGCCCGGCGGCGATCCCACCAATACCTGGTCCATCCGCAACGGCGTCATCCACTGCACCGGCCGCCCCGCCGGATACATCCGCACCGTGGACGCCTATTGCGACTACAAACTCACCGTGGAATGGCGCTTCCTGAACCCGGGCAACACCGGTGTGCTGCTCCACATGAGCGGGCCGGACCAGGTCTGGCCCCGCAGCATCGAGGCCCAAGGCATGTACGGCAACCAGGGCGACTTCTGGGTCATCGGCGGGACCGATTTCAAGGAACACCGCGGCCGCAAGGAACGCCGAGTCCCCAAACAGGGTCCTTCCCACGAAAAACCCGTCGGGGAATGGAACACCTACGAAATCATCTGCAAGGGCGATACCATCCGGGTCTACGTCAACGGCCACCTCGTCAACCAGGCCACCGAGTGCACCGTCACTTCCGGCCACATCTGCATCCAAAGCGAAGGCAGCGAATTCGAGGTGCGCCGCGTCACCCTCGAGCCCTTGGAGTGAACCTTTGGCGCGACCTGCCCCCGCAACCCGTCGGTCGGACCCGGAAGCACCAGGGAAGATCCTGAAACAACGGCGACTGCCCCAACCTCACCCCGCCGCGATCGGCAACCGCCCCCGGCCCAGCCGCATCGCCCGGTAGGCCGTGGGCGTCATCCCCGTGTACCGCTTGAAACTACGGTTGAAATGCGGGATGGAACCGAACCCCACCGCCGATGCCACCTCCGCCACGGGCAGCGCCGGGTTCAGCAACAGGTCCTTGGCCCGCTCCAGCCGCACCCGGTTCAGGTATTGCGTGAAGGTCATCCCCATCTTGCGATGGAACAGCTTGCAAAAATAGTACGGACTCAGCCCCACACGCCGCGCCACCTCCCCCAGCGGCAACCGCTCGCCATGATGCTCCTTGATGTAGGCCAGCGCCTGCGCCAACGCACACGGCTTGCCGTACCGATCCGCCAGAATGCGCCGGCTCGCCACGTCCCCCAAATGATCCGCGTAAATGCGCAACAGCCGCACCACCGCATCCAGCTGCGCAGCCTCCAGCACGACCAACTCCGACAGCATCCCCGCCAAACGGTCCGCAGACACCTCCACGCCCCAGGCGCGAAGTTGTGCCAACGCCGCCTCCACCTCCTCCCGGCCCGGCCGCCGCAGCAAAAGCCGGTTGGTGTGCAACATCGCCGCCGGCTCCCCGCACAACCGCACCGGCACCGCCAAAACCGTCATCCCCGCCACACAACAAAACCGCTCCACCGAACGACCCGCCTCCAGCGCCCGACGCAATTCCTCCTGCCGCCGCTGGCACACCGCACGACCCTCCGCCGTCTCCACCACCCGCCGACAAACCGGATTGTCCAGAGCCAGCAAACCCACCCCATCCGCTGGCAACGGCCGCAACGTCACCCGCAGCCCCGTGGCCCGGTGAAACGCAGCCTCGAACCCCTCCGCCTCGTGCACCTGTTGCAGCACCCGAAAGGCCTGCTCCTGCGAACACTCCTGCATAAGATAACGTGCTGTCACAAGCATTTATGAATCACGAATATTGAACGTCAAGGAAAAGTTCGCACCCGCTTTTCCGGCCCCCCGCGGCTGCACCCCCCACACCAGCAAACGCAACCCGCAGCCGCCGGGTCGCATGGTCCAGGGACCCGGCCGGGCGCCGGCCCACCCCGCTCGGCCCGCCGGTGAAGTCCGCCGACGACACCAGCAGCGGGCGTCAAACCGGCTCCCCAGCCCGTTCGCCCGCGGTTCAGCACTCGCGACCACCGCCCTTGCGGCAACCGCCGGCAGCCGCCGGCTCGTCCATTGTCTTCGACCCGCCCCGGTCCGGGCGTTTGACTTGGTTCCGACCCATCCCTAGACTGGACAAGCATGCTGGCAACGGGCACCAAAGCAACCGCCACCCCCGCTGCGGATTCCCGGGACGCCGAGGTCGGTCTGCTCTGGAAACGGATCACTGGACCTTTGGAGGGATTCTTGGATCAGGTCTCGGCTCATCTGGTCGGGCAGGTACGATCTTTCGACCCCGAACTCACGGGCTTGGCGGAGTACACCCTGCAAGGGACCGGCAAGCAACTGCGCCCCACCCTGGTTGGTCTGGTCGGTCAGGCTCTGGGCGGCACGACAGAGGAGCACGTACGTGTGGCGGTCATCATCGAAATGATCCACCTGGCCACACTGGTCCATGACGACGTCATGGACGAGGCGTCTTTGCGCCGGGGACGGCTCACCGTGGCTGCCCGATGGGGGAACGAGACTGCGGTGTTGTTCGGGGACTGTCTGTTTGCGCAGGCCCTCGTTCAGGCAGCGTCCTTTCCCACGCCGGAGGTGTGCCGGACCGTCGCCCAAGCCACCCAGGTCGTCTGCACGGGAGAGATCTTGCAAACGCGCTATCGGCGTGACTTCGAACGATCCCGGCATTCCTACCGTCGGATCCTCGAGATGAAAACCGGCGAGCTGTTTGCACTTGCATGCGAGCTGGGCGCCTGGTGCAGCAGGGCCCCGGCCGGTGTCCGGGAGGGACTGCGACGATTCGGCCTGGCCTTTGGAACTGCCTACCAGTTGTACGACGACTGCCTGGACCTCTTGGGGGAGGAACAGAGGGCTGGCAAATCCCTGGGCACCGATCTGGCCAAGGGGAAATTGACCCTGCCCATCCTGCTGGCTTGGGAACGGGCGGATGCCCGGGACCGCAGCCGCTTGGAACGGTGGATCCGGGAATGGCATCCCCAGTATTTGCCCCGACTCCGCCAGTTGCTGGACCGTTATCAGGCACTGCCGGGCGCCCTGGCCGAAGTGCACGACCACCTGACCCGGGCAGGCCGTGAACTCGCACATCTACCCGCCCCCGTGCAGAAAGAGGGGCTCAGGGCCGCCGCCGAATTCCTGGCCCGTCAAACGGACAACCTGACGACCCCCGGTTGACCGGTTCCCGGACACCTCATGGCTCAGGAACCCATCCACCCCGGTTCCGTCCCGGCCCCCGCACCGGCCTCGCACCCCGAGCAAACCGGTCCACCGGACGAATCTCTGGTGGAACGAGCCCGACAGGGCGACCTGGAAGCGTTTGACCTGCTCATGCAGCGTCACCAGGAGCGCATCTACCAGGTCATCTACCACATGATCTCCCACCATGAAGATGCCCGGGACCTGACCCAGGAAACTTTCATCACCGCCTATCATGCGCTCGAGCGGTTCCGCGGCGACGCCGCCTTCGGCACCTGGTTGTACCGCATCGCCGTCAACAAGACCCTCAACTTCCTGGAAAAAAAGAGACCCGAACGCAGCGGCCCCAGCCTCAACGACCTCGACGCCCGTGCCGAACACGATCCCGATCTGGTCGCCCTCATCACGGAACAGACACCCCGCCGCGACGTTTCCCTGGCCGAGTTGCGCCAAAAGTTGAACGAAGCCATGATGAAATTGTCTGAAAAGCATAGACTGGTCGTGGTCATGCACGAGGTACAAGGTATGCCGCACGAGGAAATCGCCCGGATCCTGGACTGCAGCGTGGGCACCGTTCGCTCGCGCCTCTTCTATGCGCGGCAGCAACTGCAGGCATACCTTTCGGATTACCTTTGAACGACTCACAACACCATGGAAACGCCGTCCGGAGAATTCGAAAAACTGGGCCGCCTGCTGGCCTTGAAGCGCTACGAGCGGCCACCGGCCGGCTGCCTTGACGACATGCGCCAGGCCGTCCTGGCACGGCTGCGCCAGGAGAAGAACCGTCAGGCCGCGTCACCCGCGGAACCCAGGCCCCCATGGTGGCTGGCGATCCGCGAGGTTCTGGCCCCCAGACCGCTCTGGGCCGGCCTGGTGGGCGTAGGCGTGTCCGCGCTGGTGATCGGCGCCCTTTGGCAGGCCGAACAACTGCAATTGCCGGGGGGGTTGGAAGGAGCCGGTCTGGCACCCGTCGAGGTGCCGGCTGCGCGCCCCACCTGGCCGGCCGAAGCCCCGCCGGCCCTGCCCGTGCTGGCCCAACCCGGCGGACTGTTGGCCGCCACCAACCTGCCCCTGTCCCCGGCCAGGGAGACCGTCCCGGGCGGCATGCCCGGCGGACTTTTCGCGCCGCCCTCGCTCGAAGTCCAACGCGCCAGCAGCGCACCTCCGGCCTTGCAGACGGTGCCGTGGCGTTGAACCGGCGGGAGCGGCCAGGACGTCCGGTCCCGGACCAGCAGACGGGGACCGGCCCGCCCGGCCGCGGCCGTCTCCTTCGGCGCTGGGCGCCACCGCCCGCATCCCCGCAACCCGGCAGGCAACATTGACAGACACACACCCGGCTTTCTAGGTTGCAACGGTCCCGCTGCCCGCGGCAGCCCCGACCGACCTGCCGGCCCGCGACAGGATCGGAAGGGCGATTTCCCAACCGGCGGCGGCAAGCCAACTATGGCCAATACGATTCTGGTGGGCGCCCAGTGGGGCGACGAAGGCAAGGGCAAGATTATTGATGTGCTGACGGAAGAAGCCGACGTGGTGGTGCGGTACGCCGGTGGTAACAACGCCGGGCACACCGTCTGGGTCGGAACCGAACGCTACATCCTTCATCTCGTCCCCTCGGGCATCCTGCGGCGCGACAAGCTTTGCGTCATCGGCAACGGGGTGGTGATCGATCCGGTGGGCCTGGCGGAGGAAATCCGCGGTCTGCGCAAGCTGGGGGTCAAGGTCGGAGACAACCTCCGGATCAGCGAGACCGCCCATGTCGTGCTGCCCTACCATCGCGAGCTGGATGTGGCACGCGAACAACGGCAGGGACGCCAGCGCATTGGCACCACCAAACGCGGGATTGGCCCTGCCTATGCGGACAAGGCCGCACGAGTGGGCCTGCGCATGGTGGACCTGGTGCAACCCGACCTGTTCGCCGAGAAACTCAAGCGTCGGATTCGCGAAAACAACCAGGTGCTCCGCGCTTGGGGATCCCGCCCCCTCTCCTACCGCAAGGTGCTGGAGGCTTATCAGGCCGCGGGGACCTTCCTCAAACCTTTCGTCACCAATACGGTCCAGGTCCTGCACCGGGCCCTGCAGGAGGGCAAAAGCCTCCTGTTCGAGGGCGCCCAGGGTACGTTCCTAGACATCGACCACGGGACCTACCCGTTCGTCACCTCGTCCAACACCACCGCGGGCGGGGCCTGCACCGGATCGGGCGTGCCGCCGAACCGGATCGACCGCGTGGTGGGCGTCATGAAGGCGTACACCACACGCGTGGGCGAAGGGCCGCTGCCCACGGAAGACCCGGCCTTGGGCGAGCTGTTGCACGGCATGGGTCGCGAATTCGGCGCCACCACAGGCCGCCCCCGCCGTTGCGGCTGGTTCGACGCCGTGGCAGTGCGCCAGGCCGTGCTCATCAACGGCGTGGACTCCCTCGCCGTCACCAATCTCGACGGACTCGACACCGTCGAGACGATCAAGGTCTGCCTCGCCTACCGGGTCGGCCGCCGGCGTTACGACAGTCTGCCGGCCGACGCCGCGGAGCTGGCCGCCTGCGAACCGGTCTACGCCGAGTTCGCAGGCTGGCGCACACCCACCAGCGAGGTCCGGCGCTGGAAGGACCTGCCGGCCCGTGCCCGTGCGTATCTCAGGGCGCTGGAAGACCTCGTCGGCGCCCCCATCCGAATCGTCTCGGTGGGGCCCGCCCGGGAACAAACCATCTTCCGTTGACCCACGACCATGGCCGAACCGGGCACCGAACTGAGCGCACCCACCGGCACACCGCCCCTCCTGGGCACGCCCGGGAACTCCAACGGCTCCACGCTCAGCCCGGAAGCGCGCGCCGCCCTGCCCCGGCACGTCGCCATCATCATGGACGGCAACGGCCGCTGGGCCCGCCAACGCGGCCTGCCCCGGATCGAGGGACACCGCCACGGTGCCGAGTCCGCGCGCGCCGTGGTGCGGGCGGCGGCCGAGTTGGGCATCCAGTATCTCACCCTGTACGCATTCTCCGTTGAGAACTGGAACCGCCCGAAGGAGGAGGTCGACGCCCTCATGAAATACCTCCTCCACTACCTCAAGACCGAAACCGCCGAACTGCAACGCCACAACGTCCGGCTGCACGTCATCGGGCAGATCCACCGCCTGCCCGAACCGGTCCAGGCACAGCTCAAAAAAACCCTCCATGCCCTCTCCAAAAACAACGGCCTGACCCTCATCATGGCCCTCAGCTACGGCGGCCGCACCGAAATCGTCGAGGCGGTCCGAAGCATCGCCCGGCAGGTGCGCGAGGGCAGAATTGATCCGGAAGAAATTGACGAACGCCTCTTTGCCCAGCACCTCTGGACGCGGAACATACCCGATCCGGACCTCCTGATCCGCACCAGCGGCGAGATGCGGGTGAGCAATTTCCTCCTCTGGCAGATCTCCTACTCCGAGCTGGTGATCACTCCGGTCCTGTGGCCGGACTTTCGCAAATCGCACTTCTACGCCGCTCTGGAGGAATACGCCCGCCGCCACCGCCGGTTCGGCACGGTCTGAAGGCCCGGCCCGGCCCGAACCGCCCCTCAACCGTTGCCCACGCGCACCCGGCGGGTCAGCCGCTGCAGTTCCGCCACCGAAATCAGCCGCTGCTGCACCTTCAACCAGCCCTGTTCCCTCAGCGAACGCCAGCCAAACCGGCGCGCAGCTTCCCGCAACTGCCCGGCCTTCACCCCCGGCTCGATCCGATCCGCCAGGTCCTCGTTCAACACGAAGAATTCGAACAATCCCACCCGCCCGCGGTACCCGCGCTGCCGACACTCCACACAGCCGCGACCGCGCCACAACGACAGTTCCCCCGCGGCGCATCCGAGGACCCGGGCCATTTCCTCGCGCAGTTCGGGTGCCACCTCCGGGTCCGGCTCCAAACAATGTCGGCAAATCCGTTGCGCCAACCGTTGGGCAATACTGGCCACCAACGACGCGCCCAGCACACTCGGTTCGATCCCCATCTCCAACAGGCGCGTCACGGCCGTCACGCTGTCGTTGGTGTGCAGCGTCGAAAACACCAGATGCCCCGTCTGCGCGGCGCGCACCGCGATCTCGGCGGTTTCCGTGTCCCGGATCTCCCCGATCAGGATCACGTCCGGGTCATGCCGCAACACCGCCCGCAGGCCACTGGCAAAGCTCAGCCCGATCTCTTCCCGGATCTGGATCTGCGAGATGCCGTGGATCTGGTATTCCACCGGGTTTTCGAGGGTGATGATCTTGCGACCCTCGTCGTTGGCCTGGGCCAGCGCGGCGTAGAGCGTGGTGGTCTTGCCGCTTCCCGTCGGGCCGGTCAACAGCACCATCCCTTGAGGCAGCTGCACCAGCTCCCGCATCAGGGCCTCCTGTTCCGGTTCCATCCCGAGCTGGCCGAGGTCCAGAAAAAGACTCTGCCGGCCCAGCACGCGCAGGCAGAGGGCCTCTCCGTGCGCCGTGGGCAGGACCGAGACCCGGAGATCGTACGATTCCCCGCCGGTCTTCATGGCGATGCGACCGTCCTGCGGCAGCCGTTTTTCCGCAATGTTCAGACCGGCCATGATCTTGAGCCGCGAGACGAGGGCGGCGTGCAGCTTCCGCAGACCGGCCGGAACCGGAATCGTCTGCAGCACCCCGTCAATCCGGTATCGCAGCCGGATCTCGTCCGGGTACGGCTCGATGTGGATGTCGGTGGCATCCAACCGGAGCGCCTCCACCAGGATCTGATCCACCAACCGCGCGATGGAGGCCTGCACCGCCGGATCGTCCTCGGCCGGCTTCACGTCGAACACCATCTCCGCGCCCGTCTCCTCCCAGGCTCGATCGTCGCGCAACTGTTGAATCGTCTCGGCTCCCAGTCCGAAATGCCGGCGCAGCGCGGCCTGGATCGCACTGGGCGTGCTCAACACGAACTGCAAGGGCCGGCGCAGAATGAGCCGCAGGTTCCCCTCCTCCATCGGCAGCGGCGGCTCTGAAACCGCCACCACCAGCGCATCCCCCTCGCGCCGCAACGGCAGCAGGCGGTAGTGAAAGACCAGTTTCAGCGGCACCTCCTGCAGAACCTCCTGCGGCACCTCCAGCATGCTCACGTCCTCGAAAGGCATCCGGTGCAGCTCGGCCAGCGCACGATAGGTGTCCTCCTCCGAGGCGTAGTTCAGCTCCACGATGGCCCGGTGCTGCGGAATGCCCAGCCGCGCCTGCCGGCGCCGGACCAATTCCAGCAACTTGGGCGACAGCACCCCCCGCCGCACCAGCAGCTCACCCACCTCCACCGGCTCTGCGGCCCCGTTCGCGTTCATTCCACCGGCACCTCCACTTCGCGCGTGCCCCGGAAAGGCACCACCACCGTCTGGGTTCCCGCCTGCCGCAGGCGCAGCTCCAGAGGGCCCATCGTGTCAATCACCACATCGCCCACCACCCGGGCCCCCGGCGGGAGGATCTGCAACCGATCGTCCACCTGCACATAGGCCCGTTGCACACCGTCGGCGGTCTCAAAGTACCCCTGGTAGGTGAGCCGGAACTTTTGGGTCTTGCGCACCGGCGGCGGAGGAGGCGGCGGCGGCCGGAAATACGTGGTGACGAACGCCGAGGTCAGATTCGTCCCCCCCATCACGCGTCGCCACGCGTTCGACCCGAAGCGGTCCCCGAACACCGCCCCCGGCAAGGGCACCTCCGCCACCGCTGCGGCACCCGTGCCCGCCACCGGCACCCCGCGCGGGGCATCTTCCAGGTCCCGCAGAACGCCCAAGCCGGCCAACAACCCCGCCGTCAGGGCCAGGCTCACCACACCCAACGTCCGTTGTACAGCCGGGATCATGGTTCGGGCCGGGCCTGCGGATGCGGACAGAACGCACTGATCACCACGTCCAACGCCGTCACATCCGGGTTCGCACTCACGTTTTTCATCAGGATGCGGTCCACGAAAAAGGACTGGGTCTTGCCCTCGACCGGTGCGCCGTCCCCCGCCGGTCCGTCCTCTGGTCGCCATGGCAGCAGCCGCAGGAAGCGTTCCAAGGCAGGGGCGGGGCCGGCCAGCTCCAATTGGATCCGAAAGTGATGCCACAGCAGCTCGCCGGATTCGCCGCCTGCATAGGTCAGCGTGGGCAACACGGTCAGGTTGCTGATCACCCCCACCCGGCAGTGCAGGGCCGCGAGCAATGCCTGCTGCGCCGTGGCCAGCAGCGCCCAGTGCAGGGACGGCGGCGCCAGGTTCGGATCGTAATCCGGGTAGTGCACCCAAACCGCGTCAGCCACCGTCACCCCGGCCGAGGCGGCCCGCGCCCGCAGATCGGCCATCGTCAAAAACCGCTGCCGATCGAACTCGAGCAACTGGAACTCTTGGGAAAGCCGCTGTTGCGTGGTGTCGTCCCAGACGACCCGCCGGGCGACATCCTGCCCCGCCTGCAACAGTTGTTCGGCCGCACGCCGCATCTGTCCGGCCGCCTCCAGCAAAACGGGTGTGGCCAGACTCCGAACCTGCGCCTGGGTCCGGGCCATGGCCACCAGGCGCTTCTGCGCCTCGGCCACCGGCCCGTCCAACTCGCGCGCCCGCAGGCTCAGCGAGCGGTAACCGAACCAATAAAGCCCCGCCACCACGCCCGCCAGAATCAGCGTGCCCGCCTGCGCGCGCCGGATGGTCCTCTCGGAAATCATGGAGCCTGTCCCGTCGGTTTCGTGGCCGGTCCCTCCGACCCGGTCCGGCCGGCCGGCGCCGCCCAGAGCGTCGGCCGTCGAATAACATTGGTCCCCCACCGCACCTCGGACACGCGCACGTTCTGGAACAAACTGCGCCACCCGCCGTCGGCCATGTCGAGCGCCAGCACAAAATGTCGGTCGGGTATGAGCACCTTGGGATCCACCCAGTTCCGTCGTTGACCGGCCGGCACGGAATCCACCCGGCTGAACAGCGGATCGCGCCGCAGATCCGTCACCAGCTCGCTCAGGATCCGCAGCGTCGCTTCACCGGTCGCCGGAATGCACAACTCCGCCACATACGTGGGGGTGGGCGGCGGCTCGGCCAGCCAGGCCAGCAGCCGTGCAAGCGGGCCGTTGGTGTCCGGCGGCTGCCAGGTCGCCCCTCGGGAGTAGCTTTCCACGTCCGCCAGCAGGACGGTCCAAAAATCGTGTCGGGAGCGGGCCTCCTCGCACGCACGCAACGTCTCCAGCAAACCCAGCGTGCGCTCCTGCTGATCCCACAACGGCCAGTACCGCGCAAAGGCGGCGTCCCTCCGGCGGGTGGCCTCGGTCAGATCCTCCAGGGCGGCCATCGCCGATTCGGTTTCCCGCACCAGCGCCTCCTTCTCGGCCACCCGTTGGGCCTTCCGCCACATCCCCGCACCGACCAGTAGCGCCACCAGCCCCAGGAAGAGCATGGCCAGCCGCAGCAACAAAGCCGCCTGATGCATCTGCCGGCCGTACACCCGCAAGGCCGGCGGCAACAACGACGGTTCCTCCGGCCGCCGCGTGCACGCGTGCACGGCAGCCCCCACCGCCAGCGCATACTCACCCAGCGCCAGTGTGCGCTCTCCGCGCCGGATCTCCGGCCAGACGCGCCAGGCACGACCACTGACCTCCCTCAGGGCCTCCACGAAGCCCGGCCATCGAACCGGGCCGCCGGAAACGTACAGATCCCCATCCAACCACGCCTCGCCTTCCGGCCCCGATCGGCCCGCCAGCGCACCGGCCCGTTCCACCCGCGTCCACCACGCCCGCAGCGCCTCCGCCAGCACGGCCTGTTTCTGCCCCCCGGTGAACAGATCGGCGCCCAACAACAGCCCCTCCGCCTCTGCCGGCCGGCACTTGCGCACCTCCGCCAGCCGTTCCACCCACGCCTCCGCGCCCACCGCCTCGGTCAACGCCCAAGCCGGGCGCCGGTCGCGAACCCGCACCAGCAACGTCTCGGCCGCACCCACCTCCAGCAGCCACGCGTCCTTCCCGTCGGGCACCGCCCAACACCAAGCCTCCGCCAATGCGCGCGGCGCACTGCACACGTGCCGCACATCCGTGATCCGGGGTGCCGTCTCCTCGAGGAACTGCTGCACGTCTTCCAACCGGGCCAGTGTCAAAAACCACGGCTGCTGCCAGCGCCCCTGCGGCGGCAACGGTGTCGCCTCGTACAGCCAAGGGCCCTGCCCCAGGCCGCGCAGCCGCGCCGTCTGTTCCTCGATCATTCGGGGCAGATCGGCGGCCGTGCCGGGGTGCGGCACGTCCAGAATCTGCGAAAAGCTCAGGCGGGGCGGCAGGACCGGCACCAGCGGACATTCACTCCACTCCTGCAGAAGGACCTGCAGATGGCGCCGGACCTCCTCCGTGGAGACCAGACCTTCCTCCTCCAGATCCACCACCCGGGCGTCCACCCATTCCAACCGGCCGGCCCGGCATTCCCCCAGGACGAGCTTCACACGACTGCGGCCGCGATCCAACGCAATCAACCGTTGTCGTCCCCCGGGCCACATCACGTTCGTCTCCTGGTCGTCGCGTCCGCCGGTTCAGTCCTCGTACACCACGAACTCGCCCTTCTCGTTCACGATGGTGGCCGTGACGAAAATCAGCAGGTACCTTGGTTTGTCCACCTCGGTCCGCCGGCGAAAGGCCGCGCCGATGATGGGGATGTTGCCCAGGATCGGCACCGCCTCCACCATGGTGGTTCGTTCCCGCTCCAACACGCCGCCCATCACCACGGTTTCGCCCGACCGCACCACGACGCGCGTGGCCAGCTCCTGGGTGCGATACTCGGGCAGCTTGAGCGTGAAGGAATTCAGCACCTGCTTGTTCTGCGCGTCATAGTCGGTGAGCGTGGCAAAGGGGACCAGTTGCACGTCCGTGTTCACCCGCGGGTTCAGCGCCAGAATGATGTGTTTGCCGTCCCCGGCGATGCTGGCCAGCACGTTCAACTCCGCCCCCGCCGTCACCTTGGTGGGCTTGCCGCTGGGTACCCAGGAAGAGGCCGTGTAGTACTGCTGCACTGTCTGCTTCACCTGGTACTCCTCGTAATAGTACTGGACCTTGCCGTCCGAGATGGTGGCCGGCCGGTTGTTCAACACCGTCAGACGCGGCGAACTGATCGTCTGGCTTTCCCCGCTCTGTTCCAGCGCGCTCAACGTGGCGCTCAGGGCGCGCCGGCCCAGGATGTTGGTGAACACCTCCTGCAACCCGATCCCCACCGCCGGGATGTTGTTCTCGGTGGGGAAGCTCTGAAGATTGGCCAGCCCGGTGAAGTCCTGCGGCACCCGCACACCTTGCAACGCCCGGCCCGTCTCCCACAGGGCGCCCAGCTGCAGGAACGCCGGCTTGGAAATCGTCACAAACCGCGCCTCGATCAGCACCTGCTGAATCGGCCGGTCAAACTCCTCGATCAACCGCTCCAACACCTCAAGCTGCTCGGGCGTCCCCCGCGCCACCAGCAGGTTGCGCTCATAGTCAATGTACCAGGTGCCGGTAAAAAAGTTGGTGATGGCCTGCTCCAACGAGGGCGCGTCCGGGGCCTCGTCGTTCACAAACTTGCGAAATCTCTGGGTCTCGGTGATGGTCACCACGTTGTTGGGGGCCTGCGTCCGGGTGCGGACCACCTCGTCCGCTCCGAACTGGGCCGGGCGCACGAACCCCGTCCGCAACCGGTAGAAGCGCGTCTCCTCCATCAGCTTCTTCGGATCCTTCGCGTCCGTGACCCAGATCAGCTCCGGCCCCACCTGGAACTGCACCTCGTAATTCCGCGACACATACTTCAGAAACTCCGACAACCGCACCTTGTCCACGTTCACACTCAGCGTCTGTTTGAGCACAGGCAGCGCCTTGTCCGCCACAATGTTGATCCCGGTCGTCTGGCTGAGCTGCACGATCAGGTTCTCCAGCGTCACGTTGTCCAGATGAATCGTGACCTCCTTCTCCAGCAGCCTGGCCATCGGCCCGCGAGCGGCCTCCAGATCGAACATCGGCCCCTTCTCCCGCCGTACCACACCGTAACTCTCGGGGATCAACCGGCTGCTCTCGATCTTCTCGATGGTGTCCCGCACATCCTTGCTGGCCGGCAAACCACGGTCCTTCTGCTCGGTCAGCAAACCGGGAATCGTCGGGTTGAACACCGAATTGGCCGCGTTGATCTCGCGGATCCTGTCCTCCAGCGCCTTCTCACGGGCCGCCTGGCGCTGTTGCGTCACCCACGAATGCAGCCGTTGCACCGCACCATCCTCCGGCGCCCGCGCCAGCAACATGTCCGCCTCCTCCTGGGCCTGCTCCCACCGGCCCTTGCGCGCCAGCTCCAAAACCGATTCGATCTCCGCGTCGTAATCGGGACTGTACCGCACCGGCCGCGACTCCGAAGCCTTTCCCCCGGCCCGCGCCGGCGCGCCCACAGGCCCCTCCACCACCGGCACCTGCCGACAGGCCGACCCTGCCAGGATCAGCCCCGTGCTCAGAACCCAGGAAAACAGAGAACCTTTGCGCGACATCTCGGCAATCATGGACGCTGGGGCCCGGCCCCTCATTCGAGCCGCAGCCGCAATCATCTTGCGCCAGCATTTGCAACCCCCGCAACCAAAACCCGCCCCGGAACCATCCCCCGCCCACCTCGCCCCCGCCGGGGCCCCACTCCGGCCCCGGGCACCGTACGGACCCAATCCGCCGCCCCGGCTCCGCCCGCCTACAAAAAACTTCCCCACCCCGCGCATCAGTGTTTCAATGCGCGCCCCGATGAAAGTGCTGGTCATTGGCGGCGGCGGCCGCGAACACGCCCTGGTCTGGAAACTGGCGCAATCCCCGCACGTCACCGAACTCTGGTGCGCCCCGGGCAACGCCGGGATCGCCCGCGAACCGCTGCGCTCCGGGACCGGGACCGCCCGATGCGTGCCCGTTGACGCCGAGGACCTCCCTGCCCTCCTGAAGTGGGCCTCTGAAAACCGGCCCGACCTGACCGTCGTGGGGCCGGACAACCCACTGGCGCTGGGCGTCGTGGACCTTTTTCAATCCCACGGCCTCAGAGCCTGGGGGCCCACCCGCGACGCCGCCCGGTTCGAGGCATCCAAGATCTTCTCCCAACAGTTCATGGAACGGCACGGCATCCCCACTGCTCGCGCCGCCACGTTCACCGACCCGGCCGAGGCCATCCGTTATGCGGAGACGCTGGGCGGCCGCTGCGCAGTGAAGGCCGACGGCCTCGCGCTCGGCAAGGGCGTGCGGGTCTGTCGCGGAATCGAGGAAGCCCGCACCGCCATCCAGGACCTCATGACCCGTCGCGTGCTCGGACCCGCCGGGGAACGCGTCGTCATCCAGGAGCTGCTCGAGGGCATCGAAGTGTCGCTTCACGCCCTCTGCGACGGCAGCGCGGCCCTCCCCTTCCCCACCGCCCAGGACCACAAACGCCTCGGCGACGGCAACACCGGTCCCAACACCGGCGGCATGGGCACCTACAGCCCCACACCGTTCCTTTCCGATGCCGAATTGGCCGCGGCATATGATCGCATCCTGCGTCCCTGGCAGGAGGGTTGCCGAGCCGAAGGGATCCTGTTCCGCGGGGTGTTGTACCCGGGCATCATGCTCACCCCCGCGGGCCCGCGCGTCCTCGAATTCAACGTCCGCTTCGGCGACCCCGAAACACAAGTCTACCTCACGCGCCTCGAAAACGACCTCTTCGAACTCCTCATGGCAGCCACGGAAGACAAGCTGTCCGCGCACACACTCCGGTGGTCGCCTCAAACCAGCGTTTGCATCGTCATGGCCAGCGCGGGCTATCCCGGCGCCTACAAAAAAGGCTGCCCCATCGAGGGAATCGAAGAGGCCGAACGTATCCCCGGTGTCAAAGTCTTCCACGCCGGCACCGGATGGGAAAACGGACGTTTCGTCACACGGGGCGGCCGGGTCCTGGGGGTGACGGCGACCGGACCCGACCTGCCCGCCGCACTCCAGAGAGCCTACCGCGCCGTGGAACGGATCCGTTTCGAAGGCGCGCAGTACCGGCGGGACATCGCCTTCCAAGCCCTCGAGTGGAAGCGCGCGGGCCGCCCGGCCTGAGCGGGCCTCCAGGCCGCGGCTCAGGGCCGGTACTCCTGCAGGCACCTCACGCCGTACCCGTGCTGGCGCAGGGCGGCAATGCCCAGCAGGGCCGCCTTGGCCCCGCTCAGCGTGGTCATGATCGGCACGCCCGCCAGCACCGCCGTCGTGCGGATCTTCACCTGATCGGCCCGCGGAGTCGAGCCGGTCGGCGTGTTGATGATCAATTGCAGCTCGCCGTTCTTGATCAGGTCCAGCGCGTGCGGCCGGCCCTCGTTGATCTTGAAGATCCTGCGAACCTTCAGCCCGACCGCTTCCAGCACCTGCGCCGTTCGGCCCGTGGAAACGATCTGAAAGCCCAGCTCCGCAAACCGCTGCGCAATCGCCGGGATGTGCGGCTTGTCCCGGTCGCTCACGCTGATGAACACGTTGCCCTCCAGCGGCAGCGGCGCGCCCGCGGCCATCTGGCTCTTTGCGTAGGCCACGCCGAGGTTCGTGTCCAACCCCATCACCTCCCCCGTGCTCCGCATCTCCGGCGACAACACGATGTCCTGCCCCGGAAACCGGTTGAACGGAAACACCGACTCCTTCACCGCCCAGTACCGCGGCCAGACCTCCCTCGTGAACCCAAGCTCCTTCAACGGCCGACCCACCATCACCTTGGCGGCCAACTTGGCCAGCGGCACCTGAATGGCCTTGCTCACAAACGGCACGGTCCGCGACGCACGCGGATTCACCTCCAGCACGTACACCGTGTCGTCCTTCACCGCGTACTGCACGTTCATCAACCCCGCCACCCGCAACTCCCGCGCCAGCGCATGCGTGTACTCGCGAATCGTCTGGATCGTGTGGTAGGAGAGCGTGTGCGGAGGCAGCACCATCGCCGCATCCCCCGAATGCACGCCGGCATACTCGATGTGCTCCAGGATCCCGCCGATCACCACCGTCCCCTCCGATGGATCCTCAAACAACCCCACGTCCGCCACACAGTCCACGTCCACCTCGGTGGCATCCTCCAGGAACTTGTCCACCAGCACCGGCCGCTCCGGCGACGCCTCCACGGCAAACCGCACGTAATGCTGCAGCTCGGCGTCCGAATACACGATCTGCATCGCCCGCCCGCCCAGCACGAAGCTGGGCCGCACCAGCACCGGATAACCCAGTCGCCGCGCCACCTCCAGCGCCTGCGCCTCGTTGGTGGCAATCCCGTTGGGCGGCTGGGGAATGTTCAGCCGGCGCAACAACTCCGCGAACAACTCCCGGTCCTCCGCCACCTCGATGCTCCGCGCCGAGGTGCCCAGGATCCGCACACCGTTCTGTTGCAGCGGCAGCGAAAGGTTCAACGGCGTCTGCCCCCCGAACTGCGTGATCACCCCGTGACAGTGCTCCCGCTCGTAAATGTGCAGCACGTCCTCCAGGGTCAACGGCTCGAAGTAGAGCCGGTCACTCGTATCGTAATCGGTGGAGACCGTCTCGGGATTCGAGTTGACCATGATCGTCTCGAACCCCTCCTCCTTCAGCGCAAAGGCCGCGTGCACGCAGCAGTAGTCGAACTCGATCCCCTGACCAATCCGGTTCGGTCCCCCACCCAGGATCATCACCTTGGGACGGTCGCTCACCCGGACCTCGTCGTCGCCCCGGTCGTACGTCGAATAGTAATACGGCGTGTAAGCCTCGAATTCCGCCGCACAAGTGTCCACCAACCGGTAGCTCGGCAGCAGACCCAGCTGTTTCCGCAAAGCCCGAATCTCGTCCTCGGTCCGCCCCGTCAAATGGGCGATCTGGCGGTCCGAGAACCCCAACGCCTTCGCCTGAGCCAGCAGTTCCGCGTTCACAGTCCTCCCAAACGGCCGCCCAACCTGCCAAGCCCGGTTGCCCCTGTCAAACCCCGCCGCCGCCCGCCTTCAGAAGCCGGAACCGGTGCCGGCGCCGATCCAGCCGGCAAATGGCCGCGCATTCGCAGAAATCGCACGCCACCTCGCTGCCGTGCCGGTACGGGTCCGGCCCCGCTTCTCCCGACCAAATGCGCTCCGCCAACTCTGCCAGCAGCCGGTCTCCCATCCGTCGCAACCGATCAAAACCCGCCGAATCCATGGCCTGCCAGCAGCCGGCCTGCAATTGCCCGTCCATCCTGCGGCGCCAGGGGAATTGCTCCCCCCGCGTGAAATCCCCGGCCTCCAACCAACCCACCGCCGAGAAATCGAACAAGCCCATGTGCTGGTACGCACACCGCCGCGCCCGCTCGGCCTCCCCGGCCGGCAGCTCCGGATCCGGGCCCGTCTCCGGACCGGGCCGCAACGGCACATAAAACGCCCCCACCGGCCGGACCCGCCTCACCCCCAGCCGGTCCCGCAACTCCTGCAGATCCTCCACCACCCGCAGGTACACCCGCAACTGCCAGTCCAGTCCCGCCTCCACCTTCAACCGCTCCAGGCGCGCCCGCCCGGACTTGTAGTCCATCACCACCGCCAGAGCCTCCTCGTCCGACAGGCGCAATGCATCCACACGGTCCAGCCGCCCCGTCAGCACCACCCGCCGGCCTCCATCGAGCTCCCTGGTCACGCCCGGCCCCTCGGCCGCCCCGCCATCCCCGCTCACCCGCCCGAACTCCCACTCCGCCAACACCGGGTCCAACCGGTACCGCCCCTCACGCATCCAGCCGAGAATCACCTCCAGAAACGCCTCCAACTCCCGCACCCAACGCTCCACCATGCAGCGTCGCACCGCCCGCGCGCCGAACAACCCGTGCCGGTACCCTCTCACCACCTGCGCAGCCGCCCTGCGCAAGACCGAACGCGCCTCACCGTCGCTCAAGTCCCGCCAACGCCGCCCCTCCTTCGTCACCTCCTCGTGAAACAACGCCAGCACCCGATGCAAAAACGATCCCCGATCCGCCGCATCCACCTCGTGCACCTCCCGCTCACGGGCCAACAAGCCGCCCCAGACGAAAAACTGAAACGGACACGCCGCAAACCGTTCCAGTTGCGTCGCCGACAGCCGCAGGCATTCCCCATGAAGCCGCTTCACCACAACCGGACTCAACCGCGCATTCCGCACCGACCGCACATGCCCGACAAACGAGTCCACCAGGGACCGAAACGGCTCCGGCACCGGCTCCACCGCGGCCGTCCCACCCGCCCCAAACGCCCGCAAAACCCGCGGCCAACATTCCCGCCAATGCACCAGCCCACCACCCTGCCCTCCCTCCACCCGCTCGTCCTCCCCCGCCACCGTCTCCACCGGCAACCCGGGGTACCACAACCGGATCCGCGCCACAAACGGCGAGGGATTCAGCACCCGCCCCCGCCCGTCCCGCCGGCACCAGCTGATCACCACCCGCTCCCGCGCCCGCGTGCAGGCCACGTACGCAAAATGTTCCTCGCGCGCCCGTTGTTCCAGCGGCGACAACTCCATCGCCAACCCGGCCTCCTCCACCCGCTGCCACTCCTCTTCCGACAGCAGAGGCCCGCCCCGAGGCCGCGCCGGAAACACGCCCTCGTTCCATCCCAGCAGCAGCACCAGACGTGCCTCCGACTGGCGCGAGCGATCCACCGTCCCCACCAACACCTGGTCCAGCGCCGGCGGAATCACCCCCACCGTCAGCTCCGTCAGACCCGCCTCCAACACCGGCAACCACTCCGACCACCCCAGCCGCTCCGACCCAAAGGCCAGCTCCACATCCTCCAGCCACACCTGCACCGCCTCCCACACCGTCCGATGCACCGAGCCGCCCGGCACCACCTCACCCGCGCCTCCCCCGCACTCCGGCGCCTCCGCCGCCCACCGCTCCAGTTGCTCCTCCACCCGCAACGCACCCCACAACCTCCGCAGCGCCCGCACCAGTTCCCCTCCCGCCACGGGTCGCGCGCCCGACCCGAACGCCTCGTCCCACTCCCGCCACGGGCCCAGCAACCGTTCCCACCGCTCCCCGCCGCCCGTGGCGCGACCCCGCCACCAGGCCCTCACGTCCTCACCCCACCAGACCGACCGCCCCTCCCAACCACAAGCCAGCGCCTCGTTCTCCAACGCGTCCAGTTCCTCCGCAGCCGCGCCCCTCACCAGACCGCTCTTCAACACCGACAACCAGTCCGCCAGTCGCCAGTCGCGCGCCACCAACCGCAACGCACCGCGCGTCAACACCACAACAGGATGATGCGAGACCGGCTCGCGCCGGTCCCAGTGACACGGAATCTCGTACTCACCGAAGACCCGCCGTAACGGACCATGCGCAGCCTCCAGGTCCCGCACCAAAACCAGCACCTCGCGAAACCGGCCCCCCGCGCGCACAAACCGCCAGATCTCCCGCGCCGCAAACCGCGCCTCCGCCACCGGATCCTCGCAACTCACCAACCGCACCGACCCCTCCGGACCCGCCCGGCCTCCCACCGGCCTCCCCAACGCCCACGCCCGCTCCCACGCCGCCAACCCCGGGCACGCATCGAACCGCCCCACCTCCAGGCGCGGCTCCAGCCACTCCTGCACAACCTCCACATCCGACAAACCGGCCAGCGCCGACAAGAACCGCTCCCTCGACCGCTCCACCCGCCGCCACGGCGTCAACCAACCCCCGCGTTCCCACCCGGACCGGTCCAGACAAAACGTCACCGTCAACTCCCGACAGTGCCGCGTCAGCGCCGCCAACAACGCCACCTCATGCGGCGCCAGCTCCGCAAAACCGTCCACCCAAACACCCTCGATCCACGCACCCCTGCCCACCCGCTGCTCCAGCAGTTCCACCACCCGCTCCGCCAGCGTCTGCACGTCGGCCAACCCGTGCCGGGCCAGCCACTCCTCGTAAGCCTCACCCAGCCGCGCCCAATCGCGCAGCTTCTCCGCCAAACGCCGGTCCTCCAGCCCCGCCGCCACCCGCGCCAGCCGTGCCGCTGTCACCCGATGCCGCTTGCAGGTCACCCAGGCCTCACTCACCTCCCCCGCCAGCCCGGGCCGCCGCACCCCCGCGCGCAGCACCCTCAGCTCGTCCTTCAGCCGCCCCAGCAACGACCGCATCACCATCGTGCGTCCCTCCGCCGTCAGCCAGCGGAGGTTCGCCCCCCCCAGTTCCTCCCAGAGCCAGTGGCACAAACGCTCGAACGACACCACCAGCAGCCGCGTGTAGCCCTCCGGAACGGCCCCGGCCAACATCTGCCGCTCCAACTGAAACGTCATCTGCCGCGGCGCCAGCAACACCAGCGGCGGCCCCTCCGCAGACTCCCTCAGCCGCGCCCGAATCGCCTCCACGCAGCGGTGCGTCTTGCCGCTGCCGGCCGGGCCCATCCAAAGCCGAACCTGCATGTCCCCAGTTTCCGCCCCACCCGGCCCCGCTGCAAAACGATTCTGGCCCGACCGGAAAGCCGGCCGGACCCGGAAAAACCGCGGGGCTTCTCACGAACAAGGGAAACACCCGGAAACCAGCCCCACCCCTCCGCCACAAGCCGGTCCCGCCGCTCCAAACCCGTCTGCCAAGCCCCCGCATTACCCGGCGGAATCGCCGCCGCGGCCGGCCGGCGCCTCTGCCAGCACCTTCTCCAAGGCCGACAACAGCTCCGCCGCCTTGAAAGGCTTGTCCAAATTCACCCGCGCCCCCGCGGCACGCGCCTCCGACACCCTCGATTCCTCCCCCAACCCCGTGATGCTGATGGCCGGCAACCCCGGCGCCAACCGCTGCAACGCCCGCAACAACGCCGGCCCGTCCATCCGCGGCATCATCAGGTCCGTCACCACCGCGCGGATCTTCTCCCCGTGCCGCTCCCAGACCGCCAGCGCCTCCTGCCCGTCCGCCGCCAGCAGCGGTTCGTACCCGTGCGACCGCAGGATCGCCGCGGCAATCTGCCGCACCGCCGGTTCATCATCCACCACCAGCACACACTGCCCCCGACCCCGCTGCGGCGGCGGACGCTGCTGCAATTCCGTGTCGCCGCTCTTCTCCTGCGGCAACCCGGGCAAATAGACCGAAAACGTGCTGCCCCGGCCCACCTCCGACTCCACCGTCACAAACCCGCCGTGCGACTCCACGATGCCCAGCACCGTCGCCAAACCCAGACCCGTCCCCTGCCCCACCGGTTTGGTCGTGAAAAACGGATCGAAAATCTTGTCCAACAACTCCGGCGCAATGCCCACACCCGTGTCCTGCACCGACACCACCGTGTAAGGCCCGGCCTTGGCCTTCACGTGAAGGCGCCCCGCGTCCTCGCCCAGCGTCTGGTTCTCCAGCCGCAACGTCAGCACCCCGCCCTGCGGCATCGCATCCCGCGCATTCACGCACAGGTTCATCAGCACCTGCTGCAACTGCGTCGGATCACCCCGCACCAGCCAGGGCTGGCGCACCATCCGCACCTGCACCCGGATCGAGCGCGGGAACGTCTCGGTGGCGATCCGCTCCACCTCCCGCACCAGGTGCTTCAACTGCACCAGCACCCGCGTGCCCTCCACCCCGCGCGCAAAAGTCAGCACCTGCCGGATGATCCCCGCCCCCCGCTGCGCACACGTCTCCAGCGTCTGCAAACACGTCCGCGCAGCCTCGCTGCTCACCTCGTCCTTCAAAAACTGCACCGCCATCAAAATCGGCGACAACACATTGTTCAAATCGTGCGCCAACCCACTGGCCAGCGTGCCGATGCTTTCCAGCCGCTGGCTCCGCAGCAACTGCGTCTCCAGCCGCTTCTTCTCCGTGATGTCCGTGTTGACGATCAGGATCGCCTTGGGAAAACCATCGCTGCGCCGGATCAGAGTCCACCGACTCTGCACCGCCAGTTCGTGCCCCTCCCGGTTCCGATGCCGCATCTCGCCGCTCCACTCCCCGTGTTCCTGCACCGCCTCCACCGCCGTCGCCACCTGCTCCAGGTCCGGCATGAAACCCAGCTCGTGCGTCGTGCGACCCTGCGCCTCCCCCGCCGACCAGCCGTACAACGCCGCCGCACCATCGTTCCAGTAAAGGATCCGATCACAAAAATCCCGCACCAGCACCGCGTCCCGCGTCACCTCCAACAACGCCGCCTGCGAACGAATCCGCATCTCCGCACGCGTCCGCTCCGTCACGTCCTCCAAACACAACAAGACACGGTCCACACCCTCCGACCGCAACCGCTCCGTGGACACCGACAACACCACCTCCTCCGCCCGGTCCCCGCGCAACAACACCTTCCGCACCTGCCGGCGCTGCCAGCAGCGCCCCTCCCGAAACGCCTCCACCAACGCCTGCCGCAGTTCACAGGGCGGACAATCCGGACCGGTGCCACACTCGTACCCGCGCCGGACACACGCCTCGCACCGCAAAAACGAACCCGGTTTCATCCCCACCAGCGATTCCGCCGGCCGACCCACATACGCCCCCGCCGCACGGTTGGCCCGCACAATCCGCAATTGCGGATCCAGCAGGCACATGATCACCGGCGTCTGCTCGTACACCGCCCGCAGCTCCGATTCGCTCCGCCGCAGCTGCTCCCGTGCCTGCCAGCGGTCCAGCAGCAACGCCAGGTACCGCCCCGCCTGCACCAACAAAGTCATCTCCTCCGGCCGCACCACCCGCCGCCTACGATCCCAAAAACTCAGCGCCCCCACCACCTGCCCGCCCGCCCGCAACGGCACGCCCACGTACGTCTCCAAACCCCACCGCCGTATCAACGGCGCCGCCAGCTCCCGAGCCGTCTCCCCCGCACTCTCCACCAACGTGCAACCCGTCTCCACCACCCGCCCCGACAGACTCACGTCCATCGGCACCTCCAGAGGTGTCGGCAGCCCCGCCAGGTCCACTCCATACACCCCACGGTACACCATCGAGCTCTGCTCATAGTCGCAAAGCTCAATCGTCACCACCGGATAACCCGTCAGGCCCGCCAGCTCACGCGCCATCCCGTCGAAATCCGGATCCTCCACATCGCGCGACCACGCCAACTCCGCCAGGCGCTGGTACACCGTCAACTGCCGCGCCCGCCGGGCCAACTCCTCCTGCACCCGCCTCCCATCCCCCACCTCCCAAAACCACCAAAGCTCCTCGTCACCCTCATCCACCGGCCGCACCACCCCCAGCCAAACCTCCGTCTCGACCGCCCCCGCCACCCGCACCCGCGCCTGCGCCACCCGCACCCCTCCCGGCCCCGTCGCCTCCCCGGCATACAGCCGCGCCCGAACCGCCTCCCACTCCCATTCCGACCCGAACAGCTCCGAAACCGCCCTGCCTGCCCACCTCTCCACCGTGCCACCCCACCACGCGCAAAACTCCGGATCCACCTCCACAAAACGCCCGTCCCGAACCCGCACCAACGCCATCCGCAGCCCCAACCCAACCTGCCGGCCCTCCCGAACCCCGGATTCCGAACGGGCTTCCCCCGGATCCCCACCCCGCACCGGCCCCTCACCGGCCAGCGCAACCGAAAAACCTTGTTCGTCTCGAGCCATGCCTGACCTACCGACTCCAACCCTTCCTCCCAACGCCACCGTTCAACCCGATCTCCCCGGGTCACCGAACGTTCGCACCCAGCCCATCGGCGATCCCGGGTCCTTGCCGGACCCTGCCACACCACACCCGGACGGCCCGGCAGACCGCCTCCCCAACCACATCGGCTGCCCGCCCCCGGAGCTTGAGCAGAAAATCAACAGCCCCAGGCAGAAGACCCGCCCCCGCCCTCCCCACCCGCCGGCATATACCCATCCCCTCCAAGGGCCCTACGCCAGATGGAACATCAGCTCCAGCTCCCCCTCCACCGGCGACTTGTCAGGATGCACCTCCATCAGATCGGCCATGTACTCCCACCAACGCCGCATCACCGGATGCCGCCGCAGCGCCTCCGGATCGAACTCCGGCCCCAACTTCTGCACCGCAAACAAGGTGTTCGAGCCACGATCCACAAAGATCGCGTAATCGGAAATCCCCGACTCACGCAGCAGGGCCGCCAGTTCCGGCCACAACGCATCGTGCCGGCGCCGGTACTCCTCCGCACACCCCGGCTTCAACTTCATCGTGAATCCGCGCACTCTCATGCCACCCACTCTGCCCTCCAGCCTCCCCGCCACCAAGTCCCGTTCACAACCCCGCTCCCCGCAGCCAAAAGACGGGCAGCTTTTGGCAAACCAGGGAAAGCCCCAACCCCCGTAGCGGGTCCATCCATGACTATGAGATTAACACAATTTCGACACGTGTTGTAACAGTTTATCAAATGTAAAAACACCCCCGGCGCATGCACATCCAGCGCACCATCAAGTACGAGGCCGACCGCGTGCGCGGGTTTGCCGAAGAGATCATGAGCCTGGCCGGTTGCGACCGGCTCAAGAGCTGCATCCAGTGCGGCACCTGTTCCGGCACCTGCCCGCTCAGCATCTACATGGACCACACGCCCCGACAGATCATGGCCCTGGTCCGGGCAGACTTCAAAAACGAGGTCCTCCGCAGCCGTACCATCTGGCTGTGCGCCTCCTGTTACGCCTGCACCGTCGAGTGTCCCCGCCAGATCCGGATCACCGACATCATGTACGCCCTCAAACAGCGTGCCATCCAGGAGGGTGTCTACCCGCGTCGCTTCCCCATCCCGGTGCTGGCCCGCGAATTCTCCAAAATGGCCCGCCGGTACGGGCGCATCACCGAGACCCTTCTCGTCATGCGCCTGTTCCTCAAGTCCGATTGGCGCGCCCTGTTCCGCTCCTGGCGCATGGGACTGGGCCTGCTCCGAACGGGGCGGTTCAGTCTCCGCCGTGAGCGCATCCGGCGCGTCCAAGAGTTGGACCAGATGCTGGCCACCATACCCGAAGCCCCTGCAACCCCCTCCACACCCCGTCAGATCCCATGAAATACGCCTACTTCCCCGGGTGCTCCCTCAAAGGTCTGGGCCGCGCCTACGAGGAATCCCTCCTACCGGTCCTGCGCCACCTCGGTGTGGAGCTGCAGGAGCTGGACGACTGGAACTGCTGCGGCGCCACGGCGTACATGTCCGTGGACGAAAACCGCGCCGCCGTGCTCGCCTCCCGCAACCTGGCCCTCGCCGAGAAAAACGGGTCCACCGAGCTGCTCGCCCCCTGCAGCGCCTGCTACCTCGTCCTCAACAAGCTCCAACACCACATCACCGAATTCCCCGACCTCCGTTCCACCGTCCAAACCGCCCTGCAACGGGCCGGTCTCGCCTACAGCGGGACCGTCCGCGTCCGACACCCGCTCGACATCCTCGTCCATGAAATCGGCCTGGACGTCATCCGCGAAAAGGTCATCCGCCCCCTGCGCGGCCTGAAAGTCGCCCCCTATTACGGCTGCCAGATCGTTCGCCCCTACGCCACCTTTGACGACGCCCATCAACCCACCACCATGGACCGCCTGCTGACCACCCTCGGGGCCGAGGTCGTCCCCTACCCGCTCAAGACCAAGTGTTGCGGCGGCAGCCTCACCGGCACCGTGCCCGAAGCCGGCCTGCGGCTCTCTTACATCCTTCTCAAAGAGGCCCTGCGCCGCGGCGCCCATGTCGTGGCCACCGTCTGCCCGCTTTGCCACTTCAACCTCGACGCCTATCACGAGGAAATGGAACGCCGGTGGGGACCGGTCCGGATCCCCACCGTCTACTTCACCCAGTTGATGGGCCTGGCCTTCGGTCTGGAACCGCAACAACTGGGCCTGCACCGAAACCTGGTCCCGTTCACCTTCCCCATCGAAACCACCGCCGCCTGACCGTGCCATGAATCCACGCCCCATTCCATCACCCGAGCCCCGCATCGGTTTCTACGTCTGCCACTGCGGGAGCAACATCGCCGACAGCGTGGACTGCGCGGAGGTCGCCCGTTACGTCGCCGGGCTGCCCGGCGTCGTGATCGCCCGCGATTACAAGTACATGTGCTCCGACCCCGGCCAGGAACTCATCCAACAGGACATTCGCGAGCACGGGCTCAACCGGGTCGTCGTGGCCTCCTGCTCCCCCCTCCTCCACGAGGCCACCTTCCGCAAGGCCGTGAGCAAGGCCGGACTGAACCCGTTCCTCTTCCAAATGGTCAACATCCGGGAACACGTCTCCTGGGTCCACAAAGATCGCCAGGCCGCCACCGCCAAAGCCCGCGCCTTGGCCCGCGCAGCCGTCGAACGCGTCCGCTATCACCGACCCCTCCAACCCGTGCGCGTACCCATCCGCGCCGAGGCACTGGTCATCGGCGGCGGCATCGCCGGCATCCACGCCGCCCTCACCCTGGCCGAGGCGGGCAAACGCGTCATCCTCGTCGAACGCCAGCCCAGCATCGGCGGCCACATGGCCCAGCTGGACAAGACCTTTCCCACCCTCGACTGCGCCGCCTGCATCCTCACCCCCAAGATGTCGGCCGTCCGTGCCCACCCGAACATCACCCTCTGGACCTACAGCGAGGTGATCCGGGTGGAAGGCTACGTCGGCAACTTCACCGTTACCGTCCGACGCAAACCCCGATACGTGAACGAAACCCTCTGCGTCGGATGCAAGGCGTGCGTCGAAGCCTGCGTGTTCAAGGACGGCAGGTTCCCCGACGAGTTCAATGCCGGCCTGAGCCGGCGCAAGCCCATCTACCTGCCCTTCCCGCAGGCCACCCCGCAGGTCGTGCTCATCGACCCCGACCGCTGCCTCAATCTCAAGACCGGCAAATGCAAGAAAACCTGCGTCGAAGCCTGCGACCGCAACGCCATCGTCTTCGACCAACAACCCGAAATCCACGAGGTCCAGGTCGGCACCATCATCGTCGCCACCGGCTTCAAACTGTTCGATCCCGCCCGCATCCCCCAGTACGGCTACGGTCGTTACCCCAACGTCTTCACCACCCTCGAGGTGGAACGGCTGGTCAACAGCAGCGGCCCCACCGGCGGCGAAATCCGCCTCCGCGACGGGCGCACGCCGCGCTCCGTCGGCTTCATCCTCTGCGTCGGCTCCCGCGACCATCACACCAACCCCTGGTGCTCCCGCACCTGCTGCATGCACTCCATGAAGCTGGCCCTCCTCATCCGCGAACACCTCGACGCCGAGGTCACCATCTTCTACATGGACATCCGCGCCCCCGGCAAAGGCTACGAGGAATTCTATGACCGCTGCCTGCGCGAGGGCATCCAGTTCGTCCGCGGCCGCGTCGCCGAGGTCACCGACTGGGCCATGACCCCCGAAGAAGAGGGCAAACTGGTCGTCCGCGTCGAGGACACCCTGGCCGGATTCGTCCGCCGCATCCCCCTGGACATGGTCGTCCTCGCCGTCGGCAAGGAACCCCAGCCCGACGCCCAGGAACTCCGCCGCCTCCTCAACCTCAGTTGCAGCGCCGAGGGTTGGTTCCTCGAGCGCCACCCCAAACTGGCACCCGTCAGCACCTTCACCGACGGCATCTTCCTGGCCGGCTGCTGCCAAGGGCCCAAGGACATCCCGGACACCGTCGCCCAGGCCGGCGCCGCCGCCGCCGAGGCCCTCGCCCTCATGGACCGTGGCCACATCGAACAGGAACCCAACACCGCCTACGTGGACGCCGACCACTGCTCCGGTTGCAAATCCTGCCTCCCCCTCTGCCCTTACTCGGCCATCCAGTTCGACGAAAACCGTGGCAAGGCCAACATCAACGAGGCCCTCTGCAAAGGCTGCGGCACCTGCGTGGCCGCCTGCCCCTCCGGTTCCATCCACCAAAACCTCTTCGACGACGAACAGGTCTTCGCCGAGATCGAAGGAGTCCTGAGCCATGCCTGACAACCCCTGGGAACCACAAATCGTCGCCTTCTTCTGCAACTGGTGCACCTACACCGCCGCCGACCTGGCCGGCGTCTCCCGCCTCCAGTACGCACCCAACGTCCGGACCATCCGTCTGATGTGCTCTGGCAGGGTGGACCCGCAGTTCGTCCTCGACGCCCTCGCCAAAGGCGCCGACGGCGTCCTGATCGGCGGGTGTCACCCCGGCGACTGCCACTACGCCGAAGGCAACTACAAAACCCTCCGCCGCCTCCGCATGCTCCGCCGTCTCCTGGCCCAACTCGGCATCGAACCCGAACGCGTCCGCCTCGAATGGATCGCCGCCTCCGAAGGCGACAAACTCCGCCAGGTCGTCAACGACATGGTCCGTCAGATCCGCCAACTGGGTCCGCTCCGCCTGCCTGAACGATTCCAGAGCTGGAACCGCGAACTGGCCCACCAGCCCGCCAGCCCCTCGACCCAAACCGCAACCCCCGAGCAGGAAAAGGTCCATGCCTAAACCCATGCTCGCCATCTACTGGTGCGCCTCCTGCGGCGGCTGCGAGGAAGCCGTCGTGGACCTGGCCGAAGACATCCTCCACCTCGTCCAAACCGTGGACCTCGTCTTCTGGCCCTGCGCCATGGACTTCAAACGGGCCGACGTGGAGGCCATGCCCGATCAATCCATCTTCGCCACCCTCGTCAACGGTGCCGTCCGCACCACCGAGCAGGAGGAAATGGTCCACCTCCTCCGCCAAAAAAGCCGGTTCCTCATCGCCTACGGCGCCTGCGCCCACCTCGGCGGCATCCCCGGCCTGGCCAACCAGTTCACCCGAGAGGACATCCTCCGTTACTACTACGAAGAGGGCCCCTCCACCGTGAACCCCGAAAAGGTCCGACCCCGACCGCGCCACGACCAAAACGGCCACATCCTCACCCTGCCCACCCTCCACCAAATGGTGCGGTCCCTCGACCAGGTCGTGCCCGTGGACTACTACATCCCCGGCTGCCCACCCACGCCGGCCATCACCAAAAACGCCATAGCCGCACTCCTCTCGGAAAACCCGCCACCCCGCGGCAGCGTGCTCGCACCCGACGTCGCCCTCTGCGACCAGTGCCCCCGCAAGGCCAGCAAGCCCACCCAGCTCAGCTTCCAGAAATTCGAACGACCCCATGCCATCCAGCCCGACCCCAACCTCTGCCTCCTGGCCCAGGGACTGCTCTGCCTCGGCCCGGGCACACGCGCCGGCTGCGAAGCCCTCTGCCCCCGCGGCAACATGCCCTGCACCGGCTGCTTCGGCCCCACCTCCCGCGTCCGTGACCCCGGCGCCAAAATCCTCTCCAGTCTCTGCGCCAACCTCGCCCCCAAAACCGAAGAGGAAATCGACGCCGCCCTGGACACCATCCCCGATCCCGTCGGCACTTTCTACCGCTACAGCCTGCCGCACAGCCTCCTGCGGCGCAAAGCGGACCTGACCCACAACGGCAACGGCTCTTGAAGCACCATGGATCCCGAAGCCCAATCCCTCTGGAACCAGGCCGCCCAACGCGCCAACCAAGCCTACGCCGAATCCCGGCGGCGCGTCACCATCGACCCCATCACCCGCCTCGAAGGCCACGGCAAAATCGACATCTTCCTCGATCCCGAAGGCAACGTCGAACAGGCCTACCTCCAAATCCCCGAACTCCGCGGGTTCGAGGTCTTTTGCCAGGGCCGGCCAGCCGAGGAAATGCCCCAGATCACCAGCCGCATCTGCGGCGTCTGCCCCACCGCCCA
Organism: Limisphaera sp. 4302-co; assembly: GCF_049537155.1. Taxonomy (NCBI): domain Bacteria; kingdom Pseudomonadati; phylum Verrucomicrobiota; class Verrucomicrobiia; order Limisphaerales; family Limisphaeraceae; genus Limisphaera; species Limisphaera sp. 4302-co. The sequence continues at coordinate 130,148 of NZ_JBMVQZ010000003.1, forward strand.
CCACATGGCCGCCACCAAGGCCCTCGATGACCTCTACCGTGTCGAACCCCCTCCGGCCGCCCGCAAAATCCGCGAGCTCGTCTACCACGCCTTCATGCTCGAAGACCACGCCCTCCACGTCTACCTGCTGGGCGGCCCCGACTTCATCGTCGGCCCCGACGCCCCCGCCGCCCTCCGCAACGTCGTCGGCGTGGCCGAAAAGGTCGGACCCGAGGTCGCACGCCGCGTCATCAGCACCCGCCGCCGCCTCCGTGACCTGATCTCCTGGCTCGGCGGCAAGGTCATCCACCCCGTCCTCGGACTCCCCGGCGGCGTCGCCAAACGACTCGACCCTGACAAGCTCCCCGAGTTCCAACAACTCGCCACCGACGCACTCGATTTCGCCCTCTTCACCCATGACATCTTCCAAAAAATCGTCCTCGACAACCCGGATTACGTCCGGCTCGTCACCGCCCCGGAGTACACCCACCGCACCTACTACATGGGCCTCGTAAACGACCGCAACGAGGTGGATTTCTACGACGGCCACCTCCGCGTCGTCACACCCGAGGGCCACGAATACGCCCGGTTTGACGTCCGCCAATACCGCGAGTACATCGCCGAACACCTCGAGCCCTGGAGCTACGTCAAATTCTGCTACCTCAAGCCCCTCGGCTGGCACGGCTTCGAAGAAGGCCCGCAAAGCAGCATCTACGCCGTCGCCCCACTGGCCAGACTCAACGCCGCCGAAGCCATGGCCACCCCGCGCGCACGCGAAGCCGCACAAGCCTTCTTCGCCACCCTCGGCGGCAAGCCCGTCCACCACACCCTCGCCAACCACTGGGCCCGCGTCATCGAAATCATCCAGGCCGCAGAACGCATGGTCGAGCTCACACGCGACCCCGAAATCACCAGCGACCAGATCCGACGCCTGCCCACGGAAAAACCCACCATCGGCATCGGCGTTGTCGAAGCCCCCCGCGGCACCCTCATCCATCACTACGAAACCGACGAACGCGGCCTCATCACCCGTGCCAACCTCATCGTCGCCACCCAGAACAACGCCGCCCGCATCGCCATGAGCGTGGACCGCGCCGCCAAGGCACTCATCCGCAACGGCCACGTCTCCGAAGGTCTCCTCAATCGAATCGAAATGGCCTTCCGCGCCTACGACCCCTGCTTCGGCTGCGCCACCCACGCCCAACCAGGCCGCCTCCCGCTCATCCTGAACCTCTACGATGCACAAAAACGCCTCGTCCAACGAATCATCCGGTCCGCTTGAACCGCACGGCAGGCAACCACGTCCCACCCTCCCAACCACACCACCTTTCCGCACGCCTCGCAGGCAAGCCAGTCCGGCCGCCACCTCCGCGCCGGCTTCGTACAACGGCCGCACCCCGCCCGACCCGCCCTTCACCCGACCTCCAATTTCGGCTCAAGAATCCCGCCAAAATGCCGATTCTCCAAATGCCGACCTGTGGCCGGCATATTCAGCCATGAAACGCATCAGACACTGGAAAGTGGCCGCTGCAACCGCCCTCGGAGCTCTCCCGCTCGGCACGGCCCTCGCCATCCCCATCCGTCTCGATACCACCCCGTACATCCAACCCGCTACAACCCTCCCCGGCAACCCGCCCAATCAGGGCGTCCCAACCGTGCACAACTGGCTCCAGGACCTTGTCCAGGCCTACAACCTGCAGAACGATCCCGACCTGCCGGTCGTCGCAGCTTCTCCCTCCCTCGAATACACAGAGAATCGAAAGGACGTACAATCCCTCTCGATCAACGTGACCGGCTACACCTACCTCACCGTCCACTGGGGCGGAAAAAAGTCCTCCGACCACTCCCAAGCCTGGTATCTCGGCGGTGCCCTGGAAAACTTCCAACTGGTTTCACCCACCGGCCGCGGCCTGTCCGGGTACCGGCTCTGGAACTACGTCCCACCCGACGTCATGCGAATCCCGGAAGGCGGCACCACCCTCACCCTGTTGGGCCTGGGCCTGTTGGCCACCTTCATCTGGCCCCGCCGCGCACGGCACTCCCATCCCTGAGCCCAACCGGGGGAGATCGCCTCCAAGACCAAAGCAGGACGCCGGCTCGGAAACCCGCTTCCCGGTCTCATGGACCCCTCCGCCTGCACCCACTCGCTCAACCAGCGGCAACCGCTCGCAACCCAAACCCGCGCACGAAACGCCGTGGCCGCACCGTCTCCACCCACGGCGCCTCGCTGAATCTCTCTCGAGCCTCCTCCCCCGATGACCCCGCAAGGGCGTCGCTCGCCGACAACCCCTTGTCCCGCATCTCACCCCCGCCCGGATAGACGGCCCGCCCGAACCTCGGACACACGGCAGCCACCGCCTCAACGAAACATTCCGCGCCCGAGCCGCCGCCACGGTTCACCCCGACGCGAAATCCACCCCCACGCGGGTGAAACCCCGCAATGGCAACTTTACCGAGCCCCCTGAGTCCGGGTTTTTTGGTTCGGTATCCCGCTAAAGTGTAAAAAACGGACGAATAAACTGTAACAAAATGACTCATGATTCTGCCGGAATTTACACTTTCGGCGGCACCGGTCTCGAGGTTTGTATGTCGAACAAAGTGCCATCGTGGCCATTGGATTGCACACCAGCAACTTGAAACATTTTTCAGGCGTGCCGCGTCAACATTGGCCCGCAACCTGCTGCGTTGGGTTGTGGTGTCTGTCAGCCGGGCTATTCAAAATGGCTTGGCGGAAAGGTCGGCCACAGCAAACCAAAACCATCAAAACCATGAAAACCATCTTCGATCCGCTGCGGTACTGGGTGGCCTGCCTTGGCGGTGCCGTACTGATGAGCACGGTTAACGTCACCGCCGTGCCCACCCGGCTCGATACGAGTCCCTACATCAGCCCCAACACAAGCGTGCCCGGTAATCCGCCCAATCAGGGCGAGGGCACTGTTAAAGACTGGCTGCAGGCTCTCGTGGACGCATACAACTCGGTCAACGATCCTGACCTTCCAGCCGTGGTTGCACCTCCCGCGCTCAGCTACTCAGAGACCGCTTCCGGCGTCCTCAGCAAGACGATTGACGTGTCCGGGTATCTGTACCTGACCGTCCATTGGGGCCAGGGCCAAACCGCCGACCACACACAAGCGTGGTACCTCGGCGGATCTCTCAGCAGCTTCACCCTCACCGCCCCGGGACCCAACGGGCTTTCCGGCTATCGGCTGTGGAACGAGGTCCCCAGGTTGCCTGAAGCCGGCGCCACGCTCCTTCTCCTGGGTGTCGGCTTGTTGGCCACGACCGGCCTTGCACGCGTGAAGCGGCGCTGAATTCATCTCCAACGGCTGTGGAACCATCCTCCACGGCTGCGGGGTGGGCGGGTCGAAATCCACGCAAGCCTCAGCACGGCGCAGGGAGCGAAGAAAGGAACGGCCAAAACGAAGCGCGGGGCCATGCCGGACCATCAGCCCGGTCGGTTTCATCCTCGGAAACCGGCGCCCCGGTGGGTCACCATCCGCCGGGATCGAACCCCGCGCCGGACTCTCAAAACAACGTGGGTTGGCCCCCCTTTGCAGGCTGCAACCCGAGTTTTTTGTAGGACCGCTCCGTTGCCACCCGGCCCTGCGGCGTCCGCTGGAGGTAACCTTCCATGATCAGGTACGGCTCGTAGACCTCCTCGATCGTGTCAGGTTCCTCCCCCACGGCCACCGCCAGCGAGTGCAACCCCACCGGGCCACCGCCAAACTTCACCAGGACGGCCTCCAGAATCCGCTTGTCCATCTCGTCCAACCCGTCCTCGTCAATCTCCAGCATCCGCAGCGCCCGATCGGCCAGCTCCCGCGTGATCCGGCCGTCCCCCCGCACCTGCGCGTAATCCCGCACCCGCCGCAGCAGGTTGTTGGCTATCCGCGGCGTCCCGCGACTGCGCCGCGCGATCTCCAGCGCCGCCTCCGGCTCGATCTCCAGCCCCAGGATCCGCGCCGCGCGCAACACCACCTGCTGCAAATCCCCCGCCGTGTAGTAATCGAGCCGCTCCCGAATCGGAAACCGCGTCAGCAAGGGCGAGGTCAGCAAACCGCTGCGCGTCGTGGCCCCGATCAGCGTAAACCGCGGCAGGTCGATCCTCACACTCCGTGCGTTGGGGCCCTGGTCAATCACGATGTCCAGCCTGAAGTCCTCCATCGCCGGGTAGAGGTACTCCTCGATCGTCTTCTGCAACCGGTGAATCTCGTCAATGAACAGCACGTCACCCGGCTCCAGGTTGGTCAGCAGCCCGGCCAGGTCCCCCGCCTTCTCGATCGCCGGCCCGCTGGTGCATCGGATGTTCGCGTTCATCGCCCGGGCCAGAATGTGCGCCAGCGTGGTCTTCCCCAACCCCGGCGGCCCGCTCAAGAGGATGTGGTCCATCGGCTCGCCCCGCTGGCGCGCCGCGGCCACCGTGATTTCCAGCCGCTCCTTCACCCGCGCCTGGCCCACAAACTCCTCGAACAACGCCGGCCGCAGCGTCTGCTCCCAGGCCCTGTCCGGCTTGTTCAGTACATCCCGCATCCGCCGATCCGCCATCCCCGGCAACATGAAACATCCCGCCTTCGGCCGGCAAGGTCGAAAACCCACCCCCTCAAACCGCGGGCGCACCCGAGTGACCCGTCCCCGCCGAGCCCGTCCGCCCCGGTGCCGCCCGCTGCTCCAGCCACCGCCGGTTGAACGCCACACAATCCGCGTAACGCACGCCCGTCCCACCGAAAATGTCCAGCGCCGACCCGATCGTCAGGTCCACCCGTCCGTCGCTCACCCGTGTCACGTTTTCCAAATCTTCCAACGACCGCGCCCCGCCCGCGTACGTCACCGGCACCGGCGACCACACCGCCAGGCGCTCCACCAACTCCAGGTCCACCCCCCGGCACAACCCCTCCACGTCCACCGCGTGCACCAAAAACTCCGCGCACCGTTCCGACAACCGCCCCAGTGTCTCCCCCGACAACCGCAGCTCCGTCCACGTCTGCCACCGGTTGACCACCACCACGTACTCCCCACCACGCCGCCGGCAGCTCAGGTCGATCACCAGCCGCTCCCGTCCCACCGCGCGCACCAGCGCCGCCAGCCGGTCCTCGTCCAGCCGCCCCTCCCGAAACAGCCAACTGGTCACGATCACGTGCGAGGCGCCCGCGTCCAACCACCCCGCCGCGTTGTCCGCCGTGATGCCCCCGCCCACCTGCAGCCCGCCCGGCCAGGCCGCCAGCGCCGACCGCGCCTCCTCCTCGTTGCCGGGCCCCAGCATGATCACGTGCCCTCCGGTCAGACCGTCCCGCCGGTACAATTCCGCATACCAGGCCGCCGGCCGGTCCGAGACGTAATTCGTGCGCAACCGCTCCGGCGCACCCTCCTCCAGCGTGCCACCCACGATTTGCTTCACCCGACCCTCGTGCAGATCAATACACGGCCGAAACATGCGACATCTCCAAACTAACCAGCCGGTCGCTCCCGGCAACCACACCCTCGTGCCCCCTTTGAGCCCCCACCCCGCTCATTCCCCGCCAGAATTCGGCACCTGCCGCGCCGGCGCCCGCCCGCGCAACCACCACGTCCGACCCGCGTAGAACACCAACCCCGCCACCAGCCACAAGCCGAACCGCCACCACGTCCGCGCCGGCAACTGCGCCATGAGCCACCCGCAGGTGACAATCGCGCCCAGCGGCACCCACGGCACCCAGGGCACGCGGAAGGGCCGGGGCCGATCCGGCTCCCGCCACCGCAACACCAGCACACCCACCGCCACCACAACAAACGCAAACAACGTCCCGATGTTGCACAGCTCCACCATCTCCTCGATGTGCGTCACCGCCGCCACCCCCGCCACCGCCACCCCGGTCAGCAACGTCGTCACGTGCGGCGTCCGATACCTCGGATGCACCCGGGCCGCCCAGCCGGGCAGCAGTCCATCCCGCGCCATCGCAAAGAAAATCCGCGGCTGACCCAACTGAAACACCAGCAGGACCGAGGCCGTCGCCACAACCGCTCCCAGCGCGATCCAACCGCTCAGCCAGTTCAACCCCCGCTCCGCAAACGCCATCGCCAGCGGATCGGCCACGTCGCGCAACCGGTCCCATCGCACCATGCCCGTCAGCACCAGCGCCACCACCGCGTACAACACCGCGCACACCACCAGACTCCCCAGGATCCCCCGCGGCAGGTTGCGCTGCGGATCGCGCGTCTCCTCCGCCGCGGTCGAAACCGCGTCGAATCCGATGTACGCAAAAAACACGATCGCCGCCGCATGGCCCACCCCCGTCCAGCCGTTCGGCAGGAACGGATGCCAATTCGCCGGGTCCACGTGGAACGCCCCCACCGCCACGAACAGCCCGATCACCAACAGCTTCACCACCACCATCGCCGTGTTGAAAGCCGCGCTCTCTCGGATACCCCGCACCAGCACCCAGGTGATCAAACCCACAATCCCCGCCGCCGGCACGTTCAACACCAACGGCACCCCCCACAACCGCGGCGCCTCGGCCCACGCACGGGCCCGCTCCACAACCGCCGGTGGCAGGGCCTCCAGCCCGCCCCCCTGCGCCACGTGCGCCGCCACCTCCCGCGCCGCCGCCCACGCCGACCGATAGTCCGTCCCCAACCAAACCGGCCATTCCCATCCCAACCCCGACAACAGCGTCTGGAAATAATCCGACCAGCTGATCGCCACCGCCACGTTCCCGATGGCGTACTCCAGAATCAGGTCCCAACCGATGATCCACGCCACCAACTCCCCCAACGTGGCGTACGCGTACGTGTAGGCCGACCCCGACACCGGCACCAGCGCCGCCAGCTCCGCGTAACACAATCCGGCCAGTGCACATGCCCCCGCCACCAGCAAAAACGAGAGCACCAAACCCGGACCCGCCCCCAGATGATGTTCCCCGCCCGCCGCCGCCGTCCCCGCCGTCGAAAAAATCCCCGCACCCACGATCGCACCCACCCCCAGAAACACCAGCTCCGGCGCACCCAGCGCCCGGCGCAACCGCAGATGCGCCGGGACCCCTTCGGTCCCCAGCGCATCGATCGCCTTGCGCCGCCACCATCCTCGCCCGTCCATCCCGGCCCTCCGTTCCAGCGGCACCCGGCCCGGGCCATCCCGGCCGGGTCCACCAAACGCACCTCAAATGTCGATCACCGGACCCGACCCGCCGCGCGGCGACCGGCCCCCTCCACCCGGGTTCCGTTCCTCCCGCAGACCCGTCAACCGCGTCAGCAACCCGTTCACCACACTGATCACCAGCGCACCCCAGAACGCCGCCCAAAAACCCTCCACCACAAAATGCGGCGCCATCAGCCAACCCACCAACCACAACAGCAGCCCGTTGATCACCAGCACAAACAGCCCCAGCGTCACCAACACCAGCGGCAGCGACAACACCACCAACAACGGCCGCAACACCGCGTTGAAGATCCCCAGCAACAACGACGCCACCACCAGGTCCAGCGGCTTCTGATAATGCACCCCCGGCACCAGGTACACCGCCACCAGCACCGCCAGCGTCCCGATCAGCCACTGCTGAAAAAAACGTTTCATCCCTCTACCCCGCCGGGCTCCGCCTCCACCAGCTCCGCCGGACCGTGCACCTCCAACCCCGGTCGTTCCAGCCCGGCCGGCACCAGGCAAAACGTCCCCGGCCCCAGCTCCACACCCTCGCCACCGCCCCGCACCGTCACGTGCCCCTCCACCACCCCCAGGATCCGGCACCTCCCGCCCGGCCATTCCTCAACGGCCGGATGCCGCCACCGCCAGACATCCACCCGAAACAACTCGTGCCGCACCAACCGGCGCCTTTCCGAGCCGCCCACCGCCTCCCACACCTCCGGCAACGGGCCCGGCTCCACATCGTCGAAACGGATGGACTCCAGCGCCTGCGCCACATGCAACTCCCGCGGCCGGCCGTTCAACCCCACCCGGTCCCAATCGAACACCCGGTACGTCGTGTCCGAGTTCTGCTGAATCTCGAACAACACCAGCCCCGCCCCCAGAGCATGCACCCGCCCGCTGGGCAAAAACACCGCATCCCCACGCCGCACCCCGAACCGGTGAATGCACCCCGCCACCGTGCCCTCCCGCAACCGCCGCTCGAACTCCTCCCGCGTCACCCCCCGGCGCAACCCCGCGTAAATCTCCGACCCCGGCTCCGCCTCGGTGATGTACCACAGCTCCGTCTTCGGCTCCCCACCCAGCCGGCCCGCCACCTCCGCCGGCGGATGGACCTGCACCGACAACAGCTCCCGCGCATCCAGGATCTTCACCAGCAGCGGAAACCGCCCGCCCGCATCCGCCGCCTCCCCCAGCAGGCCCGACCGATGCGTCTCCATCAACCAACGCAGGTCACGACCCGCCCACGGACCGTTCCGGATCACACTCACCTCACCCGGCCGGTCCGTGACCTCCCACGACTCCCCGATCGGCCTGCCCGGCGGCAGCGGCTTCCCGTACAAAACCTCCAGACGGCGCCCGCCCCACACACGCTCCTTGAACCGAGGCTCCAACAACAACGGATAAAACATCGCTCCACTCCACCGGAAACTACGGCCACCCGAACTCCGGTCCCCCGCAACCCCGGTCCGTGCAACTCCTAGGCCGGACCCGCCGCACCCGAGCCCGCCGCCCTCGCCCCGGTCTCCTGCCCGTTGGACCCCGGCCCACCCTCCGCCACCGGCGCCGTCAACCGCGCCGGCTGCTGCTCAAACCGGCCATACGCCCGAAACTTGGCATACCGGCGCCGGCGTCGCTCCTCGCCCGACAACGGCAACAACTCGCCCAAATGCCGCAACACCGCCTCCTTCAACGCCGCAGCCGCAGCCGCCGGATCGTTGTGCGCGCCCCCCAACGGCTCCGGAATCACCTCATCCACCAGCCCCAGCGCCAGCAGATCCGACGCCACCATCTTCAACGCCGCCGCCGCCTGCGGCGCCGCCGACCGATCCTTCCACAAAATCGCCGCACACCCCTCCGGGCTGATCACCGAATAGTACGCGTTCTCCATGATCAACACCCGGTCCGCCACGCCAATCCCCAACGCCCCGCCCGAACCACCCTCCCCGATGATCACCGCCACCACCGGCACCTCCAACACCATCATCTCCCGCAAATTCACCGCTATCGCCTCCGCAATGTGCCGCTCCTCCGCGCCAATCCCCGGATACGCCCCCGCCGTGTCAATCAACGTCACGATCGGCAACCCGAACTTGTCGGCCATCCGCATCAACCGCAGCGCCTTCCGGTACCCCTCCGGATGCGCCGACCCGAAATTCCGCAGGATGTTCTCCTTCGTGTCCCGGCCCTTCTGCGTGCCGATCACCATCAACGGCTGCCCGTTCAACCGCGCAAAACCACCCACCACCGCCCGGTCGTCCGCATACAACCGGTCCCCGTGCAGCTCCTCGAAATCCGTGAACGCCAGCCGCACATAATCCAGCATGTACGGCCGCTTCGGATGCCGCGCCAATTGCACCCGCTGCCACGGCGTCAATTGCGTGAAAATCTGCCGCCGCGTCTCCCCCAGCTTCTGCTCCAGCCGCCGGATCTCCTCCTCGAAAGCCGCGTCCATCCCGTGCGCCTCAGCGTGCTTCCGAAGTTCGTCCAGCTTTGCCTGCAGCTCGATGACGGGCTTCTCGAAGTCCAGGTAATGCTTCATGGACCTCCCCAGACTAGGTGCACACCCACACGCTGGCAACGGCGAACTCCCACCCTCCGAGCGCCCCCATACCCTCACCAACCCCGACCCGGCGCCCTCACCACACCCACGCCAGGATCAACATCCCCAGCAGCACCACACCCACCACCCACCAGAACCACGACACACCCTCAGGCTTCACATCCCGTCGCCCCGGACCGAATTCCCGGCGCACGTACGACTCGTACTCGAACGGCTCCTCCTCCCCGGGCTCAACCTCCCCCCAGGCCTGCGCCCAACCCGTCCGCTCGTCCGCACCACATTCCGGACACACCACCGCCCCCGGATCCAGCCGACACCCGCAACACGGACAAACCGGCGGCGCCACCAACCCGCCCCCCTTCCAGCCACGGCCCCGGCCTCAACCCGCTCCCGCGTACTCCTCGTCCGTCCGCAGCACCAGCTCCATCAAAATGTAATCGTGCTTGATCCCCTGCATGTCCTTCACATGATCCGGGATCCGCACCAGATGCGAAAAACCCAACATCGCAAACAACTTCATCGCCGCCTCCTGCTCCCCGATGAACTCCGCCTCCACCTTCTCCAACCCCAGGTTCCGCGCCACCTCCACGATCTCGGACACCAGGGCCCGCGCCAGCCCCCGGCCCCGAAACCGCGGATGCACCAGCACGCTCACCCGGCCCACGTGCCGTTTCCAACCGCCCAACTGCTGATGCAACGTCGCGTCCCCCACGACCCGGTTCCCCGCAAACGCCAGCAACGGAAAATTCCGCCCGTAATCAATGTTTTGACACCAGTTCCGGATCACCGCACGATCCGTCACCCGGTACTTGATGAACATCCGCTCCTGCTCCGGCACAGCCAGGAAAAACTCGTGCAACGCGGGCTCGTCGCTGCTCTGCAACGGCCGCAACACCACCTCGCTGCCGTCCTTCAACGTCACCGTCTTGGGAAATTTCTGAAGCTCCAGCTCCAATGACATACGCCACTCCCAGTTTTGCTGCCAGTATGACCGCCACTCATGCACCGCGCAAGCTTCTCAAACCATCCCACGGGTGCACCCACCCCAACCGGCCCACCACACACCCTCCCACGCTTCACCGCGCCACCCTCCGAACCATGAAGCGCGAGCTGTTCCCGCCCCGGCAAACGCCCACGCCCCCGGCTCCTCAGACAGGCCCGCGCGCGTCACACCCCCTCTGCCCGACCCCGCGCCACCACGGCCCGCGCCAGGTAGGGAGCTCCGACACCCCAAAAACCGGGGGGTCCCTACCTGGAGCACAACAGACTGCACACGAACAAGTTGAACCCTTTCATGCCCGTTCCGAAGGGGTTGGGGAGCAACTCCCGTGCCTGCCTGAAAAAGGGGTCTCTACCTGGCGCCCTCTTGACTTCCTGCGCCGCAACGGCTTAATCTTCCGGCAGTCCGACTCGGACTCGACGCCGAAAGGCATTGGTGACCCCCGATGGTCAGTCGCACGTGTCGTCGGGGTGCCGACACGTCCGACTCGGACTCGACGCCGAAAGGCATTGGTGACGTCGAGGAGGGTGACCCGGAATCTCCACTCCATGGCTTCTAGTCCGACTCGGACTCGACGCCGAAAGGCATTGGTGACCTGGCGCGCCCCATGCGCGCCACCCGGCCCGCGCCGCGGTCCGACTCGGACTCGACGCCGAAAGGCATTGGTGACGCCACGTAACATCTCATAGCTCAACCCCCCCGTCCGCTGTCCGACTCGGACTCGACGCCGAAAGGCATTGGTGACCCCACTCCTCGCGCGCGCGGCTTACCCAACGCCGCGCGTCCGACTCGGACTCGACGCCGAAAGGCATTGGTGACAGGAGGGCGACCTCGTAATGCCTGTCCATGTTCTCCTTTCGTCCGACTCGGACTCGACGCCGAAAGGCATTGGTGACCGGACTACCGCGCCCCACGGCACACCCCAGTCCCGGGGGTCCGACTCGGACTCGACGCCGAAAGGCATTGGTGACCCTGGCGTGTCCGCCATACCTCGGATGCGATGTCATGATCGAGGTCCGACTCGGACTCGACGCCGAAAGGCATTGGTGACCCCTGTGCAGTGCAGAACCACTCTCTCGGAATCGGCTTGTCCGACTCGGACTCGACGCCGAAAGGCATTGGTGACGTTCCGGCCTGACATACCACCTTGGGCCGGCCGTCACGGCGTCCGACTCGGACTCGACGCCGAAAGGCATTGGTGACCTGCCGCCGTAGCGGTGGATGATACTTCGACCTAGTGGTCCGACTCGGACTCGACGCCGAAAGGCATTGGTGACGGCAGCTCATGGTCATGGATGTCCCAATACGTGCGGCACGTCCGACTCGGACTCGACGCCGAAAGGCATTGGTGACACCTGCCAACTGCCGGAGAAGTTGCTCCGGCAACCTGTCGTCCGACTCGGACTCGACGCCGAAAGGCATTGGTGACGGGTCCCGGCCTGAGCACGCATCCCTTCCCGTGGGCTGGTGAAGGCTGGCGCCCGGACCGAACTCCGCGCCCCCCCCCGCTCTCCAACTCAGAAGGAGCACAAGGACCTCACACGGCGATCCAGCAGCCTTCGCCTCTTGCAAAGTGTCCGCCCCTCCACGAGCCTCCCTGCCCTCTCCAGGGTCGACCACGGCCAGCATGCCGCGGCCAACCGTTCACGCGCCCCTGCCGCGCCGGCCGGTGATCCGACCATCCACAGGCACACGGGATCCGGCCGAAAAATCGTTTGGCACCGGGTCGGGGGGCATGGCAGACTGCTTCAAATTCAAAGCACAAGAACCAGGGATGGTGAATCAGCCGATGCACAGTCGTTCCTCAACCGCACATCATCGCTACAGTGCGCATCGCAATCTGCGCCCCGTGAATTTCATTTGTCAGGCGCCCCAGGCCAGGTCGGTGAGTCTGGTGGGAGATTTCAACAACTGGGATCCCACCGCGCATCCCATGCAGCGCGCGCCGGACGGGGCCTGGCTGCTGAAGGTGGAGCTCCGCCACGGGCATCACCGGTACGCGTTTCTGGTGGACGGTGTGCTGACGCTCGACCCGCGTGCCCAGGGGATCACGCGCAACGAGCAGGGCGAGCGGGTCTCGCTGATCGCGGTGAGCTGAGCTGCAGTCCGCCAGTCCACCCGCACCGGGCCGCAAGCCGGCCCGACCGCCGCAGGCCGGACGAAGTTCGGGGGCTGCCGGTTTTGCCGTTGCTTCGCCCGCCGGGCCGCTGCAGCACGCACCCGTCCGTCGCCGCGCACAAGCTGTCCTCCCGGTCGCTCCGTTCACGACCGGTTTCCCGACCGCCCGGCCCCTCCGCCTCGCGGCGCATTGCCCCGTCGGACGGCGCGGTGACGCGGCCTCGGCTCACACGGCGGCCGGGAGTCGGCGTTGTGACCCCGGCTCTTGCTCCGCCGGGCTCGTTTGGCTACCGTGCGCCGGTTTTCCGGCCCCGGTCACGGAGGTCGGACGCGGTTTCGACTATGGCAGCGTCATTCATTCAGGAGAAGTTTGCACAGAGGATCGGTGGACGGGACTACGGCCGGTCCACCGCCATCTACAAGTTCGAAAAGATCAAGCGGGCCAAGCGGGCGGCCATGGCCGCGCAACCGGGCCGGCGTCTGATCGATCTGGGCGTGGGCGAGCCCGACGAGATGGCCTTCCCGGAGGTGGTGGCCAAGCTGTGCGAGGAGGCGGCCAGGCCGGAGAATCGCGGCTACGCCGACAACGGCGATCACGTACTCAAAGAGGCCGCGGCCCGCTACATGGAACGGGTGTTCGGCGTGTCGGGCATCGACCCCGAACGCGAGGTCATTCACTCCATCGGCAGCAAGGCCGCGCTCTCCATCCTGCCGGCCGCCTTCATTGACCCCGGCGATGTGGTGCTGATGACCGCTCCCGGCTATCCGGTCTTCGGCACCCACGCCCGGTACTACGGTGGGGAGGTCTACAACCTGCCCCTGCGCCCGGAAAACCGGTTTTTGCCCGACCTGGACTCGGTGCCGCGGGAGATCCTGGCGCGGGCCAAGGTGCTGGTCCTCAACTACCCGAACAACCCGACCGGGGCCAGCGCCACCCCGGAGTTCTACCGCTACGTCGTGGATTTCGCGATGAAGCACCACCTGGTGGTGATCTCGGACGCCGCCTACGCGGCACTCGTGTACGAGGGACGGCCATTGAGTTTCCTGGCCACGCCCGGCGCCAAGGAGATCGGATTGGAACTCCACTCGGTCAGCAAGGCGTTCAACATGACCGGCTGGCGGTGCGGCTTCGTCACCGGCAACGAACTGCTGGTCCGGGCCTACGGAGACGTCAAGGACAACACCGACTCCGGCCAGTTCCTGGCCATCCAGCACGCGGCGGCCTACTGTTTCGACCACCCGGAACTGACCGAGCGCATCGCGGCCAAATACTCGCGGCGGATGGACCTGCTGGTGAAGGTCCTGCGCCAGGCCGGCTTCGACGCGCACAAGCCGGCCGGATCCTTCTTCCTCTACGTGCCGGCCCCCCGCGCCGCCGTCACCCGCTCGGCCAAACACATCCGCTTCGCCAACGCGGAGGAGGCGTCCCAATGGTTGATCATGGACAAGCTGATCTCCACCGTGCCCTGGGACGATGCCGGGCCGTACCTGCGCTTCAGCGTCACCTTCGAAGCGCCCACGCCGGAGGATGAGATCGCACTGATGCAGGAACTGGCCGACCGGCTGGGCGAGGTCCGGTTCGAGTTCTGAACCGGGCCGGTCCGGCGCGCCCGAAACGGTCGGGCGCCGCCGGCGGCCGTGCCCTGCGAACCGCCGTTCCCCTAAGATCTCTGCAAATCGTGAATCCCTGGTCAGTGGCAACGGCAGTCGTACTGGGGACGCGCCTGTTGGGCGAGCTGCTCTTCGAAACGCTCAACCAGCGGTTGCTCGTGCGACTGGCCGCGGGCGGCCACGACGCGGCCGCTGCCATGGCCGTTCACCCGCCCTCGCCGCGGGCCCTCGACTATGCACGGGCGCGCAGCCGGTTCCGACTGTTCTCCGTGTTGTACGAGACGGTCGTGCTGGCGGTCCTCCTGGGAAGCGGTGTCCTGCCACGTGCATGGAGACTCTGGCAGGAACACGCCGGCACCACCCTGTGGGCCGATGCAGCCTTCCTCTGGTCCGTCTTCGCCCTCACGACCGCCGTGCACTGGCCGCTGACGTGGTACGAGCGGTTCCGTCTGGAGCAACGGTTCGGGTTCAACACCGCCACGGCACGCACCTGGTGGAGCGACCGGTTCAAGGGCATCGTCCTGGGCGTGCTCCTGGGTCTGCCGACCCTCTGGGGGCTTCTGGCCTGGATCCGGCACGGCGGCCCCTGGTGGTGGCTCGGTGCGTGGGCGGGTGCGGTGGGTCTGGGCCTGTTCCTGAACCGGGTGGCGCCCGTGCTGATCCTGCCGTGGTTCAACCGGTTCGATCCCCTCCCCGAAGGACCGCTCCGGGACCGTCTGGAACGCCTGGCCCGTCGAACGGGCTTTCCCGTTCGGGACATCCAGATCATGGACGGCAGCCGGCGCACGCGTCATTCCAACGCCTTTTTCACCGGCTGGGGCCGGTCGCGCCGCGTGGTGTTGTACGACACCCTGGTGGGCCGGCTCGGCACCGACGAACTGGAGGCGGTGGTCGCGCATGAAATCGGTCATGCACGGCTGGGACATGTGCGGAAACTGTGGATCGTCACGGCAGGAATCTGGGCGTTGGCCTTCGCCGGTGCGGCATGGGCGCTGGAACAGCCCGCCCTGTACCGGGCGTTCGGCTTCGAGCCCGGAAACCCGGCACCGGGGCTGTTGATCCTCGGGCTCTGCTCGGGCCCGCTGGGCTGGTGGTTGTCGCCCTGGATCCACGCACGGACGCGCCGGTGGGAGTTCGAGGCCGACGCATTCGCCGCGCGGACGCTGGATTCGGCGGCGCCTTTGCGACAGGCGTTGGAGCGGTTGCACCGCGAGAACCTTGCCGAGCCGCCCTCGCATCCGTGGTACCGTTTCTGGCACGAGTCGCATCCCCCGCTGGCCGACCGACTCCGCGCGCTCGCGCGGCCGGCCGGTGACCCATCGTCGCCCTGACGCCCGGCTTCCCCGGCCCCGCCGGCGCGAAGCCTCGGGGCCCGGCCTGCCGGCCGCAGTTGGGCTTGGAAACCCGGTCCAGGGTTTGACAGATTGAACTGACTGTGAGCGAGGAGAATCCAATGCATGGGATGCGCCGCGGGCTGTGGATTGCATGCGTCGTGGTCGGTGTCCTGGCGCTGAGTGCCGCGGGTCTCTGGTGGGGCCGGCCGGCCTACCGGCATTACAAGGAACAGCGCTACCTGCGCATGGCGGATGCGTTTCTGGAGGCCGGCGACATTCGACAGGCCCTCCTGAGCCTGCGACAGGCCCAGGCCGCCAACCCTCAAAACATCGAAACCGCCCGGCGCCTGGCCGAGTTGCTCACCGAGACACGGTCGCCGCTGGCCCTCGGCTGGTGGCGCCGCGTGGTGGAGCTGAGCCCCACAGCTGAGAACCGGCTGCGCCTAGTGGGCGCGGCGCTGCAACTGGAGAATCCGCCCTATCCCGTGGCCGGCCAGACGCTCCGGGAGATGCGGGCACTGGGTGAAACCAATTCCGCACGATACCACGCACTGGCCTCTCAACTGGCGCTCCAGACAGGGCGCCTGCCCGAGGCGGTGGCCCATCTGGAAGAGGCGGTCCGACTCGATCCCACCAACCAGTTGCACCGACTCAACCTGGCCACCCTCCAGGTGAAGAACTCCGATTCCCGGACGGCCGACCAGGCATTCCGGACACTTGCGGAACTCAGCCGGCCCGGCAACGATCCTCACCTGCGCCTCCTGGCGTTGCGTTCGCTCGTGACGGTGAGTCTGGAGCAGAAACGGCCGGCCGAGGCGCTGCGGTTTTCCACCGAATTGCTCGAGCTGCCCGGCACCGGGTTCAACGACAAGGTCCAGCACCTGACTGTCCTGGTCGCCGCAGGCAGACCGGAAACCAACAGCTGGCTGCACCAACTCCAGCAGGAGGCCGGCACCAACGCCGCACAGATCACCGTGCTGGCCAGCTGGCTCACCGACCGCCAGCGTGCCCGCGAAGCGCTCGAATGGTTGCAAACTTTTCCCCTCTCCATGCGCACCAATCCACCCATCACCCTCGCGGTCGCCGATGCCCTCGTCGCACTCCGGGATTGGGAAGGGCTGCAAGCCTGGCTCGAACCCCAAAACTGGGAGGCCCAGGAACCGATGCGGTTGACCCTCCTGACCCGTGCCGCCCGTGAACGGGGCCAGCGCAGCCTGGCCGACGGTTACTGGCGCCGCGTGCTCGACTGGACCGGCGGCCGCGGGGAAGCCCTGGCTGCCGTGGCCCAGGTGCTCGAAAAATGGGGATGGCGTTCCGAAATGGAGGAGGTGCTGTGGGCCCTGGTCAAACGGGCGCCCTGGCACGAATGGGCCTGGGAAATCCTCGTCAAGAACCGCTACGCCGCGGGAGACGCTCCGGGCCTGTTCCAGGTTTACTCCGCCATGCTCGAGGCCAAACCGGGTTCCCCCGAGGTCAAAAACAACGTGGCGGCCCTGGGCCTGTTGCTGGGACGGGATCTGGAGCGCTGCCGCCGTCTGGCCCGCGAGGTCTATCTCTCCGACACCAACCATCCCGTGTGGGTCTCCACCTACGCTTTCTCACTCTATCAACAGGGCGACCCGGCCGGCGCACTCAAGCTGCTCGAAAACCTGCCTGAAACCGACCGGCGCCGGCCGGAAGTGGCCGTATACATGGCCATCATCCTCGGCAGCCAGGGACGTCTGGATGAAGCCCGCTCCTACGCGGCACTCGTGGGTGATCATCCCCTGCTGCCCGAGGAAAAACGTCTTCTCCAGAATGCCATCGGCGGGAACACCCCGGGTTGACCGGGCTCCCGCCGCCACCCACCCCTTGCCTCCCGGCGGTCCGCCCTGCACCTGACTCCGGGGGTCGAACCCGCCCGGGCCGAATGAAGCCGCGCCCGCCGGTGCCCGCCGGATCAGCCCCCTGAGCGTGGCGCCTGGTCGGTCACGGAATCCGCAAAGGCGACCGCCCCGGTCCGGCGGCGCAACCGCGCCGCCTGCCATGCCACCGCCGCGATCACACACGACCATCCCCAAAGATCGCCGTGCCGCGCATAAAACGTTCCCCCCGCCAGTGCGGTCCGATCCGGCAACGGCACCTCCCAAACCGCCCACGCCGCGCCGTACACGGAGCCCCGCTTGTCGCACAGGATCTGCCGGAACCGGCCCAGTGGATCGATCCAGACGCTCAACCCGTTGTTGGTGCAGCGAATCAGCGGCCGGCCCGTTTCCACCGCGCGAAACGCGGCATTGGCGGCGTGTTGCCACTGCGCCGCACTCCGGCCGAACCATCCGTCGTTGGTCAGGTTCACCCACAAATCCGGCTCACCCTCGAGAAACCGCCGCGCCAGATGAGGAAACACGTCCTCGAAACAGATCAGCGGCGCCGCCCGCACCGGCGCGCTGCCGGAAACGGAAGCCGCGTCCGCCGAACCGGCTTCGATCTCGAAGACCACCGGGTTCCGTCCCGGCGTGTACTGGCCGGTAATGGGCGTGAACCATCGCAAAAAGGGCAGGACCTCCACCCAGGGAATGTACTCGCCGAACATGACCAGGTGCATCTTCCGGTACACGGACCGCAGGCGCCCGTCCGGTCCGATCAGGAACGCCGCATTGAAATAATCCGCCTCTTCGCTCTCCCCGGCCGGGCCGCGCGGCTCCGCATCGTCACTGCCGGTGATCATCCAGATCCGGTGTTGTCGGGCCAGCCCGGTCACCGCGGCCTGCGTGACCGGATCGTACCGTAGAAACATCGGCACGGCCGCCTCCGGCCAGAGCAGCAGATCGGTCGGTTCTTGCAGCGCCTGCCGCGTCAGCTCCACAAGCGTCCGAAACCGGTTCCCGTTTTCCTGCGGATCCCAGATCCACGTCTGCGGGATGGACGGCTGGACCACCGTGATGCGCAGCCGTCGTTCCCCCTCCGTGTAGGCGCGCACCCGCTGCCAACCCCAGGCAAACACCAGCAGCACCGCCAACCCTGGCACCGCCAGCTCCCGCATCCAACCGTATCTGCGGGTGGGATCCGTCCATAACGCGGCGGCAGCCGCACGGAGGCCCGCAGCAAACCAGACCAGCAGGAACGAGAGCCCGTACACCCCCGTCAGGGAGGCCAGTTGAACAAGGGGAATCATCTCCACCTGGGACGCCCCGAGCAGGTTCCAAGGGAACCCGCCCAGCAACCGCGCCTGCAACATCTCCAGCGCCACCCACACGCACGCCGCGCCCAAGCCCGCCAGTGTCCGGCCACCCCACGTCCGTGCCCGTTCGAATGCGGTTCCCACCAAAGCCAGCCAAACCGCCGGGTACAACGCCAGATAACTCACCAGGGCGGCCCAACCCAGCACCGGGTACCCGCGCACGGGGATCTCCCAGAGCCACGACAGGGCCACACCATGCCAGACCCAACCGGCCAGGTAACCCAGCTGCCATCGCTGTGCCGGCGCGGCCCCTTCTCCGGCCAACAACAAGAGGGCCGGGCCCACCCACGCCAGACCCGCCCACTGCAGCGGTGGAAATGCCAGCGCAAGGCACAGCCCCGCCAGCGCGGCCGTGCCGTACCGGACCATCCCCACCCAGCTCCCTTGGACAATCCACCGTCGCAACGCGCCCCAAACTTGGCGTGCCCCACGCGCACCGAACAAGTCCAACCCGAAACCCCGCCCGACCGCCCCGCCGGGCGAATACTGGACGCGACCCTTCCCACGCCGTTACCCTCCCGGTCATGCAGCTCCACATCCGGTCAACCGCACGCAGAGCGTGCTCCCGGCTGTCTCTGGCGCCGATTTCAGCCCTTGTTTGGCTGGCTGCACTCCGGTTGACCGCCCTCGAACCCACCGGACTCACCTGTGTGGATCAACCGGAGCCCATCGCCGTGGACACCCCGCACCCGCGGCTGGGTTGGGAACTGACCGATGCGCGTCGCGGAGCCCGCCAGACGGCTTATCAAATCCAGGTCGCCTCCTCGCCCCGCCTCCTGCGCCAGAACAAACCGGATCTGTGGGATTCCGGCCGGGTCACTTCCTCGGAGCAAAACCAGATCCCCTACGCCGGCCGGGCGCTGACCTCCCACGCGGAATGTCACTGGCGGGTCCGCGTATGGGACGAAGCCGGTCGGGCCTCCGCCTGGAGTCGTCCGGCCCGCTGGACCATGGGGCTGATGGAATCCGAAGCCTTCCGCGCCCGTTGGATCGTCGCGCCAGATCCCCCGACACATCCCTTGGATGGTTGTGTCTGGATCTGGCACCCGGACGAAGAGACGCTTCCAAACTCCCCTACGGGCACGGTCACCTTTCGCAAGACCATCGTCCTGCCGGCCCAGACGCGCCCCGTGCAGGCCGTCTTGCTGCTGGCGGCCAGCGCCCCGGCCGGCGTCCGACTCAACGGACATGGCCTGGCGCGTCTGACCGGGACGGACCTCGTCCATTTCGTGGATCTGCTGGATCGCCTCCAACCCGGCACCAACGTGCTGGAGGTCGCGGTGGAGAATCGCCGGCCCGGACCCGCCGGGTGGACCGGCCGGATCCTGCTGGCCTTCGACGTGGGCACCCGGCTGGACATCCCGGTCAATCGCTCGTGGTTGTGTCAACGGTCAGCGCCCCGACCCACCGCTGCGGAGGCCGAAACGCCCGCCGCGTGGGTCGAGGCACGGGAGCTGGGCCCGTTCGGCATGCCTCCATGGGGCCGCGGCTTTCACGGCCAGCAGCCCCTGCCGCTGTTTCGGCGCGAGTTCGTCCTGCGCAAGCCCGTGCGCCGGGCGCTTCTCCATGCCTGCGGGCTGGGCCAGCATGAACTGTATCTGGACGGCCGGAAGATCGGCGACCATTTCCTGGATCCGCCCTGGACGGACTACGCAAAGACGCTGCATTACGTCACGCACGACCTGACCGACCGACTCCGCCCCGGCCGGCACGCCCTCGGTGTGATGCTGGGCAAAGGCTTCTACAACACCGCGGGCGACCGACGCGTCCACGGTGTGCACACGCGCGGCCCACTGTGCCTCTGGTTGCAGCTCCATCTCTGGTACCGCGACGGAACCGAGGAAGTGCTCGTGACCGACCCCCAGTGGAAAACCGCCCCAGGCCCCGTCACCCACGCCGCCATCCTCGGCGGCGAGGACCACGACGCACGGCGCGAACCCCCGGGCTGGGCCGAGCCCGGCTTCGACGACCACAACTGGACCCCTGCCATCGTTGTACCCGGCCCCGCAGGCCGGCTTCGCGCCGCCGTCGCACCGCCGCTGCGCGAACAGGAAACCCTCCGGCCCGTGCGCGTGGACGAGCCGGAACCCGGCGTCTTCGTGTTCGACTTCGGCCAGAACGCCTCCGCCATTCCGCGCATCCGTCTGCGGGGCGCGCCCGGACAGATCGTCCGCCTGACCCCCGCCGAACAACGACACGGTTCCAGCCCGCGCCGCAACGATGGCCGCGGCCGGGTCAACCAGGCCGGCGTCGGCCGCCCCAATTACTGGCAGTACACCCTGCGCGGCGACTGGTTCGAAACCTGGCAACCGCGTTTCACCTACTCCGGCTTTCAATACCTGGAGGTCATCGGCGCCGTGCCGCGGGGCCACCCCAACCCGCGCGGCCTGCCCGTCATCGAGGAACTGGTTTCGGTCCACGTCCGCAACGACGCACCGCGCATCGGCCGTTTCGAATGCTCGGAACCGTTGTTCAACGAGATTGACCGGATCATCGAACGAGCCGTGCAGGCCAACCTCTCTCACGTGCTGACCGACTGTCCCCACCGCGAAAAACTCGGTTGGCTGGAGGTTTCCTACCTCATGGGCCCCTCCATCGCGGGGCGTTATGACCTGCGAACCTTCTACCGCAAGATCGCCCGGGACTGCGCCGATGCCCGGCAACCCGACGGCCGGGTCCCCACGGTGGCACCGTGGTACCCGCGGTTCGGCGGGCCGTTCGACTACACCCCCGAATGGGGAGCCGCCGCCGTCCTGCTGCCCTGGCAGCTTTACCAGTGGTACGGCGACCGCCGGATCCTGGAGGAACAGTTCGACACCATGCGCCGGTTCACCGATTTCCTCGAACAATCCTCGACCAACCTCGTCCCGGCCGCAGGTTTGGGCGACTGGTACGATTACGGTACCGAAACACGGGGGCCCTCCCAGTTCACCCCGCCTGAACTCACCGCCATGGCCACCTTTTACCGCTGCGCCCGCACCGTGGCCGCAGCCGCCCGCGTGCTCGGCCGCAGCGACGCAGCAGAACGCTACGCCTCGGTCGCCGACCAAATCCGCACCGCGTTCAACCAACTGTGGTTCGACGGCCGGAGCGAGTACCGCAACTTCGGCAGTCCCCAATGCGCCAACGGCATGGCCCTGGCGCTGGATCTCGTCCCCGAGTCCTGTGTCCAGCCGGTCTTGCAACGCCTGCTGGAGGATCTGCGCAGCCGGGGGTTTCAGCAGACCGCCGGGGACATCGGCTTCCCCCATCTGCTCGAGGCGTTGGCCCGCCACGGCCGGCATGAGGAAATCTTTTCCATGGTCAACCGCACCAACATCGGAAGTTACGGTTTCATCGTCCGCAACGGCTGGACCACCCTGCCCGAGGCCTGGGATGCCGAGACCGGTGCCTCGATGAACCACTGCATGCTGGGACACATCCAGCAATGGTTCCTCGAACATCTGGCCGGCCTGCGGCGCGATCCCGGAGTCCCGGGCGGAGCCCGATGGATCCTCGAGCCTCAACCGGTGGGCAACCTCGCCCGGGCACGCGCCGAACACCGGTCACCGCGGGGCTGGGTACGCGTCCGTTGGGAACGCCGTCCGCTGAGCTTTCTCATGGAGGTCGAGATCCCGCCCAACACCACCGCCGAGGTCGTCCTGCCCGGCACCGATCCTGAGGCGGTGCTTGAATCCGGCCGGCCGGCCCGGGAATCGCCCGGCGTCCGGTTCACGGGTCGGTCGGACAACCGCCTGCATTTCTCGATCGCCGGCGGCTCGTATCGTTTCGAAAGCCGGCAACCGCGCCAACTCGGGACAGGCACCGGCTCCCGTTCGCCGCGCCGCGCTTCCCCTGAAGCGGATGTCGCGGCCTCGTCGCGTTGAGCACTCACCAAACCGACCCCTCGGGCCCGACACCGAGCTGATTGCCCAGGGATGCAATGGCTGATTACTCTCGACCGCGTGAACCGTCGTTTTCTGGGCAACGACCCGAAGGCTGATCCGGGCGCCCGGCCGGGGTTCGGGGTCGCTCCGGGTTCCAACGGGCGATTTCGGCCGGCTGTCCCATGCTGACCCGTCTCCACATTCGCAACTTCAAGCTCTTCGAGGAAGTGGATCTGGACCTCGGACAGCGAGTGCTCTTCGTGGACCAGAACAACTCCGGCAAGACCTCGGCACTTCAGGCTCTGGCGCTCTGACACGCAGGCATCCAACGATGGGTCGAAAAGCGCGGCACCGGCAGGGTCCCCGAGGCCCGCGCCGGTGTGACCCTGAATCGCAGGGACCTGATCGCCGTCCCGGTCCCGACCGCCAAGCTCCTGTGGCGGGACCTGCATGTTCGCGAAGGCCACCGCCAGGGTGCCAGGACTCAAACGCGCAACATACTGATCGAGATCGAGGTCGAGGGAATCGGCCCCGACGCAAATCCCTGGCGCGCTGCTCTGGAGTTTGATTACGCCAACGAAGAGTCCATTTACTGTCGCACTCCGGTCGGTCCCGAGGGCAGGCGCCTTCCCGTCCCCCAGGCGGCTGCACAACTCAAACTCGCCTACCTGCAGCCCATGTCCGGTCTGGCCACCAGCGAAACCAGAGTGGACGAGGGTGCCCTCCAGGTCCGGCTCGGCGAAGGACGAACCGCTGAAGTCCTGCGAAACCTTTGCTGGCTGGTCCGTGAACGAAATGAAAAGCTCTGGGACGAGGTGGCCGCCTCCATGCAGCGGCTTTTCAGCATCCGACTCGATCCGCCCCGCTACATTCCCCAGCGCGGCGAGATCACCATGACCTATCGTACACCCTCCGGTGTGCGGCTCGACCTTTCCTCGAGCGGTCGCGGACAACAACAGGTCCTGCTACTCCTTGCCTTCATGGCAGCCTACCGCGGTTCGATTCTGCTGCTCGACGAACCCGATGCACACCTGGAAATCCTGCGCCAGCGTCAGATCTACGATGTGCTGTCCACGGCGGCCGAGCAGACCGGGAGCCAGATCCTGGCGGCCAGCCATTCCGAGGTCCTGCTCAATGAAGCAGCGGGTCGTGACGTGGTGGTGGCATTTGTCGGCCGGCCGCATCGGATCGACAGGCGTGCCAGTCAACAGGTGCTGAAGGCGCTGAAGGAGATCCCGTTCGAGGACTATCTGCAAGCCGAACAAACGGGATGGATCCTTTACCTGGAAGGCCCCACCGATCTGAAAATCCTGAAGGCCCTGGCTCATCGCCTGGGCATCCGGCCGCCGAATATTTGGAGCGGGTTTTTGTTCATTACGTCGGCAATCAACCCGCCCGCGCCAGGGATCATTTCCACGGCCTGCGCGAAGCAAAGCCAGACCTGGTCGGTCTGGCCATTTTCGACCGGTTGGAGGCCACCCCATCCGGGGACCCCTACCTCACGCAAACCACCTGGCGCCGCCGGGAGATTGAAAGCTGTTTGTGCCAGGAGGAAACCCTCCTTGCCTTTGCCGAGGCCCAGGGCCGTACCATCCAGGGGGATTTGTTCGGAAAGGCATGGCGTCAGACCATGGAAGAGACGATCGCCGAAATCACCGACGCGCTTGCCAGGCTGGGCAGACCCGACCCCTGGGGCCCGGATTTGCGCGTGAGCGAGGAGTTCCTCAAGCCTGTGTTCCGGAAGTTCTACCAAAAGCTCGGCCTGGCTCAGTTGGCCGACAAATCCGACTTCCACCAGCTCGCCGGGTTCGTCCCGCCGGAGCGGATGGATACGGAAGTACGCGAAAAACTGGACCTCATCTGCGAAACCGCCCGGCGGGCCCGCCCCCTCGAAGGAGCCCCGCAAGTGGAGGCCGGACGTTGAAACCAACCAACCGCACTCCGGTCTGTCCGACTGTCCGGCCGCTCACCACGAGACCGGGATCCGGAGAGTGCGTCCCAGCCGGTTTTTGTAATACACGTGGCCGTGGGCGCGGCCGTACTCGTGCAGCATGCGGGTCAGTTTGACGTCGTAACAGCAGTACTCCGCGATCTCCAGCAACCGGCCCTGTTTGTACCATTCCAGCGCCTGCGTGCCCTCGGCCGTCTTTTCCACGCCGAACGTTGCCGAGACCAGCGCATCCAGCGAGGGCCGGTGCTGCAGATGATCCTGCAGACTCACCAGCAGATCGAGCGTGGGCAACTGCCGCAGGTCCAGCGCGGTGTACCCGTGCAACACCTCGTAATCGAATCGCAGGATGTTGAATCCCACCACCAGGTCCGCCCGCTGCAACTCCCGGATCAGCTCGTCCACGTCGCTCTCGGCATAGATCTCGTACCCGCCACGTGCGGTGCTGTAGGTGACTCCCACGCTCATGCCCATCCGGCTGATGTGACCCCAGCCACCCACTTCACCGGCCGATTTCTGCGTCTCGAGATCGAGGTAAACGATGTTCTTCACGGTTCGCAGCATGAAACCGGCCGGGCAGGCCGCTGGCAAGGTCGGAGCCCGCCGGACGGCCGCCACGGGCGGCGTCCCGCGCCGATTCTCAGTCCCATCCGTAATCGGACACCGGCTGTTGGCGCGCATACCGGAGCCAGGTCAACCACACCAGCGCCGCCTTCTGCCAGGTGGGCACGCGCACGGCCGGGCCCTCGAACACGTTGAAACCGCGGCGTTCCAGCCGTTTCAACACCCGCCAGTACACCGCCCCCATCAGTTCCGCCGCGATCAGGGCGCGCCGATCCTCCTCCGGAAGCCGGTCACGGGCCTCCCGGTACCAGCGCCGCGCACGGCGCGCGACCCGCCGCGCCAGCTCGGCATAAGCCGGCGTGTACCGGCCCGACAGGATGTCCCCCTCGGCCACGCCCGTGGCCCGCAGCTCTTCCAAGGGCAGGTAGATGCGGTCGCGGGCCGCGTCGTGGGCCACGTCCCGCAGAATGTTGGTCAATTGCAACGCCCGCCCCAGGGCCACGGCATAGTCGCGCGAGGCCGGATGGCGGCACCCGAAGATGGGCAGGCTCAGCAAACCCACGACCGAAGCCACCCGGTGACAGTAGAGTTCCAGATGATCCCACGTGGGATAGCGCCGGATCTCCAGATCCATCGCCACGCCACGCAGCAGCTCGTCGAACAGCGTTCGCGGCAGGCGATACCAGAAGATCACCGGCTGAAGTTCCTGGCAAACCGGCAATCGCGGCTGTTGACCGGTGTAGGCGCGGTCCAGATCCTCGCGCCACACTTCCAACCGGGCCCGGCGTTCCTCCTCCGGGAGCCCGGGCGCATCGGCCACATCGTCCACCTCGCGGCAAAAGGCGTACAACACGGCCATGTCGTCACGCGTCGTGCGCGGCAACAGACAAAACGCCAGCGCGAGGTTGGACCTACTCCGCTGGGTGATCCGCCGGCTCTCTTGCATGCCCCGGAATCTTCAGGAAGCGGCCGGCGCGCCCGGCCCGGCCGGTCCGGCGGACGGCCCCTGCGGCGGGGGAGAAGCGGCCGGAGGGATGCCGGGCGGCACCGCACTGGCGCCGGTCCCGGAGGCCGGCGGGGCCGCCCCGCCACCGGCCGGCTGGCGGATTGGCGGCAGACCGCCCGTCTCGGCCAGGGTGGGATTCCGATGGTGATAACGGTGTTTCCGCCGTTTCTTGCGCCGGCGCGGTTTCAGCAGCGACAACAGGCCGGTGTCATCCAACTTGGGCGAGCGATACCGGACCAGGGTTTCACCCCCCTGGCTGCCGTGCCGGCGACGGCGACGGCGACCGCGCACAATGGCCAGCCAGGTCATGAGGATCATTGTCAGCACCGCAACCGCCCCGAGGATGGGCAGGAAATCCCGAAACTGCGATCCCCACCGCGGCGGAGGAGGCACCACCGTCGGCGCCGGCACCAGCGGCGTCGAAGCCAGGAACAGGGCAGACAGGTCGGACAGGCTCATGGCGAGGAGATCGGCGTGTCCGCCGAAGCGGGTTCCGCATCGGGTTCGGATTGGATGTTGAGCCGCTGCATGCGGTAACGCAGGGCGTGCCGGCTCAGACCGAGCCGCTCGGCCGCCCGGCCGATGTTATACTGGCACTGCGCGAGGGTGGCGAGGATCAACCGCTTTTCGTAGGCCGCCAGCAGATCGTCCAGCGTCTGGCCCGGGGCGGGCATGGCGGGCGCCGCCTCTTCCTCGCCCCGCGCGTGCAACCGCGCTTCCAGCTCGAAATCCGGCAGACTGGTGGCCTGGATCTCCGGGCCGGTCTCCAGGATCAGGGCCCGTTCGATCACGTTGCGCAGTTCGCGCACGTTGCCCGGCCAGTAGTGCGCCAGCAACTTCTTGCGGGCCGCCGGGGTGAACCCGCGGACGTTCCGGCCCAGCGTTTGCTTGAACTGACGCAGGAAATGCTCCGCCAGCAGGAGCACGTCCTCACCCCGTTCCCGCAAGGGCGGCAGGCGAAACTGAACCACATTCAACCGATGGAACAGGTCCTCCCGGAACCGGCCCTCGTGAATGGCCCGGACAATGTCGCGGTTGGTCGCCGCAATGACCCGCACGTTCACCCGCAATTCCTGCGTGCCGCCGACCCGCGTGAACGTGCCGTCCTCCAAAAACCGCAGCAACTTCGCCTGCAGGGGACGGCTCATGTCGGCGATCTCGTCCAGGAAGAGCGTGCCCCCGTCGGCCTCCTCCACCCGACCCGGCTTTTGCCGGAGCGCACCGGTGAAGGCACCCTTTTCGTGCCCGAACAACTCGCTCTCCAGCAGCGTGTCCGGGATGGCGGCGCAATTGATCCGCACATAGGCCGCATCGCGACGCCGGCTCAACCCGTGCAAGGCGCCCGCGACAAGCTCCTTGCCCGTGCCGCTCTCGCCCAGGATCAACACCCGCGCATCGGTGGCGGCCACCGTCTGGATCATCTGGCGCAGCTCGCGGATCTTGGGGCACTCGCCCACGATCTGCGACAGGTCGGTCACCACCCCCACTTGACTGCGCAACCTCAGGTTTTCCTGTTTGAGACGCCAGTGTTCGGCGCACCGTTCCACCGCGTGGAGCAGTTCCTCCGGCGCAAAGGGCTTGGGAAGGTAGTCGAACGCACCGGCCCGAATCGCCTGCACGGCCTGTTTGGGCGTGGCGTATGCCGTGATCATGAGCACCGGCAGATGCGGCCACCGCTGCCGGACCCGCGTGAGGAAATCGTACCCGTTCATGCCGCCCAGCCGCACATCGGTGATCACCAGGAAAAACTCCTCCTCGGCCAGCAGCGGCAGCGCCTGTTCGGCGGACTCCACGTCGCGCACGTCGTAACCTTCCGGCTCC
The DNA here is from genome assembly GCF_049537155.1 of Limisphaera sp. 4302-co. NCBI lineage: Bacteria > Pseudomonadati > Verrucomicrobiota > Verrucomicrobiia > Limisphaerales > Limisphaeraceae > Limisphaera > Limisphaera sp. 4302-co. The sequence goes on from NZ_JBMVQZ010000003.1 coordinate 158,292, forward strand.
AACAACGCCCGCAACGAGCGCCGCAGGTTGGGCTCGTCGTCCACGACCAGCAAGGGTGGCAACGCCGGTTTCATGAACACCGTTCCAGCCGGACCCGCCGGAAGGCCTTCCCCCGCCCCGAGACCGCCTGCGAAACAGGTCGCGCGTGCCGGATGGTCACCGCCCGGTTCAGGCAGCCTGGCCGGTCCCGTCCGGCGAGGGACCCTCCATCGTCCGGACAGGGAAAGTTACGGTGAACCGCGCCCCTTTTCCAAGCTCCGACTCCACCCGGACGCGCCCGCCGTACAGTTCGGTGTTGTGCTTGACGATGGCCAGGCCGAGCCCCGTCCCCTTGGGCCGCATGGTGAAATAGGGCTCGAAAATCCGTTCCAGCTTGTCGGCCGGTATGCCCGGGCCATTGTCGCTCACCACCACCTCCAGGACCGAATCCGAGATGCACCGGGCTGACACGGTCACCTCGCCATGCCCGTCCAGCACGTCCCGGGCGTTCTGCAGCAGGTTGGTCAGGATGTCGTCGAAATGCCGCGGCTGCATCATCAACACCGGCAGCGGCTCGCGCAAATCCAGCCGCACCTTCACGCCCGTCTCCAGCCCGGGGGGAAACACCCGGCGGACCGCCCGTTCGATGGCCTCGCGCACCGGCACCTTTTCCACCCGGCCCTCGCTCAGCTCCGCGTAGCCCATGACCTGCGTGATGATCCGGTCGGCCTTTTCCACCTCCTCCTGAATCAGCTCCAGGGAACCGGCCGCCGCGGGTTCCCGGCCCACGTAACGCTGGAGCGCAAAGGCCGCGTTGTTGATGATCGCCAGCGGGTTCTTGATCTGATGGGCGAACTCGGCCGCCAGCCGGCCCGCCGCATGCAACTGGGCCGAGCGCGCCGCAAATTCCTTGGCCTCCTCCTCGGCCTGGCGTTGTCGTGCCGCCAACACCTGCACGCCGTAGCAACAAAAGGTCAACAACCACAGGATCACCAGTCGCAACAAAAACGGTTCACCCGGCACTTCGGGCACCTCCTCCGACTGCACGACGTAGCGCGACATGGGCAGCAGGCGATTCAACTCCTCGGCCAGCGCCTGCCGCAGGGCCTCTTCCTGTCCCGGCTGGCGCGACAGCTCGCGGATTCGTTCCCGTCCACCCTCGGGCACGCGCTGCCAGAGCAGGCGGGCCAGGGTGTCGTTGCCCTGTTGCAGGCGCGCCGCCGTGGCGTAGGGGTCCGGGATGTCCACGGGCCGGATGGGCGGCAGAGCCCGACGCTGGGCCCGCGGCGGCAGTTGCGGCACGGGCAGTTCCTGACTGCGCAGGCTCGGCTCCACCAGCCCCGCCAGCAGGAAGAACCCGCTCAGCAGGAGGTTCAGCACCAGTTGCGGCGTGGCCAGCGGGATGCAGATGGCGTTCAGGACGATCAGAACCGGAAAGACCCAGTACAACACACTGTCGAATCCCCCGGTCAACACCGTCAGACCGCCCAGAAACAATCCGTCCGCGAAACCGAGCAGGAAGGACAGCCCTTGGACCGTGCCCGGTGGGAAACGACGCACCCACAGAAAGGCCGCCCAGCAGATCCCGATCAACCCGACGTAGACGTAGAAGAACTCCCGCAGCGCCTCCAGCACCACGCCGAACGAGGAGTCGGGTTCCTCCACCCAGGTGGCCCGCAACAGGTAGTGGTAGACGGCCAGCAGGACCAGCACCTTGGCCGGCAGCACCACCTCGCGTTGCAACCGCTGGACGCGCCGGTCCTGTTGCGCCGCCTGCGGCGCCGGGGCCTCCAACAGGCGGGACAGCCGGGTCAACCACGACTTGAACCGGTTCATGCCACCGACGGCGGCGGCGTGCCGGCCCCACCGGGTCCGGCCGCCAGTCGCGCCAACACGTGTGATGCGATCTGCTCGATCGGCCAAAGCCGGCCTGCCCCCTCGTACCCACACGCCAGCAGGCCCGTGTCGGGACCCACGAACTCCACCCCCCGACGGCGCAGGGTCTCCACGTTGGCCTGCGTGGCCGGGTGCAACCACATCTTGCCGTTCATTGCCGGGGCCACCACCACCGGTGTCTCCGGCCGCAGGGCCAGGGCGATGCAGGTCAGCGCGTCGTCGGCCAGACCGTGTGCCAGCCGGGCGATGGTATGGGCCGTGGCGGGCGCGATCAGCAACAGGTCCGCCTGATCGGCCAGTTGGATGTGCGTGGGTTGCCAGCCTCCGGCCGTGTCGTACAGGTCCGTCACCACGGGGTTTCGCGACAGGGTCTGGAACGGCACCTCGGTCACGAACCGGCGCGCGTCAGCTGTCAGGACCACGTGCACCTCGCAACCGGCCCTGACCAGCAGACTGCACAGGTCCACCGCCCGGTGCGCGGCGATCGAACCGGTCACGCCCAACACGATGTTGCCCTGGCTCTTCATCCCATCCCCTTCCACGGAGCCGGCCCCGTCCCACACGGGCCGGCCCGCCGCCACGCGGCCGCTGCCCGGGCTGGACGCCCCCGACCCTGTTCGTTCAAAAAAGCGGGGCCTTTTGCCGGCATACCCGGAGTTTTTCCGCCTCCAGAATCGCCTCCAACCGGGCCACGTCCTCCTCGATTGTCCCGCTGAGAATCAGATAATCGAATTCATGCCACCGGGCAATTTCGGTCCGGGCGGTGGCCAGCCGCCGCCGGATGACCGGCTCGGGATCCGTCCCCCGACGGCGCAACCGGCCCTCCAAAACCTCCAAAGATGGCGGGGTCAAGAACACCGTCACCAGCGCGCGCCGCAACACGGCATCCTCCCGGGCGCGCGCGCGGATGGCCGCCGCGCCCTGCACATCCACGTTCAGCAGAACATCCGATCCGGATCGCAACCGGTCGAGCACCTCCCGGCGTAGGGTTCCGTACCCGTGCCCGTACACGATGGCGTGCTCCAAAAACTCGCCCGCCGCCACCTTCCGTTCATACGTCTCCGGATCCAGGAAATGATAGTCCACACCGTCCCGTTCCCCGGGACGCGGCGGCCGCGTGGTGCACGTGATCACCCGACTCAGACCCGGCCGCCGCCGGAGCAACTCCTGGCAGAGCGTGGTCTTGCCCGCACCGGAAGGGGCCGACAACAGCAGCAGCACCGTCCCGACCGGCGCCTCCCCGGCGCCCGCCCCTCCCGCTGCCCCGGCGCAGGGCGCAGCCCGCCCCGGCACGTCTCCCGATGGCGAATCCGAAACCGAATCGTTCATTCCACGTTCTGTACCTGTTCGCGAAAACGGTCCAGCTCGGTCTTCAGCCGGACCACCTCGCGACTGATCTGCGCGTCGTTGGCCTTCACGCCCAGGGTGTTCACCTCGCGGTACATCTCCTGGGCCAGAAAATCCAGGGTCCGTCCCACCGGCTGCCGGCTCCGACGACATTGCTCGAACTGCTTGAAATGACTCTCCAAACGCGTCAGTTCCTCGGTGATGTCGGTCCGCTCGGCGAACAGGACGACCTCCTTCAACAGTCGTTCGTCCTCGCCCGTCACCTCGGTCAGGCCGGCCGCCCGGATCCGCTGCAACAACTGTTTCCGGTAGCGTTCCACCGCGCGGGGTGCACGCGCCCGAATCCGGGCCACCGCACGCCGCATGCGTTGAATGCGCCGCACCAGATCCTTCTCCAGATGCGCCCCTTCCCGCCGGCGCATCCGCAACAGGCCGGCCAGCGCACGGTCCAGGGCCGCACGCGCCACCGGCCACAGTTTCTCCCACGGCACCTGCGGGCCGTTGGCTTGGAAAAGGCCCGGCACGCGCAGGAGGTGATCCAGCGTCACCGTCTCGGGGATCCCCAAGCGACGGGCCAACCGCCGCAGCTCGGCCACCCAGGCCGCCGCGACCACGGGTTCCAAGCGCGGGGCCACCCACGCCGGGTTGAGATACTCGACCAGCACGCGTGCCTGGACCCGACCCCGTTCAATGTGCCGGCCGATCCATTCCCGCATCGGACCCTCCAGCACTTCCAGATCCCTTGGCAACGTCAGCAAAATCTCGGCCTGCTTGCGATTGACCGAGTTCAACTCCACGGTGATCCGGAGGCCGTGACGCTGGCATACCCCCCGTCCATGTCCGGTCATGGACTGCATGCCCCGCAGCATGCCCGGGGGGACCGGCGTTGTCGAATCCGGAATCCATCCGGCCCGGCCGGCCGGTTTTGCTCTTTCGAGCACACGCCTTTCAGCTAGATTCGCCTCCAAATGGAGAGTCTGCTGGCGCTGGACATTGCCCTGTTCCGGCTCATCCACGATCAGTGGCAGAACCCGCTGTTCGATTGGTTGATGCCCCTCCTGAGCGGGCACCCGCTCTTCTATCCCGCCGTGATCACGGTGGCCGCCTGCATGCTTGTGAAGGGCGGCCGGCGGGCCCGGCTTTGCCTGCTGATGTTGCTGCTCCTGCTGCCCGCCGGGGACGGCCTGGTCTGCAACACCATCAAGAAGGCCGTGGGCCGGCCCCGCCCCTTCGCCGCACTCGAAGGGGTCGAATCCCGCACGGGCAGCGGCCAGAACCGTGGCAAGAGCATGCCCTCCGGACACGCCTTCAACTGGTTTGCCGGCGCCACCGTCCTGGCGCTGTTTTACCGGCGAAGCTGGCGGTTCATGTTCCCCATGGCTGCTGCCGTGGCCTATTCACGCGTTTACAACGGTGTCCATTACCCCTCGGACGTGCTGGCCGGAGCCGTTCTGGGCAGCGGCTACGCGCTGGCAGGCACGCTGGCCCTGAACGAGGCCTGGCAACGAATCGGCCGACGCTGGTTCCCGCTCTGGCACGAGCGTTGTCCGCGCATCATTCCTCCCTGGCCCGCCGAGCCGCCCGCGGATTCGGTCGCGGCGGGCTCCGAACAGGCCCGGCGGAACGAGGAAACCCATTGGCTGCGCGCCGGTTGTATCCTGATCGGCATCCTCCTGCTGGGGCGATGGTGGTACGTGGCCGGCGACATCATCCAGCTCTCGGAGGACGAAGCCTACCAGTGGCTCTGGTCGAAGCGTCCGGCCCTGTCCTACTACAGCAAGCCGCCCTTGATCGCCTGGAGCCACCGGGTGAGCACGCATCTCTGGGGCGACACGCATTTCGGTGTGAGGTTCTTTCCTCCGCTCATCGGCGCCGTGCTCGGGCTGACGCTGCTCCGTTTCCTGGCCGGCTGGATCGGTGCCCGTGGCGCGGTGCTGTTCCTGCTGATGGTGCTCACCACGCCGTTGCTCGGCGTGGGCAGCACGCTGATGACGGTGGACCCGTGGAACGTGCTTTTTTGGACGTTGGCCATGATCGCCGGCTGGCGCGCCTCCGGCGCGGAGGGCCGTGCGCGTGACTGGCTCTGGGTGGGGCTCTGGATGGGCCTCGGCTCGCTCAGCAAGTACACGGCCCTGATGCAATGGCTGAGTTGGATCGTCTGGTTCGCCATCTGGCCACCGGCCAGGGCCCACCTCCGCAGGCCGGGGCCGTACCTCGCCCTGGTGGTCAACGCCGTTTGTCTGTTGCCCCCGCTGATCTGGAACTGGCAACACGGCTGGGTCACCGTCCGCCACGTGGCCGAGGACGCCAATGTGGACCAGCCCTGGCATTTCACCCTCCGTTACCTGGGCGAGTTTCTGGCCGCAGAAGCGGCGCTCTGGAACCCGGTCTGGTTCGGCGCCATGATCCTCGCCTGTGTGGGCGTGGTCCGGCGGTGCCGCAACGAGCCGCGCCTGCTCTACCTGCTGAGCATGGGCGCTCCCGTCTTCCTCGTTTACTTGGGCTGGACCCTGCACTCCCGGGTGATGCCCAACTGGATCGCGCCATCCGTCCTGCCCCTGCTGGCCCTGACGGCCGTGTACGCGCACCTCCAACGGCCCACCTGGCAACTCTGGTACCGGCGCGCCTTCGGCGTCGGCCTCGGTTTGGGCCTGCTCATGCTGGTGCCCATGCACGACAGCCGGCTGATCACCCGCGCCACCGGACTGGTCCTTCCACTGAGTCTGGACCCCCTCCACCGCGTACGTGGGTGGAGGGAAACCGCCGAACTCGCCAACCGGGAACGGCAAAAGCTGCTGGCAGAGGGCCGGCCGGTGATCCTCATCGGCGACCACTACGGCATCACCAGCCTGATGACGTTTTACCTCCCGGAAGCACGGGCCGGTCTGCCGGATCAGCCCATCGTTTACTGCCTGCCCACGCCCCGGCCGAAAAACCAGTTCTGGTTCTGGCCCGGATACGAGCAGCTCAAAGGTGCAAACGCCATCTTCGTGCAACGGTTGAAGGTCAAGGTCCGTGCCACGGACTGGCTCCGCTCGCCCACCGATCCCCGGTGGCGCTGGCGCAAACCCGAACCGAGGGACCCGCCGCCCGTGCTGCGCGAACAGTTCGACGAGGTGACCAGTCTGGGCGTGTTCCCCGCCGTTTGGAAAGGCCAACCCCAGCAATGGGTCCAACTCTATGCGTGCCGCAACCTGCGCTGACCCCGGCCAGCCCCCGTCAGCCCCACGGGAAGAGGTCCTGCAAACCGCCTGGCACATCCCGGATTACCGGCTGGACCTGACGTTGGAGTGCGGTCAGACCTTCCGGTGGCGCCGGTTCGGGCCCGGCTGGCTGGGCGTGATCGAGGGGCGCAGGATCGAGCTCGTTCAAACCGGAACGCTTCTCACCGCCCGGGCCTGGGGCCGGGAGCAGGACCTGGCCCGGTTGGAGAACTACCTCCAGATTCGAACCTCCTTGCAAGCCGTCTGCGCCACCTTTCCTGACGATCCGCACCTGCACGAGGCCATCCGGCGCTGGCACGGGCTGCGCCTGCTCCGGCAGCCTGCGTGGGAATGTCTCGCCTCGTTTCTGCTCTCCAGCGCCAAACAGATCGTCCAGATCTGCCAGGTCATCGAACGGCTCTGCCGCCGCTGGGGCCGACCCGTCCCCGGCCCTGCGACCGGGCCCCGCCTTTGGTCGTTCCCCTCACCGGAGCGGCTGGCCGCCGCATCGGAATCGGAACTGCGCGCCTGCGGTGCCGGGTTCCGTGCCCCCTTCCTGTTGGCCGCGGCCCGGGCCGTGGCCGAGGGGAAACTCCCCCTGGACGAGCTGCCGCGCCGGCCCTATGAAGAAGCGCGCGAGCAGCTGCTGGCCCTTCCCGGCGTGGGCCCCAAGATCGCCGACTGCGTCTGCCTGTTCGGTCTCGGCTTCCTGGAGGCGTTTCCCGTGGACACCTGGGTGAAGCGCGTCATGCAGGAACGTTACTTCGGCGGCCGCCCCGTCTCGGAGGAGGTGGTGGCCCGGTTCGGCCGGCGCCATTTCGGCCGGTACGCGGGCTACGCCCAACAATATCTCTTTCACGACCGCCGCGTTGCCGGACGGTTTTCCCGTCCACACCGACCCGCAGGGGCCGCCATGTGACACTCTTCACGCCCGCGGTCCGGCACGCCGCCCGCGTGGCTGCGCCGGCTCGGTCTCAGCCTCCATTTCCAGGAACTTGCCGGGGTTGAGAATCCCCCGCGGGTCCAGCACCTCTTTGATGCGCCGGTGCAGCTCCCGCACCTCCGGGCCGACCGCCAGCGGCCACCACCTCCGCTTGGCCAGACCGATGCCGTGCTCACCGGTGATCGCCCCGCCCCAGGCCAGCACCTGACGGAACAACTCGTCCAGCGCGGCCTCGGCGTTCTCGCGCGCGCCGGGTTTCCGGAAATCCACCATGAGATTTGCATGGATGTTGCCGTCACCGGCGTGCCCGAAACAGGCCACGGGAATGCCGTGCTTCTTTTGCAGGCGGGCCGCGAAGTCGAACAGGTCCTCCAACCGGCTGCGCGGCACCACGATGTCCTCGTTCAACTTGGTCAGGCCCGTGTCGCGCAGCGCGTAGGAGAACTCGCGTCGGATCTGCCAGACCGCCTCGCAGGCATCGGGCCCCAGGCCCACCTGAACGAACCGCGGCCGGTGCCGGGCCACCAACTGCCGCACATGCCTGACCTCGCCGCGGACGGACCGTTCCTGCCCGTCCAGTTCGACAATGAGCATGGCCCGGCACCCGCGCAACCGGTCGCTGCCGGTCCGGCGATACGCCGCCTCCAGGGTGAAGGCGTCGGCCAGCTCGAGTGCCGACGGCAGGTATCCGGCGCCCAGGATCTCATGCAGTGCGCGTACCGCATCGCGCATCCGGTCGAACCCCACCGCCAGATTCGCCCGATAAGGTGGGAGCGGCAGGAGCTTGAGGGTGGCCTCGGTGACCACGCCCAGCAGCCCCTCCGATCCCACGAACAGACGGTGCAAATCGAATCCGGTCTTGTTCTTGTGGGTGCGCCCGCCCAGCCGGAGCACGGTCCCGTCCGCCAGCACGACCTCCAGACCCAGCACATAATCCCGCGTCACGCCGTACTTCAGGCAGCGGGGTCCACCGGCGTTGGTGATGATGTTGCCCCCGATGGTGTTGTTCGCCCGGCTGGCCGGATCGGGTGGATAAAACAGGCCGCGCCTTTCCACCTCGGCCTGCAGGCGGGCCGTGATCACCCCGGCCTCCACCACCGCCACGAAATCCCGGGGATGAATCTCGCGGATGCGATTCATGCGTGCCAGGGACAGCACCAGCCCTCCCTTCACCGGGACGCAACCGCCCACGTAGCCGTGCCCGGCTCCGCGGGCCGTCACGGGGATGCCGTGTTCGTGGGCGAAGCGGAGGGTTTTCGCCACCGTGGCGGTGCTGCGCGCCAGTACCACCGCATCCGGCCGATGGGCGGCAAACCATTTGTCGCCCGCATGCGCATCCAGAGTGGCCTCGTCGCACCGCAGTTCGCCGGCAGGCAACAATCGTTCCAGCCGCCGCAGCCACTCAGCCGGCGGGCGGGTCTTCCGGAGGGGATTCGGAGCTTTGGAGGAATCGCTTGACTTCATCGCTTTCGTTCTCCGGCACCTGCACCAGGATGCCGCCCACGGCCATGGAATAGCCGTCCATGCTGAGGGCGGCGTCCTCGTGCAAGAGCCGCGGATGGAATCCGGCGGCCTCCAGACGCGCCCGCAGCAGGTGCGCCTCCGCCGGTTGAAAAAACCGTCCGATTGTCACCAGTTTCATGACGAGGATGCCGTCGTGGAACCGGGATCGGACCCTTCCGATTCGCTCACCAGCTCGGCAAAGATCATCACACCGGCCCCGGTTTGCAACGAGCTTTGCACCCGCACTTCCACCTCGCGGCCGATGCAGGACCGTGCCCGGTTCACCACCACCATCGTCCCGTCCGGCAGATAACCCACGCCCTGGTCCCGTTCCCTGCCCTCGCGCACGATCCGCAACCGGACGATTTCCCCGGGCAGGAGCACCGTGCGCAGGCACCGGGCCAGTTCATGAAGGTTCACGCAGGTCACTCCCTGGAGCCCGGCCACGCGCGCCAGGTTGGCATCGTTGGTGAACAGGCGCGCGCCGAGGTTGCTCGCCAGCCGGATCAACTTGGCGTCGACACCGGTTTCATCCGGGTAATCGGCCTCGTGAATCCGCACCTCGTTGCGTCTGGTCTTCTGGATCCGGTTGAGCATCTCGAGTCCGCGCTGGCCGCGCGCGCGCTTCTGTGGATCGGAGGAGTCGGCCAGCTGATGCAGCTCGCGCAGGACGAAGCGCGGCACCACGACGGTGCCCTGGAGGAAATTGGCCTCCAACAACTCGGCGATCCGGCCGTCAATGATCACGCTCGTATCCAGGACGATCCACGAATCGGCCGAGCCCCGGGGGACAAACCGGACGTACGGGATGATCAGCGAGAAATCCTCCTTGTTGCTCCGCATGGCCAGCACCATGCCGATGTAACCGAACGCCAGGAAGAGCGCCAGGCGCACCAACCAACGCGTGGCCGGCTCGGTATTGTCGAACAGGCCCGAATGGTCAATCAACTGGGCCACCACCATCCCCAGGATCAGTCCGAACGTGACCGCCGAGAACGCGCGCAACGAAAAGCCCTTGAGCATCTCGTCCACCGCGATCAACAGACCGCCGAAGCCGAACCCGGCCACGATCCCCCACCATGGGTGGCCCGCATACTCCGGACGCAGCTCGCCCACCGCCCAGCCGGCGGCGCTGCACAACGCCAGGAAGAAGATCCGAATCACCCAGATGGTCATGGCCGTTCAGGGGAAGGGATGGTGCGGCGCCCGCACCGCCTCCCGGTTGGTCGCCACCAGCCGCGGTTCCGGCCGCGGTTTCCACAGGAGCCGCCAGAGGCCGAACCGGTTCAGATTGCTCGTCGTGACGGAGAGATTCGCGGCAATCTCCTCCAGATGCCGGGCCAGGGTCTCGTCGGTGAACAGCCGCCCGGCCAGGCCACGGCCGGCCCGCAGATCCTGCAGCAGGGCGTCCACCTGCGCCGAGACCGATTCGAGCCGGTCCAGGATGACGTCCACATCGTTCGTGTGCGCTTCCAGGGTGCGGTTCAGTTCGCGTGTGAACCGGCCGAACTCGGCTGTGGCGAAGTTCAGGTTGCTCAGGGCCGTCTCCACCGTGGGCGTCTGCTCCTGCAGGATCCGGTCCACGCGGTCCATCGCGCGGGCCGCCCGGGCGGAGAAGGCGGCCAGCTGATCGAGCGTGTTGGAGGCCTGCACCAGCGTGGGTTCGTTGAGCACCAGACGGCGGATGTCGGCGATGGTGGCGTCCAGCCGCCGCGCAGTTTGATCGATGCGGCGGATGAACCCGCTGGCGTCCCTTGCGGTCTGCTGGAGGTTGAACGGCGGCGGGCATTCGACCTCCTGACCGGGCTCGAGGTACGGTGCGGCGCCGTTGGTGCCCGGGTAGATCGCCACGTACTGGTCCCCCAGAAACCCGCTCTGCTCGATCACAAACAGGGCATTGGTGCGGATCCGGTACTGTTCGAGAATCTCCAGCCGCAACCGGGCCACACCCGTGTCCGGATCCAGCGACAGGTCGGTCACATTCCCGATCGGATAGCCGGCCATGAGCACCGCTGCGCCTTTTTTGATCCCGCCGATGTCGGTGGTGCGCAGGTACAGCTCGTAGGTGCGGGCGAACCGCGTGACCCCCTTGCTGAAACTCACCAGCAGGGCCGCCAGCAACAGCAGTCCCACCGCCACGAACACGCCCACCTTCCATTCGAGGGAACGGTTTTCCATGGCTCAAAAGTCCGGATGCTTCGGATCCGACACGCCGTCAATGAAACGCCGGACCACCGGATCGGTCGAGGCAAAGATGGCCTCGGTGGGGCCCACCGCGTAGATGCGACGCTCGTGGAGCATGGCCACGCGATGGCCCACCCGGCGCGCGCTGCGCATGTCGTGCGTCACCACCACGCTGGTCACGCGCAGATGATCGCGGATGCGGATGATCAGCTGGTCAATGGAATCCGACACAATCGGGTCCAGACCGCTGGTCGGCTCGTCGTACAGGAGGATCTCCGGCCGGTAGACGATGGCCCGGGCCAGTCCCACCCGCTTGCGCATGCCGCCCGACAGTTCCGCCGGTCGTTTCTGCTCGATGCCCGGCAGGTCCACCAGCTCCAGCGCCTCGGCCACCCGGCGCGCGATCTGGCCCGGCGTCAGGTCCCGGCGGTTGCGGAACGCAAAGGCCACGTTTTCCGCCACCGTGAGAGAGTCGAACAGGGCCGCGTTCTGGAACAGCATGCCGAACTTGCGGCGGACCTCCAGCAGCCGGCGTTCGTCCATGCGGGTGATCTCCTGGCCGTCCACCCGTACCGAACCCTCGTCGGGCTGGAGCAAACCGATCAGGTGCTTGAGCAAAACGCTCTTGCCGCAGCCGCTGCGCCCGATGATCACCACCGATTCGCCCCGTTCGATGTGCAGATCGATCCCTTCCAGGACCGTCTGCGAGCCGAACCGCTTGCTCAAACCGCGCACCTCGATCATAACCCCAGGGCGGTCAGCAGCGGGGTCAACCCCAGCGTCAGGAAGAAATTGGCCACCAGGATGGAAATCGAAGCCACCACCACCGCCTCCGTTGTGGCCCGTCCCACCCCCTCGGCGCCCAGCCCGCAGTTCAACCCCTTGTAACAGCCCACCAGGGCCACGATCCCGCCGTAGATCACCGCCTTGATCAGGCCGATCGTCACGTCAATCACGCCCGTGTAACGCAGCATGTTGTGCCAGGCATACGCGGCGTCGATCCCCAGCAGACCCACGCCCACCAGATAACCGGCCCCGATGCCCACGGTGATGGCCTCGGCGGTCAGCAGGGGCAACGCGATGTGCGCCGCCAACAGCCGGGGCACCACGAGGTAATCCACCGGATGCGTGGCCAGCGTGCGCAACGCGTCAATCTGCTCGGTCACCCGCATGGTCCCCAGCTCGGCCGCAATGGCCGCCCCCACACGCCCCGCCACCATCAAACCGGTGAGCACGGGGCCCAGTTCGCTGCACATGGACACGCTCACCACCGCCAGCGTGGCGGTGTCCATCTTGACCTTGTGGAACTGGAAGAAGGTCTGAGCCGCCAGGACCATTCCCGTGAACGCGCCGGTGACGAGGACGACCGACTGGGATTTCACCCCCATGAAGTGAATCTGGACCAGCACGTCCCGGGCATGGGCCCGACCCCGCAACAGCGAACCGAACGCCTCGCGGGCCAGCAGGGCCATCCGACCCAGACCGCACAGCCAGTCCGTCCACCAGGCGCATCCCCGGTTCATGGCGGCTTTTTAGCAAACGGGATCCCCGGCCAAAAGCAAAAGACACCGGCACCCCTGAGGGTGCAGGTGTCTGCCGGAACAGCCTCCGCGCGTGCTGCTCAGCCGGAAAGGGCGCCGGCGGCCGGTTCCTTCTGCTTGAACACCAGTTTGTCGCCCTCCACGGTGACCTGCACCGGCTCGCCCTCGTGGATGGTCCCGCGCAGGATCTCCTCGGCCAGCGGATCCTCCAGGTACCGCTCCACCGCACGGCGCATGGGCCGCGCACCATACTGCGGATCGTAACCCTTCTGGACGAGGAATTCCTTGGCCGCGGCATCCAGCTCCAGCCGGATGTTCCGCTGCTGCAACCGGCTCAGCACCTTGCCCACCTCCAGGTCGAGGATGGCAATCAGATCCTGCTTGTTCAGCGGCCGGAACACGATCACGTCGTCCAGCCGGTTCAAGAACTCCGGCCGGAACACCCGCTTGGCCTCGTCCAGGATCTTTTCCCGGATCCGTTCGTAGGTCATCTCCTCGCTGGCCGGACCGAAGCCGATCGTGCCCTGCCGGCGGATCACCTCCGAACCCACGTTCGAGGTCATCAGGATGATCGTGTTGCGGAAGTTCACCACCCGACCCACGTTGTCGGTCAGCTTGCCCTCCTCCAGGATTTGCAACAGCATGTTCCAGACGTCCGGGTGGGCCTTCTCGATCTCGTCGAACAACACCACCGAGTACGGCTTGCGCCGGACCTGTTCGGTCAGCTGACCGCCCTCCTCGTAACCGACGTAGCCGGGCGGCGAACCGATCAGCCGCGACACGTTGAACTTCTCCATGTACTCGCTCATGTCGAGCTGGATGAGCGACTTGCTGTCGCCGAACAACTGCTCGGCCAGCGTCTTGGCCAGGAGGGTCTTGCCCACGCCGGTGGGACCCAGCAACAGGAACGACCCGATGGGCCGCCGCGGATCCTTCAGATCGGCCCGCGAACGGCGCAGCGCCTTGCAAATGGCGGTCACCGCCTCGTGCTGGCCCACGATGACCTTCTCCATCTCGGCCTCCGTGGCCAGCAGGCGCTGCATCTCGCCCTCGGCCATCCGCTGCAGCGGAATGCCGGTCCACTTGGACACGACCTCCAGGATGTCCTCCTCGTCCACGCGGACGCGCTTTTCCTCCCGGGTCATCCGCCAGTCGCGCAGCAGGGCCTCCAGTTTTTCCTTGGCCTGCTTCTCCTTGTCGCGCATCGCGGCCGCACCCTCGAAATCCTGGTTCTTGATGGCCTGTTCCTTGGCGGCCTTGATCTCTTCGATCCTGGCCTCGAGGGCCTTGATCTCCGGCGGCCGGATCATCGTGCTGATGCGCGCACGCGAACCCGCCTCGTCCATCAGATCAATGGCCTTGTCGGGCAGGTACCGGTCCGTGATGTAGCGCACCGAATACCGCACGGCCGCTTCCAGCGCCTTGTCGGTGTATTCGACCTTGTGATGTTCCTCGTACTTCGGCCGCAGCCCCTTCAGGATGAGAACCGTCTCCTCCGGCGAGGGTTCATCCACACGGACCGCCTGGAACCGCCGCTCCAAGGCCGCGTCTTTCTCGATGTACTTGCGGTACTCGTTCAGCGTGGTGGCGCCGATGCACTGCAGTTCGCCCCGGCTGAGGGCCGGTTTGATGATGTTCGAGGCGTCCATCGTGCCCTCGGCCGAGCCGGCCCCCACGATGGTGTGCAGCTCGTCAATGAAGAGGATCACGTTGCGCGAGCGCCGGATCTCGTCCATCACGGCCTTGATCCGTTCCTCGAACTGGCCGCGATACTTCGTGCCGGCCACCATCAACGCCAGGTCCAGCGTGATCAGCCGCTTGTCGCGCAGGATCTCCGGCACGTTGCCGGCCGCGATCTCCTGCGCCAGTCCCTCCACGATGGCCGTCTTGCCCACGCCGGCCTCCCCGAGAAGCACCGGGTTGTTCTTCGTGCGCCGGCAAAGGATCTGGATCACCCGCTCGATCTCATTGCGCCGGCCGATCACCGGATCCAGCTCGCCCCGGCGGGCGATCTCGGTCAGATCCCGGCCGAACGCCTTCAGGGCGGGCGTTTTCACCTCGGCCTTCCGACCTGCCGCGGGCTTCTCCATCGGTTCCCCGCCGGATTCGTCCTGTTGCGAGGCAAAGTTCGGATCCAGCTCGCGCAGGATTTCCTGGCGGGTCTGCTCCAGATCCACGTCGAAACTCTTCAACACCTTGGCCGCCACACCGTCGCCCTCGCGCAGCAGGCCCAGCAGGATGTGTTCGGTGCCGACGTAGCTGTGATTGAGCGCCTTGGCCTCTTTCTGGGCCAGCGCCAACACCTTCTTCACGCGGGGCGTGAACGGGATGTTCCCCATCATCTTCTGGTCCGGACCCGTGCCGACCAGCTTTTCCACCTCCATCCGGACCGACTCCAGGTCAAGGCCCATGCGTTGCAGGACGTTGACAGCCACGCCCTGCCCCAGCTTCAGCAGACCGAGGAGCAAATGCTCCGTGCCCACGAAGTTGTGGTTGAATCGGTCAGCTTCCTTCCGCGCCAGCGCCAGCACCTGCTGCGCACGCGGCGTGAAGTTGCTCATGGACTCTTCGCTCATAGCCACGTTCAAGTTGCGCCATGCATTCCGCTTTGTCCAGTGCGGCGCCCGGATTCGCTGGCTTGGCGCAGGTGGTTCACTCGCCGCACCGCTTCATTCTGTCGGACAACTGCCGCCCGAACTGAAGCGGTACGTTCATCCTCGCACTCCCGCACGAGGATCCGCCACCCTCGCGCCGCGGATGCCCGGCCCGGTCGCACCCCTCTGCACCCCCTCCGGTTTCCGGCTCCGCCCCTGCAGCCAAGTCGCGCACCGGCTCGAACGCCTCACCGGGCAGACGGTTGCAGGGCCTGATGCGACCTTCGCCGCCAAGATGCACAGTTTGCATCCATCCTTCAAGTCCCGTCCCCACCCGCTGCCACCGGGAAATCCCCGGTGGATCCAAATCCGCCATCCGCCGCCCGGCCGCCGCGGTCGCCGAAGTCTGCCACCGTCTCCTCCGGACGCGGCACCTGAAAAAACCTGCCTCTGTTCCCCCGGCGGCTCGCTGTGCACGCCCGGTGCCACACAGGCCCGCTCCACCCGAAAGGCGGCATGACCAGAATTGGGCATTGGCCGAAACAGACCTCCCAGGCAATCTGGTCGCAACCGAATCGGTCCCGATCGAGTTCGGTCTGCTGCGCGGCAACCTGCGGGGTCCGCGCGGGTCAACAACCCCAATGGCACGTCCGAGGAAAAAAATGAAAGACCCGGCCACATCCGCGAGATCCCGGCCCTCGTTCCGTCCGCTTTTGCGTGCCACCATCCGGCGGTTCATCCCGGGCATGCTGCTCGCACTCGCCGGCCTGACCCCACCCGCACGCGCTGACGACGTCTGGCCGCCGATTACCCGGCAAACCCGGCCGTGGACGTATTGGTGGTGGATGGGCAGTGCGGTGGACCAGACCAACCTCGTCCGTGAATTGACCCGTTATCGTCAGGCCGGGCTCGGCGGCGTGCACATCATCCCCATCTACGGCGCCAAAGGATGGGAGGACCGATACATCCCCTATCTGAGTCCGGCCTGGCTGGAGATGCTGGACTTTACCGTCCGCCAGGCGGCGAAGCTCGACCTGGGCGTGGACATGACCACGGGCACCGGCTGGTGCTTCGGCGGCCCGCGGGTCGCAGCAGACGAAGCCAACGCGCTCGTGGAAACCCGGGAGTTCAAGCTGGAGGCCGGAGAACGCCTCGACGTCGTCTTCGATCGCACCCAGCTCCAGGCCCTGATGGCCTTCGGACCGGAAGGTCGGCGCGTGGATCTGCTGGACCGCCTGGCCGAAAATGGGACGCTGGACTGGAGCCCTCCCTCGGGTTCCTGGCAGGTCATCGCGGTATCCCAACGTTTCTCCGGACAACGCGTGAAACGCGCCGCTCCGGGTGGCGAGGGCCCCATGCTCAATCTCTTCGAACCCCGCGCCATGACCAACTACCTCCGATGGTTCGACGAGGCTTTCGACAACTACCGCGGTGCCATGCCGCGCGCCCAGTACCACGACTCCTACGAATACCGCTGTGACTGGGCACCCTCCCTGTTCGAGGAGTTCGAAAAACGCCGCGGATACCGGCTCCAGGACCATCTGGACGCCTTCGTCCACGGCGAACCGGCCGACCGCGCCGCACGCGTCAAATCCGACTACCGCGAGACCCTCTCGGACATCATGGCCGAAGTCACGCTCCCCCTCTGGACCGACTGGGCGCACCGACACGGATGGATCACCCGCAACGAGGCCCACGGATCGCCCGGTAACTGGATTGACCTCTACGCAGCCGCCGACATCCCGGAGACCGAAATGTTCCACCGCGACCGGAACCGGCTCCTCTGCAAGTTCGCCTCCTCGGCCGCGCACCTCACCGGCCGGCCCCTGACCAGCAGCGAGACCGGCACCTGGTTGGCCGAGCATTTCACCGAGACCCTCGGTCAGATGAAGGAGCTCCTCGACGACCTCTTCCTCAGCGGCGTCAACCACATCTTCTACCACGGGACGTGTTATTCCCCCGACGAGGTGCCCTGGCCCGGCTGGCTCTTCTACGCCAGCTTCCAAATGAACCCGCGCAATCCCATCTGGCGCGATGTGCCGGCACTGAATCTCTACGCCGCCCGGTGCCAGGCCGTCCTGCAGTCCGGCCGCCCCGATAACGACCTGCTGCTCTACTGGCCCGTCCACGACCTGTGGCACGACCCCTCCGGCACCGCCCGCAACCTCACCATCCACGCCCGCGACTGGTTCGAAACGCGGCCCATCGGACAAACCGCCCGGCAACTCTGGGACGCAGGCTATGCCTTCGACTACGTCTCCGATCGGTTTCTCCAAAAGGCCTCGGCACAGGCGCGCCGTGTGCACCTCTCGGGAGGCAGCTGGCGCGGCGTGGTGATCCCGCCCTGCCAGCACATGCCCCTGCCCACGCTCCAAAAGCTGATCCAACTGGCCGAAGCCGGCGTGCCCGTCTTCTTCGCCGGCGGCCTGCCCGCCGACGTGCCCGGCTGGGCGGACCTGGACAACCGCAGGGTCCGGTTCAACGAACTCTGCGCCCACGCCCGGAGGCTTGCGAACCGGGAGGAACCCTGCCTTTACATCGGCCGACTCCCATCAGCCCTGACCGCCGCGGGCATCCCGAGGGAGTCCATGGTGGAAGAGGCCGGCCTGCTGTTCATCCGGCGCGCCCTCCCCACGGGCCACTACTACTTCGTCGCCAACCGCTCCACAGACGAGGCCTTTGAAGGATGGATCACACTGGGCCGGCCCGCCCGATCCGTGCGCCTGCTCGACCCCATGACCGGCCGGTTCGGCGCACCTCCCCAGGCGCCCGCCGGCCCCGATCACGTCGCCCTCTATCTCCGCCTCTGGCCCGGTCAATCCTGCATTCTTCAAACGGCTCCCACCCCCTTCGACGATCCGCCATGGACCTGGTGGACAGCCGCAGGCCCCGCCTTCACGCTCCGGGGTCGCTGGAGGGTGGAGTTCATCAGCGGCGGGCCCACCCTGCCCGCGGCCTACGAAACCGAAACCCTCGGTTCCTGGACCGACGGCGACGACCCGGAACGCAAACGCTTTGCCGGAACGGCCCGTTACACGCTCCAGTTCGATGCTCCGGCATGGCAGGCCTCCCGTTGGCGGCTCGACCTCGGGGCAGTGGCCCAAAGCGCCCGGGTCAGGCTCAACGGCCGTGAACTGGGCACGTTGCTCCAGGCACCCTGGCAGGTCATCGTCGAAGACCTTCGTACCAGCCACAACCTCCTCGAAATCGAGGTCACCAGCGTCGCCGCCAACCGCATCCGCGACCTCGACCGCCGCGGGGTCCCGTGGAAAAACTTTCACGACATCAACTTCGTCAACATCAACTACCGACCCTTCAACGCCGCCGACTGGCCCATCCGGGAGTGCGGCCTGCTCGGCCCGGTCACACTGACTCCCGTGGAACCGCAACGAACCAACCGCTGAGTCATGCACCCTCGACATCCGGCTCTTCGAACCTGCCTGCTCGCAGCCCTCCTCGTCGGCGCGGCGCCCGTCCCGGCCGCCCCGGCCGCGTCCGGGTCCGCGCCCGAACCCGTGGACCCCTCCGTGCTCCAGCGCATCTACGAGGAGGTGAAAACCCCGTACAAATACGG
Source organism: Limisphaera sp. 4302-co (assembly GCF_049537155.1). Taxonomy (NCBI): domain Bacteria; kingdom Pseudomonadati; phylum Verrucomicrobiota; class Verrucomicrobiia; order Limisphaerales; family Limisphaeraceae; genus Limisphaera; species Limisphaera sp. 4302-co. Next base: position 177,056 of record NZ_JBMVQZ010000003.1, read on the forward strand.
CATCGTCCTGCGCCCGCCCCCGCGGCTGAAGGTGGATTGCCCGAATGTCTTCCGATTCGGCGGTCGCTGGTACATGGTCTACGTGCAGTTTGAAAACGACCCCGAGGGGTACACCACGCAACTGGCCGTCAGCGACGATCTTCTCCACTGGCAGCCGCTCGGAACGATCCTCGAACGCGGAGCCCCGGGCAGTTGGGACGCCGCCAACGCCGCCGGGGGGGTGGCTCTCGTGGACCCCGACTGGAACGGCAGCCACGCGCTGTTTTCGTACGAGGGAGCCTTTTGGATGACCTACATCGGCGGGCCCCAGCCGGGCTACGAAAAACCCCCGCTGAGCATCGGCCTGGCCCACAGCCGGCATCCGGCCCAACCCCGGCCCTGGACCAAACTGCCCGCACCCATCCTGCGCGCGGATGATCCGGATGCCCGGCCCTTTGAATCGGGCGTGCTCTTCAAAAGCCACGTCATCCGCGACGATTCCCTCTCGTTGGGCGCCCCGTTCGTCATGTTCTACAACGCCCGTCCCGAACGGGGCGACGAAACCATCGGCATCGCCCTCTCCGACGACCTCCGCACCTGGCGCCGCCTCGGCACCGAACCCGTCCTCTCCGCCTCGCGTCCGGCCCACCTCAAACACGGCGTGATTTGCGGCGACCCCCAGACCGTCCGCATGCACGGACACTGGGTCATGTTTTATTTCGGCGCGTTTTGGAAACCCGGCGCCTTCGACACATTCGCCGTCTCCCGCGATCTCCGCCATTGGACCCCTTGGACCGGCCCTGACCTGGTCGCGCCCTCCGAGCCCTGGGACCGCGAGTTCGCCCACAAACCCTGGGTGCTCAAACACGACGGCGTGGTCTACCACTTCTACTGCGCCGTCGGCGACCAGGGCCGCGTCATCGCCCTGGCCACCTCGCGTGATTTGCGGGCCGAACCTCCCGCGCCGCCGGCCGACAGGCGTCCCACGCTCTGGCTCATCGGGGATTCCACCGTCCAAACCACCACCCCCGGCCAGATGGGTTGGGGCACGCAGCTGCCGCTGTTCTTCGACACCAACGCCGTTCGCATCGTCAACCGCGCCCGCGGCGGCCGCAGCAGTCGAACCTTCCTCACCGAGGGCCTCTGGGACAAGGTCCGCGCCGAACTGCGGCCCGGTGACTTTGTCCTCATGCAGTTCGGGCACAACGACGGCGGACCTCTCGACGAGGGCCGCGCCCGCGCCAGCCTCCGTGGCACCGGCACAGAAACCGTCGCCATCACCAACCGCACCACCGGCGTCAGGGAAACCGTCCACACCTACGGAGCCTACCTCCGCACCTACATCCGGCAGACACGGGAACACGGCGCCACGCCAATCGTGCTCTCACCCGTCCCACGCAACCGCTGGGAAACCGGCCGCGTGTTGCGCAACCGGGAGGATTACGGCGGCTGGGCCGCCACCGTCGCCCGTGAAGAGGGCGTGCCGTTCGTGGACCTGAACGATCTGGTGGCCCGCCACTATGAGAGCGTGGGACCCGAACTCGTGCGGAACCGCTACTTCCGCGAAGGCGATCACACGCACACGACACCGGAAGGGGCCAGGGTCACCGCCGCCGTTCTGGCCCGTGCCCTGGCCGAACGGAAGGATCTGCCCCTCTCGCAGTGGATCCGACCGCCCGAAGACCCAACCAGGCCCTGACCTTTCAACCTCCATTCCCATCGCCATGAAAAGCGGAATCCCCATGAACATCGATCGAATCATCCGCAGACTTGCGTGCGCCGTCCTCGGCGTCTCTCTCACCACCACCACCGCAGCGGCCCTGCGCATCGAACCGGGTCCACCGCCCGGACCGCGGCCGGAACCCCCGCCGGGTGAACCCCTCGGGGTTGTCCGGCTTGAATCCCCCCATTTGCAGCCCCTGCAGGGCGACCGGGCCCTTTCTCTGGATCGTTTGTTCTTCGTCACCCCCCGGGGCCGGGTCTGGCTCCCGCGCGAACTGAGTCTCACCGCCCAGGCCGATGGCAACCGGACCATGGAACGCACCTGGACAGCCCCGGAAGGCCGCACCGTGCGTATCCGCGTTGAAAACGACGGATCCCACTTCCGCGTGCGCCTTCGTGCCGAGCCGGCCGATGACGTGCTCGGCTGGGGCGCCAGCATCCTCGTCGGACCCGGGGAATACTTCACCGGCCTCATGGAACGGGTCGTGGACGGCCCCCAGCAGGCATCCTGGGCCCCGGGCATCCAGGCGGCCATGAACCTGCGCGGCCAGACCGTGGACATGATCCTCAAACCCACCACCTCGGTGTACGCACCGTTCCACCTCTCCTCACGCGGGTACGCCGTGCTCGTCGAAACTGAATGGCCGGGCTTTTACGACTTCTGCGTGACCGACACCAACCGCGTCCATCTGGGCTTTGAAGGACCGCACCTGACCCTGCGGGTGTACACCGCCCCCGCTCCGGCAGACCTCGTCAAGGCCCACGCGCTCGAAACCGGGCCACCCGTCCTGCCGCCCCGCTGGATGTTCCGTCCCTGGCGCTGGCGCGACGAACACCGGCAACGCGACACCTACTACGACGGCACACCGGTGACCGGCCCCTTCAATTCGGAAATGATGGAAGACATCCTCATGATGCGCGCCTTCGGCATCCCGTGCGGCGTCTATTGGATTGATCGTCCGTGGGGACCGGGCCGACTCGGCTACGACGATTTCGAAATCGACCCCAGGCGCCTCCCCAACTTCGCCGATTCCATCCGTTGGCTGGCCGAGCAGGATATTCGGATGGTCCTCTGGATCGGGCCCTTCTACCAGGGCCACATGGCCACCAATGCACTGGAACGGGGCTGGAACCTTCCCGGACAACCCCCGTGGCCTAACAACTGGCCCTTGGTGGACTTCACCCATCCCGCCGCGCGCGCCTACTGGCAGGAGGGGGTCGCCAAACTGCTCCGGCTCGGCGTGGCCGGGTTCAAACTCGACCGTGCCGAGGAAGACATCCCCGAAACCGGCCCCTGGCGCGTGCACGACGGCCGGTCCATCCGGCAAAACCGCAACATCTATCCGGTTCTCTATCTCGAGGCGGCCCATGAAGTGGCCCGCAAATACCGCGGCCACGATTTCGTCCTCATGCCACGGGCCGCCTACACCGGCAGCACCCGATACGGCGTCTTCTGGGGAGGCGACATCGGCGGGACACAGGAAGGTCTGCGCGCCTCCATCATCGCCGTTCAACGGTCGGCCGTCATGGGCTATCCCTTCTGGGGCTCCGACACCTGCGGCTACAACCAGCAACTGCTCGAGCAGGAAGTCTGCGCCCGCTGGCTGGCCTTCAGCTGTTTCACCCCCATCTTCGAGGTCGGCCCCACCCGCAACGTCGGATTCTGGAACCTGCCGCGCGACCCCTCCTACGACACCGTCCTCATCGCCGCCTGGCGCCTGTACGCCCGGCTCCACGACCGCCTCGCCGACTACGGCTGGGCCGCCGCCCTCGAAGCCCATCACACCGGCATGCCCGTGGTACGGCCCCTGTTTCTGCTCGATCCCGGTGCACCGGCCGCATGGTCCAACTGGTGGACCTACGCCTACGGCCCGGACCTGATCGTCTCACCCATCTGGGAAAAAGGCCGGCGCCAACAGGAGGTCTACCTCCCCTCCGGACATCGCTGGCGCGACGCCTGGCATCCCGGGCGCATTCACGACGGCGGTCAGACCATCACCGTCACCGCTGAAATTCACCAGATCCCCATCTTCATCCGCGAGGGTTCCCCGCTCGAATTGGGCGACCTCAACCGCGAATGGCAGGACGCTCTCCGAATCGCCGAACAACGTCCCGACCTCAAAACGCTCGACGCCGAGGTCCGGCTGTGGTTCGAATCCCGCAAGAACCATCCGCGTCACCCGTGAAGATGACCAACTCCCACAAACTCCGTGAACATGCCCCGGCCGGGCCGTTCCACCTTGCCTGTGCGGTCCTGCTCCTCGGGAGCCTCCTCACGCACGCGACACAGCCGACCCGCCAACCCGCTCCCAAACCACTCTACCGCGATCCGGTCCACGACGGCGCCGCCGATCCGGTCGTCGTTTGGAATCCCCACCGCCACCGCTGGTGGATGTTCTACACGAACCGCCGCGCCAACGCCACCAACGCACCCGGTGTTTCCTGGGTCCACGGCACCCGCATCGGCATCGCCGAATCGCCCGACCACGGCCGTTCCTGGCATTACCTCGGCACCGCCGACATTCAACTGCCGCCCGGGTACGGCGGGGACCAGTCCACCCACTGGGCGCCCGAAGTCATCACCGACCCGGACGGGCTCCACCACATGTTCCTCACCGTCGTGCCCGGGATCTTCACCGACTGGAACCATCCCCGCGCCATCGTTCACCTCACCAGCACCAACCTCCGCTCCTGGCACTATCAGCAGCGCCTGCAGCTCGCCTCCGACCGCGTCATCGACGCCTGCGTGCTCCGCCTGCCGGACGGCACCTGGCGCCTCTGGTACAACAACGAACGTGACCGCAAATCCATCTACTTCGCGGACAGCCCCGATCTCCGCAGCTGGACCGACCGCGGCAAAACCGTCGGCGATCAACCCGGTGAAGGCCCCAAGGTCTTCCGCTGGCACGATCACTACTGGATGATCACCGACGTCTGGCGCGGCCTGGCCGTCTACCGCTCCACCAACGCACTCGACTGGACGCGGCAACCGCACGACCTCCTCGCCCAACCCGGTCAGGGCCCCGACGACGGCGTCATCGGCCAGCACCCCGATGTCGTCGTCTCCGGCCATCGCGCCTTCCTCTTCTACTTCACCCATCCCGGCCGCCGCGGCCCCGACGCACGCAGGGACGGCTACGAACAGCGCCGATCCTCCATCCAGGTCGTCGAACTGCTCTACACCAACGGCTGGCTCCACTGCGACCGCGACGCACCCACCTACATCGAACTCGTCCCGCCACCTCCGCTCACCGCCCTGCCGGCGCCCTTCCCGGTACGGATCGAGGTGGACACCGCCCGGCCCGGACAGCCCTGGCCGCCTGTCTGGCGCTTCTTCGGCTGCGACGAGCCCAACTACGTCTACATGCCCAACGGCCGCAAACTGCTGGCCCGCCTCGGCGAACTCCGGCCCGACCAGGTTTATTTCCGATCCCACAACCTCCTCACCAGCGGCGACGGCACGCCCGACCTGAAATGGGGTTCCACCGGTGCGTATCGCGAGGACGAACAGGGTCGGCCCGTTTACGACTGGACCATCCTCGACCGCATCTTCGACACCTACCGCGAATGCCGCGTCCGGCCCTACGTTCAGATCGGTTTCATGCCCCGGGACCTCTCCGTCCGGCCCGAACCCTACCGGCACCACTGGCGACCCGGCATGCCTTACGACGCCATCTACACCGGCTGGGCCTACCCGCCCAAGGATTACCAGAAATGGGCCGATCTGGTGTACGCCTGGGCCCGCCATTGCGTGGAACGATACGGACCGGAAGAGGTCGAACAGTGGTACTGGCAGGTCTGGAACGAACCCAACATCGGTTACTGGCAGGGCTCGCGCGAGGAGTTCTTCCGTCTGCACGACCTGGCCGTGGACGCCGTCCGTCGCGCCCTGCCCACCGCACGCGTCGGCGGACCTGACGTGGCCGGCAGCGGCGGCCGGTTCATGGAAGCCTTCCTTGAACACTGCCTGCGCGGCACCAACCACGCCACCGGGGGGCGCGGCACCCCGCTGGATTTCGTCTCCTTCCACGCCAAGGGCGCACCCGTCCACACCAACGGCCACGTCCGCATGGGCCTGCACGTGCACCTCCGGACCATTCGCGACGGGTTCCAACTGCTCAACCGTTTCCCCGAACTCCGCAACACCCCGGTTGTCATCGGTGAGTCCGATCCCGAAGGATGCGCCGCCTGCCAGGGGCCCCAACTGGGTTACCGCAACGGAACCCTCTACGCCTCGTACACCGCCGCCAGCTTCCCCCGCATCCTCGAACTGGCCCACCGGCATCAGATCCGGCTCGAAGGCGTCCTCACCTGGGCCTTCACCTTCGAAGACCAGCCACCTTTCGCAGGGTTCCGCCAGCTGGCCAGCGACGGCATCGACCTGCCCGTGCTCAACGTCTTCCGCATGTTCAGCCGCATGGACGGCCGCGAACTGCCCGCCCACAGCACCGGCGCCGTCCCGCTCGACACCATCCTCCGCCACGGCGTGCGCGAGGCGCCCGACGTGGGCGTCGTGGCCACCGGCTCCACAAACAGCCTTCACCTCCTGGTCTGGCACTATCACGATGACGACCTGCCCGGCCCGCCGGCCCATGTCACACTCATCCTCGGCGGTCTGCCGGCGTCCTGGACACACCTGAAACTCCTCCACCACCGCGTGGACGACGAACACAGCAACGCCTACGCCGAGTGGATCCGCCTGGGCCGGCCCAACCCGCTGACACCTGAACAACGCGCCCGGCTCGAGGCCGTCTCCGCCCCGACCCCATACGAACCGCCGCGCCCCCTGAGCGCGGACGGCGGCGAGGTGTCGATCGAGTTCGTCCTGCCCCGTCAGGGTGTCTCCCTCCTCAGCTTCGTGCCTTCCGACTCTTGACGGGGCCTTCGTGGCTGCGCGCCATATCGGGGGACCTGCAAAGGCTCGAAGAAATAAGGCTGCATCCGCACCTTTCATCATGGCTCGCTGCACGCCGCAGGAACCCCGCGGCTCCGGAGCCTCTGCGCGGCCCGACCCATTCCCCGGCCCGCAAACCCCCTCAAACCGGACCGGCGGCCCATCCGGAAACCACCCGGCCGGACCTTGCCCTTTTGCCGAAGTTTCATACCTTGACACCGCATCGGGTGATTTGCGGATTTCGGCCCGCAAGCGCCCTCACGGGAATCGGCACATGAGCTTCCGTTTCTGGCGCAGAGTTCGCATTCTGCCGGGTCTCACCCTCAACCTCAGCAAGTCCGGAGCATCCCTCTCTGTGGGACCCCCCGGCGCGAAACTTACTTTTGGACCCAAAGGCACCCGCGCGACTGTCGGCATCCCCGGCACCGGGATGTACTACACCACGACGATGCCCAGGGCCAAAACCACCGGCAACCGGACAGCTTCGGTCCAGCCGGTCTCCCTACCCAACCTCAAGGACAAGCTCACCCTGGGTTTCTTCGAGCGCCTGGTCACGCCCAACGACGAGGAAGCGTTCGTGGACGGATGCCGGGAACTCGTTTTCGGTTCCAGAAGCGCCGCGCTGGAGCATTTCAAACGGGCCCTTCACCTGGCGGATTGCGCCTTCTGCGCCGGCCTGCTGGCACTGGAACAGCGACAATACGCGTCGGCCGTCGAATGGTTGAAAAGGGCCGCCCAAAACGCAGCCGGCCTGGGCAGGCTCTTCGCCAAATACGGCCTGACGAGCCTGACCGAGCTTCCCATCACGGAAACGCTGCGAGCCTGCATCCAGCCCGACCTGTGCGGCACCTGGCTGGCCCTTGTGGAAGCCTACCAACAAACAGGCCAGGTACGGGAGGCCCGATATTGCCTTGAACAACTGCTCCGACTCGCACCCGATGACCCCGTGGTCCGCGTCTCACTGGCCGAAGTGCTCTGGGAAGCCGCTCCCAACGACCCTGACCACGCCAGGCAGATCCTGGAAGTCACGGGTAACCTGGGCAACGACACGCCGGTTCACACCGCGCTGCTCCTCTACAAGGCACGCGCCCTTCGCGCGCTGGGCTTGTACCAGGGCGCATGCGAGGTTCTGAACCTCGCTCTTCGACGCAAACAGGATCGCCCGGAAGACCTGCTCCGGGCGCTCCGTTACGAGCGCGTCCTGGTGTACGAGGCCCTCGGCCAGGCCGCCCGGGCCCGCCGCGAGCTCGAATGCATCTACGCCGAGGATCCCGACTACCAGGACGTGGCCGCCCGACTCGGCCTCTGAAGAACCGTGCAACATGACCTCCTCCCCGGTGCCTCGAACTGCCACCCTGTCCCCGGAGGTCCGCAACCGCGCACGCGGCTGTCTCCTGGGCCAGCTCGCCGGCGACGCGCTCGGGAGCCAGGTTGAGTTCCTTGACCCCGGAGAAATCCACCAACTCCATCCCACGGGCCTGCGCGACCTGCAGGACGGGGGAACCTGGGACACAATCGCGGGCCAACCCACGGATGATTCGGAAATGGCCCTCGCCCTGGCACGTTGCCTGGTGCGACATCGGCGGTATGACGCCCGACTGGTTCGATCCGCATATTGCGCATGGCTTGAGTCCGGACCGTTCGACTGCGGACGGACCGTCCGGCGGGGATTGAAGGGCGCCCCGGACCCGGAAAGCCAGGCCAACGGCGCACTGATGCGCATCAGTCCCCTCGGCATCTTCGGCGCCTTTGTTCCACCAGAGACCCTGGCATCCTGGGCCCGCGCGGACGCCGCCCTCACCCATCCGCATCCCGTTTGCGTCGAGGCCAACGCACTGTTCGCCTGCACCCTGGCCCGCGCGATCGCCACCGGTCCCACCCCGGAATCGCTCTATGCCGACCTGCTTGCCCGGAGCCGGGCACCAGCGGTCCCCGCCCCTTTGCAGCAGGCCGTCCTCGACGCCCGCACTGCCCCGCCACCAAACTTCCTACACCAGGGAGGCTGGGTCCTGATCGCCTTCTCAAACGCCATCTACCAGCTCCTCCACGCATCCACACCCGAAGAAGCGATCGTGGACACGGTCATGCGCGGGGGCGACACGGACACGAATGCCGCCATCTGCGGCGCCCTGTTGGGCGCCGTGCACGGCGTGGAAGCTCTGCCCGGTCGCTGGGTCCAAACCATCCTTCAGTGCCGGCCTGACGCCGCGTGTGCCGGGGTGCACCAGCCGCGGCCCCGCGTCTACTGGCCGGTGGACGCCCTCGAACTGGCCGACGCCCTGGTTTTGGGCCCTTCCTCCACCGGCACCGTCTGAAACGCTCCCGCCCCCCACGCACGGACCCGGCCCGGCCACTGCTTGACCATCCCCCGGCCCTGGATTACGACTTCCGACGTCGAGCATCGTAATATGCAGGATCCGGACAAAACCCTGGCCCGCGAAGTGCTCCTGGCCTTTTGGAAGGTTCACATCCTCCATCACGCCGCCACCCGGCCGGTGCACGGCCAATGGATGATTACCGAACTGCGCCGGCATGGTTACGACATCAGCCCCGGCACGCTCTACCCCCTGCTCCGCCGCATGGAGCGACTCGGCTGGCTCAAGAGCAAAACCGACCCCCGCGGAGGCAAGCGCGCCCGCAAGGATTATCGCCTCACGCCGGCAGGGGCCAGGATCCTGGTCCAGCTGCGACAACAGATCCGCGAGCTGTACGCGGAGGTCGTCGCAGAAGCCAACGCTTGAGGTCCCATGAACCTCCGACCCTTTCTCGAGACACCCTCCACCATCCGGAGGCTTGAATGACACCATGAACTCCCGATCCGAACCCCAGGGTCCCCCGGCGAGCGCCCGTTGCCCGGCCGGGCTGGCCCGGCTCTGTTCCAGTCGGATGCCGGCGTCCGTCACTCTGATCCGCCTGATGGTGGGCGCGGTCTTTCTCTCCGAGGGCATCCAGAAGTTCCTGTTTCCAGCCGAGGTCGGCAGCGGGCGTTTTGCGCGGATCGGCCTGCCGCACCCGGAGCTGCTCGCCCCGCTGGTGGGAGGGTTCGAAGTGGTTTGCGGCGCTCTGGTCCTGCTCGGCCTGCTGACACGTCTGGCGGTGATCCCGCTGCTCGTGATCATGGGCGTGGCCCTGGCCACCACCAAGATCCCGATCCTGTTGGAATCCGGCTTCTGGAAAATGGCGCACGAGGCCCGCACCGACTTTGCCATGACCTTGGGCAGCCTTTTTCTGCTCCGGGTGGGCGCGGGCTCCTGGTCGCTCGATGCCCGACTGGCTGCCCGTCTCTCCCGCCAACCATCCACCAGGGAACACTCACCATGAACACCTGCGTACACCAGCAAAACCAATCGCCGCACCCGTCGCCCGGCCAGATCCCGGAGACGCGAGGGGAAACCCTGACCAACCGGCCCCCCGGCTGCCGCGGTGCATTCCGGCGCCTCGGTTCCTGCCGCGCACCTGTCCGCCCCGGACGAAGATGGGTCCCTCCGTTGGCTCTCACGGCCGCAGCATCGGCAGTGCTCGCCCTGACGTGCGGATGCAGCACCGCCCTGCGGGAGCCGCCCGGCAACCTTCACCAGACCGTGGCCCCGAAGGCTTTCTACCTGCCCAACGCCGAGGCGTCCCAAATCGTCAGTGTCAGCACCAACCAGCTGGCTGCCGTCGAAATCCCGGTCCACACCCAGCACGTGGCCGTGAAGGAAGGAGGACCGCAGGAGACGATCGAGCGGTTCGGAGAGGTGTACGCGTTCGTGCCGAGTTTCTTTGCGGTTCACCGCAACGAACCGACGCGCATCCGATTCCGGAATCTCCAGCCCGACGACCACCATGGTTTCATGCTGATGGATCCGCGGGGACGCGTATTGATGAACCTCTGGCTGCCACCACTGGAGGAGCTCAGCTACGTTTTCACCTTCCACGAGGAAGGGCTTTACCGCTTCGTCTGTTCCTTTCATCCCACCGTCATGTGGGGCCAGCTACTGGTGTTACCCGCGCGAGTCGGCGAATGACGAAGAATGTGCGGACCCGGCGGAGGCGCGAGCTGTGCCGGCTGGCGTGGTTGTTTCTGCGCCTGGGTGCCACGGCCTTCGGCGGGCCGGCGGCCCATATCGCGCTGATGCGCGAGGAGGTCGTCCGGCGCAGGAGTTGGTTGACCGACCGGGAATTTCTGGACCTGCTCGGAGCCACCCAGCTCATCCCGGGGCCCAACTCCACCGAGATGGCCATGCACATAGGCTGGCGCCGCGCGGGGATGCCCGGACTCCTGGTGGCGGGCATCTGTTTCATTCTCCCCTCCGCGCTGATGGTCACGGCCCTGGCCCGGGCCTACGTACGGCTGGGACATCTGCCTCAGGTCGAAGCCCTGCTCCACGGGGTGAAACCGGTGATCCTGGCGATCGTGGCACGGGCGCTGTGGGATCTGGGCCGGCAAGCCATCCAGACCCCGATGCTGGCCGTCATGGCCGCATGCGCGGCTGCCCTGGCCGTGACCGGCCTGCACGAGCTGACGGTTCTGTTCGGCACCGCCGCAGCGGTCGCTGTGCTGTCCCGGGTCGGTCCGGGTGTGAGAGGTCGCACGGGGCCTGCCTGGGCAGGGTTTCCCTTCGCGGGCGCCGCGGCGGTCGCCACAGAGGTCGCCGTGGCGCCTGTCGGCCTGGGGCCGTTGTTTTTGTTCTTCCTCAAGGTGGGCGCGGTGCTCTTCGGCAGCGGTTATGTCCTGCTGGCCTGCCTGCGCGCCGATCTGGTCGAACGCTGGCAGTGGTTGACGGAGGCGCAGTTGCTGGACGCCGTTGCGGCGGGTCAGGTGACGCCCGGACCGGTACTCACCACCGCCGCCTTCGTCGGATATCTCCTGGCAGGATTGCCGGGCGCGGCAGTCGCCACGGCCGGCATCTTTCTTCCCGCCTTTGTGCTGGTCGCCCTCACGGCCCGCGTGATCGAACGACTGCGAACGTGGCCGCTGTTGGGCCGGTTCCTCGACGGATTGAACGTGGCCTCGTGGGCCCTGATGGGCGTCGTCACCTGGCAGCTGGGACGCACCGCTCTTTCGGATGCATGGACGGTGATGCTCGCCGGCGTCCCCGCAGTCATGCTGTTTGTTACACGACTCAACCCCACCTGGTACATTCTGGCCGGCGCACTGCTGGGTCTTACCGCACAAACGTCGGATGAAACAAAATGAACGCGGACGACAGGGCCTTTTGGAACATCCGCTATGAACAGGGCCGCACACCGTGGGACGCGGGCGGTGTGCCCGGGCGGCTTCTGCAATGGCTCCGACAACACCCGGGCACCGGCAGGGTCCTGATCCCCGGCTGCGGCGCGGGCCACGAGGTCCGGGCCTTCATCGAGCACGGCTGGGATGTGCTGGCCGTGGACTGCGCACCTGCCGCAGTGGCACGCGCTCGAGCCGTCCTGGGCCCGCTCGGAGACCGGGTGCTGTTGGCCGACTTTTTTTCCTGCCCCCTTGGCCCCGCATTCGACGTGGTGTACGAAAGGGCGTTTCTCTGCTCGTTTCCTCCGGAGCGGTGGCCGGCGTGCGTGGCACGGATTCACCGGTGCCTCCGCCCCGACGGGCTGTGGCTCGGCTTCTTCCTCTACGGGCAGGAGGATGAACCTCCTCCCTACCCGCTCACCGAAGCGGATGCCAGTCGGCTCATCGGCACGGCGTTCGCCAGGCTGGAGGACGAGTCGGTCCACGAATCCGTGCCGGTGTTCGCGGGACGGGAAAGATGGCAGGTCTGGCAGAAACGTGTGGCCGCGAGCAAGCACGCCGGGTGCGCGGGCTGAATCTGCCTCTGCATGCCCTTCACGGTGCGGCCACAACCCGGGACGGCGGTTCTGTCAGGGTGCCTTTGCGTCTGGCCCGGCCGGATGCCCACCCGGCCTCTGCCCATGCGACAGAATCCATCGGCGCGGTTCCCGGGCCCTTCGATTCACGCGGCCAACCAACCGTGATGACAGACAAGCCCGTGCCAACCGCAGGCAGGTTTGTCTTCAACCTGCCCGGGCCCGTTCCGCCCGGGGAATGACCGGCCTGACCCCCTCGGGCACCTGCCCGCGGATCGTAGAAACACCTCGGCCGGGGCCGCACCTCATGAAGTCGTCCCGCCGGCCTCGGTCGAGGTGCGTTGCGAGGTGGGATTCAACTGCAGGCGCCGCCGGAATTCCGTCGGCGTCAGGCCCGTATGCTTGCGGAAGAAATGGCTGAAATAGAATTCGCTCGAAAAGTTCAACTGGGCCGCGACGTCCTTGATGGACAGACGGGAATCGGCGAGCAGCAGCCGGGCCTGGTCCAGACGAACCCGCTGGATGTTCTGGTGAATGGTTCCCTGTCCGCACTTGCGGAAAAGGGCTCGCAGGCCGGAGTAACTGACCCGTGCCACGGCCGCCAATTCGCGTGCCTTCCAATCCTTCAACGGATTGGCCGCCAGGGCGTTCAACACACGCACCACCGGCGCCGGCAGTTCGGTCTCCGGCGAAACCAGCAGACCCCGCGACATCAGCAACTGCCCCAACAGCTCGTTGATGTGCATGTGCACCTGCCATTCCCACCCCAATGGCCGCCGTCGCGCCAGCCGCCAGAGGTTGTGATAGACGGACCGCACCCGCTGCGCGTCGTCCAATTGAAATTCCGGTTGAGCCGAAGAGTTCAACGTCTCGTGCCAGAACTCCAGCCCCGGCCCGCCAAACCGCACCCCGGTGATCGTGAGATATCCGTTGGGCTGGGGGATGTACGTGCGTGGCCGGCTCATGTCCAGCAGCCAGACCTTCCGGCCCCGCTCCACCGCCCACCGCCGATCCATGTACTCCACCCAACCGGAGCCCGACTGCACCCAGAACAGGTGCGCACCGGGCTTCTCGTAGGGTTCGTGATGGTCGGGTTGTTCGATCCGACGCGAACCGATGGAGTACAAGTGCCAGAGCAACCGCCGCGCCACCCGCGAAGGCTCGGCAAACGTCAGGTTGCTGCTCTGATCACGGCGCAGAGGCATGCCGGTCTTTTACCAAAGCCCAAACCGAACTGTCCACCTCCGGCACCAGAAGACCCCGTTCAGCCGGCAGGACCCGTCGCCCGGATCGAGAAGTCTCCCATCAACAGTTGCGCGCAACCGGCATCCTCCGGGCCTGACTTGGCCAACCAACGAAGGCCCACCCCGCCCGCGTCACACAGGGGCAACCGCCAGAGCCGAAGAGCAACAGCCGGTCATCATTCCCCCTTCTTGAACAACTCGCCCAACCCGCGCGTGACCTTCCTGGCCGCCTCGACCGCCTCCTGGCCCACCGAACCCGCCGCTTTCGTGGCCTCTTTGCCCAAGGAGGTCACCGCTTCGGCCGCCGCACCGGCCGTCCCTTCCACCAGAGCGGCCAGAACCTTCTGCGCCAACTCAGCTCCGGTGATCCCTTCAGGACCCGTCCCCAGATTCTCCAACACAATGTCAGGAACCCGCACCGGAACCGTCCCGCCCAACGCCGTGGCGCCCACCCGCACACGGGCCCCTCTGAGCACAAACTTGTCCACTTGGAGTTTGCGCTCGCCCGTAGACGGAGTCGGCTCCGTCCCGGCGGTGTCGGTCCCCCCGGTTGCCGCTTCCACGTTGGCCAGGATTTTTTTGAGATTGTTGCCGCCCGGACCCAGTTCCAGGGTGATTTCGGGCGAATCCACCTCGATCATCCGGATGTGGACCTTGTCGCGAAGGACCGACGCCGGATCGAGATCCACCCGCGCCATCTCCACCCGGATGGCGTGCGGGGTCTTGTATCCCTCCGGATTGCCCACCACCAAACCGCGTACCTCGCCCCGGCCGGACCAGGGCGACAAACCCACGTCCTGCAATTGGATGCTGACACCGGCGATCTGCGGTCCCCACGTTTCCACCGCGCCCTTGACCATGCGACCGAGGAACACACCGGCCACCACCAGCACCGCAGCGAGAATCACCACCAGTGCCACAGCAGCCCACAACAGCTTCTTTTTCATGGTCTCGATCCTTTCTCGGGAGATTCGCTGTCCCAGCATGCTCCGGTTGCCGTCTCGTGGCAAATGGAAATCTTTGTCGCGCGGACGGTTGGACCATGCGGTAACAGCCCTCCATCGAGCTGATTCCGACAGGCACAGCCAGCCGGTCACACCTCGGGCGGGAAGCCGGCCGGCCACCGCAAGCGCACAAAACAGACGAACCCCGGAAGGGCCGGTCCCCTCCGGGGTCGCCTTTACCGTGTGCGCAGTCGGAACCCAACCTCAACGTGTGGCGCGAATGCGGAAGAACCGCTGCTGCCCCTCCACGGGAACGGCGAGCGAGATGCTCGAGCCATCACTACCCACCGGATCGCCCACGGCCTCCCACGAACCCGTTGCCAGTGCGTTCCGGGCTTCGAGCTGGTACTGCACACCCGATTCGCCGGGGAATTCGATCCGCAAGACCTCACCCTGACGGGTGATCGTCAACCGAACGGGCGTCGGACCGGGCCCGATCTCCATTCCATCGCTCGTCAGAACACCCACCCGCCAGAGAAAGCTCCAACCGCCAGCCCAGTTCCAGTCTCCGAACGCACCCCGGTAGGTCACCGGCTCGAAAAACCCGTCGGCGGGCGGGGTCAGACTGCTCGGTCCCCGGGCCGGGCTGCCCGGTTGCGGTCTCGGATCCAGTCCGCCGTCCGGCTGCCGGCTGATCCCGCGCAACTGCGGATCCACCACGCGATTGGAGCGGCTGGTGTCCTCGAAAAACAGTGCCGCGTACGAGTCACCCCAGATCGGATCCGCGTTGAACGCCCACCAGAGGTTTTCCCGGATGTCCATCAGGCCGTTGATGGCGTACTGACCCGACTTGTCGTCGGTGATCCGCATGGCCACCCCGCCGAAGTCGGTGATGATACTGTTGTAAAGCCGCGGCGCGGCATAGACCCGGATGGTGAATCCCCGATTTCCGGAGCTGTTCGCGCCGGCACCGATCCAGGTTGCGTTCCAAATCTGGAAATTGGCCACGGGCGGGTTGCCCGCGTTGCTCTCGTTCGGTTCGCCGTTGAGCTCTCCGCCGTTGTCCTTTTTGCCCGGCTCCTGGATGGCGAACCAGAACTGGTGCCTGCCGTTGTGTCCCTGGTCGGTGTCGAAGGCATCGTCGTCATTGAAGGCGCTGATAAGGTACTTCGTGTTCACCGTCCCGCCGAAAAACTCAAAGCCGTCGTCGGCCGCGGCGAACACTTCCACGAACTCCACGACCGTGCCGTCCCCCACGCCGGCCAGGCTGAGCCCGTTCAGTTCCTTGTTCGGCAGAAACACCGTGCCTGCCCGCCGGATCGAGACATACCGCAGCACGCCGCTCGAATCGTGAGGGTCGTCCCCACCAAAGCGGTGTACGTACTGCCCGTCCACCTGCAGATCCGGCAGGCCCTCGAACACGTCATACTTGGGTCTGGCCGCGTTGCCGGCGGTGTCAATCGCCGTGTTGATGGGAGCCCGCCCCATGAGGACCACCCCGCCCCACAGGCCGCGCTCGTAAAGAGCCAGGGACTCCGGATCGTTCACGTCTTCCGCTTCGGCGGTGAAGATGATCGGACGTTCGCGCGTGCCCTCGGCAAAGATCTTGCCGCCGCGGGTCACGATCAGCGCCGCCGTGTCGGCGTCCTGGCCCGGCAGGCCCTTGATCACCGTGCCGGCCTCGATGTGCAACTCCGCCCCGTTCATCACATACACGAACTTGTCCAGGTAATAGGTGTTTGTGCTCCACCAGCGATGCACGCCGTGAAGCGGACCGGAAACGGTGACATCCTCCGCCCGGGCGCCAAGGCCCAGACCGAGTCCCAGAACCACGAGGGTTCCCCAGGTCGTACTGACGCGATTGCCTTTCATGGTCTTTCGAGTCCCTTGCATGAGCTTGATCCTCTTTGTTTCTTCTCCACCCCAACCATGACCCGGCGGGATCACAAAGCCGCGGCGATCGCGTGAAGACTCGGTGACAAAAACGAAGGCGCTTACCACTCGCAGGAAAGGCTCAGCCCGAACAACCGTCCGCGGTGGTACCGGTTGTACACAGCGGCCGAACCCTCGCCGTACGTACGTTCGATGGCCGGATCCAGAAGGTTTTTGGCCGTCGCCCGCAACTTCCAGTGCCGCCCCAATCGTTGATCCCAAATGAAGTCCAGGGACGGCGCCGGGTTCTCGTACACGTCCGGGGTGGCCAGTCCGGCGATGACAATACGGGGGCCGGCGATGTTGAAGGCCATCGTGAGCGTCGTGCCGGAGCGTGGCAGCTCCCAACTCAGATCCACATTCACGACATAGGGCGACTGATCGTACAGCGGCCGTGTGTCGGAGTCGTCCCCGATGAACTGGGTCCGGTTCAGGACCTCCTCGGAGCTCAGCTCGACGCTGGAGGCGATCCAGGCGGCGTTCAATCCGAAAGAGACGTTTTGCAGCTCCGCATGGAGAAAGCCCAGCCCCCGCCGGAGCTCCAGCTCCACACCGTAAACCTCCGCCGACGGCCGGTTCACGAACGAAACGATCTCGCCGCCGATGTTCACATACTGGCGCTCGATCGCCCCCGCCAGGTCCTTGTAGAACGCGCTGACCGAGACCACCTCACCCGGCGCCGGAAACCATTCCCAGCGCAGGTCGTAATTCCTGACGTCGGTCATGCCCAGCCGCGGGTTGCCCTCAAGAATTTCGTCGGTCACAGGATCGTAGCTGCGATAGGCGGCCAGTTCGCGAAACGTGGGTCGTGCGATCGTGTGTGCGTAGTGGAGGCGGACCTGCTGATGGGTCCGGATTTGCCATGTCAAACCCACGGCCGGCAGCCAGTCCTGCCCGTGCAGCACGGCTCGGTTCTCCGGCAGGCCGGTCGTTTCGTTGGCCACGTAGCTCACCGAATGGGCCTGCAGTTCCGTCTGCTCGAAACGCACACCGGCGGTGAGGCGCAGGCGTGAACCCAGCGGCACCTCCGCCATCACGTAGGCGGCCGGAATGGTCTGTTCAGCCTCGTACCGGCTTTCGCGCGTGCCGATGTAGCGGTTCCAGGTATAGCGCACGCGACCGTCCGCGTTCGTGACGGCCGTGTATCCCAGGCTTCCCGGCGGCAGGAAGGCATTCGCATCGCCCAGGAAGGGAAACGCGGCCGAGCGACCGAACTGTCC
Organism: Limisphaera sp. 4302-co; assembly: GCF_049537155.1. NCBI lineage: Bacteria > Pseudomonadati > Verrucomicrobiota > Verrucomicrobiia > Limisphaerales > Limisphaeraceae > Limisphaera > Limisphaera sp. 4302-co. The sequence goes on from NZ_JBMVQZ010000003.1 coordinate 194,778, forward strand.
CTCGTAGAAGATCTCACGATCCTCGAAGGTCCGTTGGCTGCCGGACCAGGCCCCGCCCCATTTCAGCCGCCATTCGCCACCGCGGCCATCCATCCAGGGCAGCGTCAGATCGCCTTTGACATTGCGGTTGTCCTCCTCCAGATCGCGAAAGTAACGCGTCGGCTTCGAGGGAGTGGGCAGGGACTGATGATCGGGTTCGAAAAACGTGCCGTCGGTGCGGTAGTGGAAAAACCGGGCGTCCGGCTCCTCCTGCCGGGTCGCCGACAAGGCAGCCAACCAGTCCAGTTGCAGGTCACCGAGGCTGGCCAGCTTGTGCGCGCCGTTGAGCTGGAACGATCGCAGGCTGCGTTCCGTCCAGTGCAACCGGTGAAGCACAAACGTCAGGTCCGGATCGTCCGTGATGGTCCCGCGCTGCGTGCGGGCCACGAAATCGGCGTTCTGATTGTGGTAAAAGGTGAACGTCAGTTCCTGCTCCGGCAGGGGGCGCCACGCCAGGCTGGCCACCGCCGCCCAGCTCACCTCCTCGATTCCCTGGACATCGTGGAAGAGTTTGCGTGGGACGATCGTCTGCTGCAGCCCGGGGCCGTACCGGTTGTTGACCCCCTCCAAAAGGGTGAACTTCCTCTGATAGGTCAGGCCTCCGAACCATCCCCATGCCTGGTTCCCAAAAGGCACCGTGTCACCGGAGGTCAGGGAAAACGAATGATGGGGAGGCGCCCGGCCGGGCGTGGGGGCGAATTCCGGACTGCCCATCAGTCGCGTCAGCCGGTTGAGTTCCTCGGCATCGGCGATGCGACTCGCATACGCCGGGTTGGACGGCAGACCGCTGTTCGACACCGGCCGCGGCACCGTCAGTCCCGGCCGATCCAGCTCCGCCGGCAGGGCACGCGAGCCGTCGTCCATGCCCAACCAGTCCCACGACCCGCCCGAGGCCGTCGGGAAATCGTCCCGAAAAGTGGTCCGCGTGTTGCATTCAATGCCGGCGGAACTGCGGAACAGGAAATCCTCCGGGAAGCTGCGTGTCTTCAACAAGACGCCTCCCCCGGCGAAGTTGCCGGGCAAATCGGGCGTGAAACTCTTGGCCACCGTGACCGACTCGATCAACCCCGCCGGGAACATGTCCAGCGAGGCGGATCTCTTGTAGGGATCCGGCGACGGCATTTCCGCGCCGTTCAACAACACACCCACGTACCGCTCGTTCAGGCCGCGCACCACCGGATGCTTCCCGTCGGCCACGGTCACGCCGGGCACCCGCTCCAAAATGTCCGCCGCATCGCTCGCAGCCAGGCGCCCGAACTGCTCGGCACCCACGCTGTCCAACAGCGCGGCCGACTGCCGGCGCGTCTCCAGCAACTGTGCCGTCTGCTCGTTCATCTCGGGCGCCGTCACCACGTACTCCTCGCGTTCGTAAAACTCCGGCCGGAGGTTTGCCTCCAGACGCGAGACCTGCCCCCCGGCCACCAGCACGTCCGTCACCACCGTGCGGACATAACCCGGACGGCTGAGCACAATCACATGCCGGCCGGGCGGCACCGACACCAATCGGAACCGCCCCTCCGCATCCGTCACTGTGGCAAGCGTGGTCCCCCGGACCGAGACGGTGACCCCAGCCAGCGGCCCTGCGTCCCACGCCGAGATGACGCGACCCTCGATCGTTCCTTGGGAACCGGCGTCCTGCGCGAGGATCGGAACCAGGCAGGCTGCCATTCCCCACCACACCAACCAGGCACACAACCTCGTGAAAACCCGACGGGCGCCCACGAAAGACGGGCCGCCCCGCGACCGACCGGGCATCCGCACACCCCCTTCCACCGAGAGGCCTTGCTTCATCTGGCCCATCAAGCGGATCTCCTCCTTCATCTGGCCGCAACCTTCGCCGTTCAAGATGCAGCCGGCCGTTGCGCCGCCAGTTTCAAGACCTCGTCCAGGTAACGCTGCACGGTCTCGCGCGGTCGCAACCGCTGGGCCCGCTGCAACAGCTCCGCGGCCCGCCGGTACTCCTGATACCGCACCAGCAGTTGTGCATGTTTCACGAGCGCATCCGCCGCGGACGACTCGATCTGGGCGGCCGCCTGGTACCGAAACTCGGCCCGCTCGCGATCTCCCTTCTGCGCATAACACTCCGCGGCCCAGATCAGGGCCTGACCATCCATCGGATCTCTCGTCAACAGGGCCTCCAAAAGTTGCAGTGCCTCGTCCCAGGAGGCCCGGGACATGGCCGCCCGGGCCTTGAGCCGCGTCCACGTGTACCGATGCTCCACCGGGACGGCCGCCCCGTCCTCTCCTCCCAGGGCGGTCAGATACTTTTCACCCATTTCCGTCTGCCCCTGGGCCAGCATCACTTCCACGGCGCGCAAGACCCGCTGCCAACCTGCGTCGGGCTCCTTTTCGAGGGCCTCTTGATAAACCGGCAGGGCGGTGTCGGGCGTCTCCAACAACACGTACAAATCGGCCAGAGTAAAAAGGTCCTCGGCCCGCGCCGCCCCCAGACGCCGCACCGCTTCGTAGGCGACCGCAGCCTCGGTTCGTTCATTGCGGAGCAGATGCAGTTTGGCCTTCCACGTCCAGAGGGCCGCCCGGTCCGGATCCCGGTTCAAAAGTTCTTCCACCAGCTTGAGGGCCGGCTCGTACCGGCCGCTGGCGGCCCATGCCTGCAACAGTTGAAGTTGCAGCGGCAGATCGTCCGGCCTGAAGATCAACGCCTGCTCCGTGGCCGCCGCTGCGGCGACCGGCCGGCCCGCCTGAAGATGGGCAAATCCCAGCAGTCCGAGCGTTGCAGCATCCGCGCCGCCCAGTTCCAATGCCCGGCTGAGCGCGCGCACCGCGCCTTCCGCATCACCCAACCGCACCGCCACATAGCCCAGGTTTTTCCACGCACGGAGATAATCCGGATGCTTCGCCACCGCCGACTCCAACCAGACCCGTGCCTGGGACAGGTCACCCGACTGGAAAAGGGCCGTGCCCAGCGCAAAATCGAACACGGCCGAGTTCTCCGGCCGGGCCAGCGGTTTCAACACCTCCACGGCGCGGGTCGGGCCCTCTCGCAGCGCCGGCACCACCTGCTCGCGCCAGATCCGTTGCTCCTCTTCGCGCAGGCGAGGCTCCACCGCAGACTGAAAGCCGTACGACCCGAGCAGCCGTTGCTGAAAATCCGGCCGGTTCCACAACGCTGCCAGAGGGTTCGAACCCTCGACCGGAGCGAAAAGGCTGGTGCTGCCGGACGGTTGCCCGGTTTCAGCCGTTCCGTTCCCACGTCCGGCCTTCTCGCGGCCCGTCTGACCGCTGGTGGCCGCGGAAACGGTCAGCCCGCAGCACAGCACCAGGCTCGCACCCAGAACCCACCAGCGTCGCCGGCAGGGTCGTGCTCCGCCGGTTGCCAGGTTTCTGCGGCGGCTTTGGGCCGCCATCCACGTTCTCAGCCAGGAATGACGCGTTTTCATCGGGGAATCGAAAAGCGGATCGGTTGCCTCAGGTAAGTGCGAACCGGCCGGCCGTCCTTTTGAGCGGGTCGAAACCGCCATTTCCGAACAGCCTCCAGGGCCGGCGCCTCGAATTCGGGCCGGGTGGACTGTTCGACGCGCGGGTCCTGCACCTGTCCCTGCTCGTCCACCACGAACACCAGCACCACGCGTCCTTCCACTCCGGCACGACGGAGCGAGGCCGGATAAGCTGGCGGTACGGCAGAAACCAGTTCCGGCGGCTTTTCCACCTCGCCCATGGCAAAAGCCCCGCCGTCGGAAATGGCTGCTGCAGGATCCAGCAGAGGCACGGCCACGCCACTCCAGGCACCTCCGGCGCCGGTCGCCACGTCCAGGTCCACGCTCAGGTTCAACGTGGGATTGGCCTCCGCCAACGATGGCGGCGGCGGCTCGGCAGGGTCCTGCGGAGGCGGCGGTGGCGGCGGCTCCTCCGCCTGCGGCGGCGGGGTTTCAAGGTTCACGGTTTGAACCGCGGTCAGAAGCCTCAACCGCTGGACGCGGCTGGAAGCCATCTGCGTGAACGGAAGAACCAGAAACACCGCCAGCGTCAGAAGCGCGGCACCGATCCAGATCCGGATCCACTCTCCCCGGCCGGTCCCGCCTCGTGTCATGCCAACGTGCCTCCGAGCCATCGCTCGCGCGTGCTCAGGATCCGGCCGGATCCGTCGCGATACTCACGCTCTTGGCCCTGCCCAGCTTGGCCTCGTCAATCACCCGCACCAACAGGCCGGCTGGCGCGTTCCGGTCCACCTGCAGAACCACCGGCAGGGGTTCCTCCTGACACAACCGGCTCACCAGGGGGCGGACACCGCCCACGCCGATCTCCTGCCCGCCATGGATCACCTGTCCCTGCGCGGTGATGGCGATCATGATGCATTGTTTCTCCAGGGTCTGGGCGCTGATGGCCTGGGGCTTGTCCACCTCCGTGCCGGTCTCCTCCACGAAAACCGTCGTCACGATGAAGAAAATCAGCAGGATGAACACCATGTCGATCAACGGCGAGACGTTGATCTCGGTCAGTTCATCCGCCTCCACCAGGGTGCGGCGATGTCTCATGCTTTGACAGAGACCGGCAAGTCGTTCACACGGGCGCCTTTCTTCCGGCGGGCCCGCGCCTGTTGCACCACCAGGCTTTCCAACCACGCAAGAAACGCCTGGAACTCATGACGACGGCGCCTGGCCCAGTACACCATCATCATGCCGGGCAGCGCGATGCACAGCCCCACCTCCGGCGGGAACAACGCCTGCGAAATCCCGGCGGCCATCGCCTCGGTGATCCGGCCACCGCCGCCCTCCGCAAGGGCCCGGAACGTCACCAACATCCCCGTGACCGTCCCCAACAATCCCACCAACGGCCCCGCCGCCACCAGTGTGCTCAACAGCGCAAGCCGGCGTTCCTCGGCCGGACCATACAACTGGACGACAGCGGCAAAACGCCGGCGTACGACGGTCTCATTCTCCTCCTCCGCGCCGGCCGACTTCAGCAGCACTCGCGCCGCTGGCGCGGCCTGGTCCGGGTCCGCAACCCACTTTTGCCAGTCCGCCTCGGTGCCCCAGCGATCCGGCCACCGCCGCATTCGCTGGATCAGACGCAAACCCGTGGCGAACATGAGCAGGGACACCGCAGCCAACGGCAGCATCACCCAGCCACCCTTCACCCACGTCTGCAGGATGCTCTCGATCATGGTTCCACTCCTTCCCGAACGCGTGCCGGGGTTCCGGGCTCCGGCAGGCCGTTCAAAAACGCCAGACTGATCTGCTCCAACTGTCCCAGCAAACCCTTCAACCGCCTGGAAAGCAGCGCGTGCAGCAGCAGTGACGGTATGGCCACGATCAGGCCGAACTCCGTGGTGATCAGCGCCTCGGAGATACCGCCGGCCAGTGTTTTGGGATCACCCGTGCCGAACACCGTGATCACATTGAAGGTGTTGATCATGCCCGTCACGGTGCCCAACAAACCCAGAAGAGGCGCCGCCGCGGCCGCCAGGGCCAGAAACGGCAACCCCCGTTCCCAACGCGGCCGCAGGGCGAGCATCCTCTCGTACAACACCTCCTCGACGGCCTCCTTCGGCTCCCGCCAGTGCAACAGTGCCGCCTCCAGGATCCGCCCCACCGGCCCCTGGATCTGGCGTGCGGCCCGTTGCGCCCGTTCGGTGTTCCCCTCCGACAACGCCCCCAGCACCGCCTGCACCTCCTCGGGCGTGGCCATTGGCACCCGGCTCAACTGAATCCATTTGACCACGAAAACCGCCAGCGCACCCAGACCCAGCAGCAGAATCGGCACCATCACCGGACCGCCCTTCCGGATGTGCACCCACAACGGGTCCTTTGTCGCGGCAATCTTGAGCGCGTTGCCCCGGGTGGGATCCACCGGCACTTCGCCGTGCCCCCTGTCGGCCACCTCCTGGATGCCGGCCGACGCGGCCCCGCCCATCTCGGCAACCTCGGGTGCCGGTGAGTTCAGTCGCACCTGCGTCACTCCGGCCGGGCCCTGGCCGCCGGCGGCGGCGAACCAGACCAAGGGACCCAGCGACACGTACCGTCCCTCCACCAGCTCCCCGCCGGCAGCCAGAGCACGGCCCGCCCAAAGGTCGCCCCCCACCAACCGTTCCAGCCGTTCGAGCCCGACCTCGATCAGGGCCAGTTCGCGCTCCAACCGCCGGGCCGGTTCCACCACGTCCTCCGACCGCGCACGCTGGAATTCGCGAAGCGCCGCCTCGTATCTCGGTGCCTCCGCCGCGTGCAACCGGCCCGCAAAGGCCTCGAAGTAGTTGTGAAGGAGCCCCTCCACGGCAGCCACTTCGTTGCTCCGCGCCCTCACCTCAGCCTTCAAAACGTTCAGTTCCACCAGCGCATTGTCCGCAGCGCGCCGGGCCCGATCCCATTCCTCGCGGCGCGCCTTCACCGCCTCCTCCAGTTCGCGCAACCGCCGGACCAGCGGGAGCCGTTCCTCCTCGATCTGCGCGCGCGTCCGGGACAGTTCCTGCAACGCGGCTTGCAGGTCGGCGCGCGCCCCGGCTTCCAAAGGCACACCCTCGCCCGCCCGCACCCACCCAGTGCACAAGAGGGCGAGCGACAGCCCCAAACCCAACCGTCTCCTCCGAGTTGACGCCTCGTGATTCATCGGATCTCCACCGGCAGATTCACAAACCGCGCCGGTCGTTTGCCCTCGTACACCTCGACAGCCTCACGAATGCGGGACGCCAACGCCGGGTCTTCCACCCAGCGCCACCCTCCTTCCACCGGCACACCGCGACCGGCCACACGGCCGTTCTCGTCCACATACCACGCCTGACCCAGACCGAGATAAAGGACCGTGACACGCACGGGCTTGCCCCCCGGCCCCGTCCGCAACTCGGGATGCAACGTAACCGCAGTGTGGAACTTCTCGACCTCGTTCAGCAGCGTGACCAGCGCCTGAAGACGCCTCGTCTGGCTCAGGCCCGCCTCCTGAGCCAGACGGTCCAGCAGCGGTTGCACCGTCCTGTTCAAAGGCTCCGGAAACAGGGGCGCCAGTTTTCGCATCCGTTGCTCCAGGCGCGGCAACCGGGAAGCCAACAGGTTCAGCGCTTGTTCGAACTCTTCCTTGCGTGCGTCCGCCTCGGCGCGCTCCCGCGCCACGGCCGTGCTCTGCGTCTGAACCTGCGACAACTCCGTCTCCAGCGACTTCAGCTCGCCCTCCAGCATGAGCCGCGTCTGCTCCAACATCTCACGCTCGGCCTGCCAGTCGGATCGCACCTTCGAAATCGTCTGTCGGGTCCGGACCCACTGCTCCAACACGGCACCCGCCTCCGCGGGCGCCGCGTCCTGCGCAGCCGAGCCGGCCCGGGCGGCCACCAACCAGGCCGCGCACACCAACCATCCTTTGCCTCTCATGCCGGGCGCCATCTTGCCGGGCGCCGCTGACAACCGTGTGCCGGATTTGTGACACCTGCGTGACAACCGGCCGCATGACAACGACACCCCCCTCGAACCAACCGCCACCCTGCCCGATGACACCTCACCCAGGCCGAAGCAGGAAGAATTCGCGCTCCCCAGTTCCACCTTTTAACTTGCAAAAGCGTGAACAGACAGTGGTCCAAGGTCCCGACCCTCGCGTTGACCGCCGGTGTCGCGCTGCTCGGATGGGCTGGCGCGATCGTTTCGCAAGCCGTCCTGACAAATCCGGGTTCCATTGCCCGCCAGCAGCCCGGTCCGGACCCAGGTCCGGCAACAAACCCGCGGCCTGCCATGCCGGAGCTGCCAGTCAACCCCATCCTGCCGGGCGCGGATCCCCACGTCCTCATCCACCAGGGCACCTTCTGGCTCTACCCCACACGCGGCGACGGACGGCCCGACCGGTTCTTCGCCTTTTCCTCCACCAACCTGCACCACTGGGAACGGCACGGCCCGGTCCTGAGCTTGGAAGAGGTGCCGTGGGTCCGCGAGGACGGCGCCCCGCAACACTACGCGTGGGCCCCTTCGACCCTGTTTCACCGGCATCGCTGGTACTTCTACTATTCGGTGGGCCCGCAGAACCCCACACCCTCGCGCATCGGCGTGGCCGTGGGAGACCGGCCGCAGGGTCCGTTCCGCGACAGCGGTCGCCCCTTGTTGGTGGGAGGACCGGATTTCGAGGCCATTGATCCCATGGTCTTTGCCGACCCCGTTTCCGGGAAACTCTATCTCTACGCAGGCGGCAGTGCCGGATCCAAACTGCGCGTGTTCGAACTGGCCGAGGATCCCACCCGGATCGCGCGAGAGGTGCCGGTGGAAACCCCGCCGCACTTCACCGAGGGCGCCTTCATGCACCTGCGCCAGGGGCTGTACTACCTCTCCTACAGCCACGGCAACTACCGCGATGCATCCTACTCCGTCCACTACGCCACCGCCCCCGGCCCCGTCGGTCCCTGGACCTATCGAGGAGTCATCCTTGCCAGCGACGCCACCCGGAAGGGCCCCGGACATCATTCCTTCGTTCAAATGCCCGGCACCGGTTCCTGGCTGATCTTTTACCATCGCTGGGAGGGACAAAGCGGAAACGGACCCTACCGAGGCCGGCGCTGGATTTGCGTGGACAAGGTGGAGTACGACTCCGACGGCGCCATCCGGCCCGTCCGGATGACCGGCGGGTCCTGAACCGCCTCGGGGTGGCCCGCCGGCCCGCGGGTCCTCCACTGGTAACACTTTACTCGGGGAACGCTTCCGGCTTCCATACCCGCATGCGCGTCCGAAACCAACTCATCGCATGCTGCCTCGTCTGTGCGGGCACCCTGGCGATGGCTGCACCGGGGTCGGATTGGAAACTCGTTTGGGCGGACGAATTCGATCGCCCCGGCCTGCCGGACCCCACCCGCTGGAATTACGAGGAAGGTTTCGTCCGCAACCGCGAACTCCAGTACTACACCGTGGCGCGCACCAACAACGCCCGGGTCGAAAACGGTCTGCTCATCATCGAAGCACACAAGGAACGGTTCCCCAACCGGCGCCACCGGCCGGACGCACCGCCGGAACGCTGGCAGCAGAGCCGCCAGTTCGCCGAGTACACCTCCGCCAGTCTCACCACACGGGATCGCGCCTCCTGGACGTACGGGCGATTCGAGATCCGTGCGCGTGTGCCCGGCGGCCGCGGGACCTGGCCGGCCGTCTGGATGCTCGGCACCAACATCACCGAGGTCGGCTGGCCCGCCTGCGGCGAAATTGACATCCTGGAGTATGTGGGTCACGAGCCCGGCATCGTCCACGCCAACGTTCACACCCGGGGCTACAATCACGTCCGCGGCAACGGTCGGGGCGCCCGCCTGCGTGTCCCGGACGCCGAAACCAACTTCCACACCTACGCCCTGGAATGGACTCCCGAACGCCTTGATTTCTTCGTGGACGATCGGAAGTTCTTCACCCTGGAGAACGATGGAACCGGCGCGGATTCCTGGCCCTTCGACGCACCACAATATCTCATCCTGAACCTTGCCATCGGCGGTGCCTGGGGCGGTCAACAGGGCGTGGACGATTCCATCTTCCCCTGCCGGTTCGAGATTGACTACGTACGCGTCTACCAGCGTGCGCCGCAGCCGGGACGTTGAGTCCGCCGCCCCGGACGTCCGATCCAAGGGGTGAGACCGTGCCCGGCGCCGTCCGGCCCCGTGCCGGCCCAGCACCAGCCAGCCGTGTACAGGGCATGAGGCATTCGCGCACCTTCGGCACCCGGATGCGCAGACAGATGCACGGGCCGGATGACCATCTGTCTCAGGGTGGCAACCAGGTTTCCACCCGGTAAAAGGCCGCCCCTTGGGCAGGCTCGACCGGGAGGACAAAATGATAACAATCGGGCGCGCCGGGATCGGTCTCGCAGGCGGTGCGCCAGACCGGACGCCAGCCGGACGCTCCGTTCAATCCCAGCACCGGGGTGGTGGCCAAGCCCAGTCGGCCCGCCGCGGCATTGGTGGAAGCAACCGCCAGAACCAGGTTCCCCGGGCTTTCCCACCGCACCGCCAGAACCCGCACGGGCAGCAGCTGAACCTTCCAGGTGGCCACGGAAAGCAGGAACGTCCGGGACACCCCCTCACCCGGCGCCAGGTCACCCAGGTCCAGAGCCAGCGCTCCGCTCACGTACCGTCCCTCCGGAGGCATGAACCAATCCAGCCCGCTCAGCCCATTGGTCTCGACACTCCAATGCACCCCCACCGGCGGCTTGCCCGTGATGTGGCTGTCCACATTCCACCTGCCAAAGTATCCGCACTCCCACGCTGCCGGCGGATGATCCACGTGAAGCGTCAGCACATCGTGCAGCCAGACGGTTTCACCGGTCCGGCTGTCGCGCGCCATCGACCGGCCCTGCAGCGTCAGATCGTAGTGAAACTCTCCCAAGGGCCCGCCGTAGTCGCGGTCGTCAAATGCCGCACAGCGGCTCTCCAAGCCGTGGACGAATTGAAACAGGCGGACCTGACGCAGGAGGGAGGCGCTCCGGTTGGTGACCGAACAGGTCTGCCGGAACACGTATCGATCCGTCCGCAGAAAACCCGGCGGCCGGGATTGTGTCCGCGGCACGATGCCGGCCGCGATGCCCATGCCCGTGTCAATCATCTCGTAGGTCAGCACAACGCGCAGGTGAGCATTGGTCACCACCGACCGAAGGACCGGAAACCCCCACTGATTGGTGGGGGTGTTGCGCCCCGGCGGTTCCACCGGCTGCTCCACCCCAAAATCGGAGTTCGACGTCCAGTCCGGATAAAGCCAGAGCGGCTGCAGCCACCGCGGACCCGCAGGCCCATCCGGCGTGACGTAGCCCACCGCCGTGGCCCACTCACCGGAAAGGTATTCCCGCCCCACGAATCCAGGGCGCCGGTCCAGGGCGAAATCGGCGTAGCCGAAGTCGGTGACCAGAATCTCCCAGTTCGGGCTGCTGACAGCCGTGCCGGTGATCGGGTCGGGACGAGCGCCAGGAACGATGACAATCAAACCGAGCAACGCCCCCCGGAGCCACACACTTGAATCGCGGCCTCGCCCCCTGCTCATGACACCTTCCTACCAAAGGCGCACGGGGCCTCGCAACCGCGATTGGGCCCTGACAATCCGGCGCGGACCCGGCACCCTCCGGGGCATGCAAAGGTGCCCCGACACTTTCACGGCCGCCGGCCCGCCGGGCTTGACACTGGCTGCAACGGCCACTTAGCGTAATTTGCGCCGGTCTTGAGGGCTGTTGCCGTCCATGGATGAAAGTTCGACAACCTACGCAGTGCTCGCGGCGTTTTTGATCGTGGCCGTGCTCTTTGCTCTGGTACCGCTGGCGCTGGCCCGGCTCTGGGCACGCCGCTTCGCCCCTCCGAAGCCGGGCCCGGTAAAGAACAGCATCTACGAGTGCGGCCTGGAATCGCGCGGAGACGCTTGGAAGCCGTTTCGCAGTTCCTACTACATCTACGCCATTGTCTTCCTCGTTTTTGACGTCGAAATCGTCTTCCTGCTGCCGTTTGCCGTGGCCTTTGGCGGGCTGACCGCCGGGGGCGTCCTGGCCATGATGCTGTTCCTGGCACTGCTCGTCGAAGGACTCCTTTGGGCCTGGAGCAAGGGGGTGCTGCGGTGGGCATGAGCCGGCAACGGAAACCGATGGCCCGGGCACTGGGCGACAGTTGAGCGGGTTCGGATTGGGGTTTAGGTTGGGTGACCATGGACGCAGGACTGCGCAGTGAATTGCAACGGCACGGGATCTTCGTGACGACCCTGGAGGAGCTGTACAACTGGGGTCGGAGCAATTCTCTGTGGCCGTTGGGCTTCGGCCTCGCGTGTTGCGCCATCGAGATGATCGCCGCTTCGATGGCACGCTACGACCTGGCACGGTTCGGGGCGGAGGTGTTCCGGCCCTCACCCCGGCAGGCCGATCTCATGATCGTGGCCGGGACCGTCACCAAGAAAATGGCCCCCCAGGTCGTGCGCCTCTACAACCAAATGGCCGAACCCAAATACGTGATCGCCATGGGCGCATGCGCCATCTCCGGCGGCCCCTTCAAACAGGGTTACAACGTCCTGAAGGGGATTGACCGCTACATCCCGGTGGACGTCCACATCCCCGGTTGCCCGCCGCGACCGGAGGCGCTCATCCACGCACTGATGACGCTTCAGCAACGTATCGCGGAGGAATCCCTCACCGGCCCGAACCGGCCCCGCCATCTCCGGCCGGACCAACCCGGAGAGTATCCGGTTCCCGAGTACGGCCCCCACGACCTGGTCCCTCCCAAAAACCCCGAGATCTGGCATCCGCCCGTCATCCAGCGCCCGGTTTGAGGCCATGGAATCCCTGGAATCCATTCGCGAGCGCATCCTTCAAGCCGTCCCCGGTGCACAGGTGGACATCATCCACAACCCGTCCCCGTCGGGACAGCATTCGCTTCTGGTGGACGCGGAACACGCCCTCGCCGTGGCGCGCTTCCTGCGGGACGATCCGCAGCTTCGTTTCGATTACTGCTCCAACGTGACCGGCGTGGACTGGCTTGACACCGAAGTCGAGGAAAAGGTCCGGACCCGGGTGCTGGCCGATGGCCGGGAAAAGGAAGTGGAGGAAACACAGAAGCGCGTCCGTCCCGGATACCTCGAGGTGGTCTATCACCTCTATTCCGTCGCACTGCGCCACGGTCCCCTGGTCTTGCGCATGCGCACCGGCAACCGGGCCGACCAGGTCCACCTCCCCTCGCTCACCCCCGTCTGGCGCAGCTGCGAATTCCAGGAACGCGAGGTGTACGACCTGTTCGGTGTGATCTTCGACGGCCACCCGGATCTGCGTCGGATCCTGATGTGGGACGAGTTCCAGGACCATCCCATGCGCAAGGACTACGTCGAACCGGACGACTACGAGTACGAGCCCACTCCTCACGACGCCGTGGCGGAAAAGGCCCGGCGATGGATCTCCGGCGGGGCCGCTCCCGAACCGCCTGCCACAGGCTGAATGCGGGCTCCCTGTCTGTGAGGCATCCCTTTGCAACAAGGTGCCCCGCCCGGCCGGCACCCGCCACCTCGTTCCCTTGCCGGCGGGCGTTTCCCAAGGCATAGGTAGTAAGGCCCATGCAAACCGTGGTTGCCAACGGCAAAACCGTCGAGGCGCACCTGCCCTGCACGCTCGAGGAGTTCCTTCGCGCACAGGGACTGCCGCCGAAGAGCGTCGTGGTCGAACACAACGGCGAGGCGGTTCCGCCCTCCCAGTTCTCCGTGCGGCTGGTGCAGCCGGGCGATCGCCTGGAAATCGTACGGATCGTGGCCGGTGGTTGATACCTGAAGCGGCGGGACAACCCGGCGCCTCAGGCGCACAAATCCGGGCCCGGCGACACACCGGGACCTGCATCCATCCCCGGCCCGCGCACGGCACGACCGTTCCCCCCACGGTTCACCGGCCCGGGGATCGAGGACGCCGTCGCCAGCCGGCTGCGAATTCATATGGGATCTTCCCGCGCGACAGTGTCTCGGGCACATGCGATGCCCGCCACTGGTTGAACCCGCTGCGGAGCCACGCACCCGGCACGGGGCACTTGGACTTCCGCAGGCTGCCGAAAAAGGGGCGGCGCACCTTCCGAAAAACGAAATCCCGCGGCGGAATCACCCTTCCCGCCGCGGGAAAGCCTCGAAAAAATTTTATGGTGCGCATGGCAGGATTCGAACCTGCACGGATTGCTCCACTACCACCTCAAAGTAGCGCGTCTGCCAATTCCGCCACATGCGCACCCGTGCGGCACTATTAAAACACGCGTCCTCGTTTTGTGCAAGGGGTCCCTCACCGCCGGCAGGGCCGCCCCCGGCGCCCCTTGCTCGTGCCTCCGGACCGTTCATTCGCACCTTCCCTGCGTCGGTATCGGAATGCCGGAGCAGACCGCCTTGGCGCGGCTCCGAATCGGGCGTTGGAAGTTGACACCGCGGGCATCGGCCCGTCACGTTGCCCGTTGATGCGTCGTCCATCAACAGTCCTCGTCGGCCTCCTGCTGACCGCCGGACCTCTGGCAGCAGACTACCCTGTGCAGCCCGTCCCCTTCACCGAGGTCCGGTTCACCAGCGGCTACCTGGCCATCCGTCAGACCACCAATCGAGCCGTGACGCTGCCCTTTGCCTTGCACCAGTTGGAAACCTCCGGGCGACTGCGCAACTTCGACTTGGCGGCGGAAGTCATGCGCCGGCGCGCCGCCGGCGAAACCCATTACCAGGTCAAACCGCCCACCGAGTATCCGTTCGATGACTCGGACGTGTACAAGGCCATCGAGGGCGCCTCCTACTGCCTCGCGCTGGAGCCCGACCCGGCCCTGGCCGAACGCTTGGAAGCCATGATCCGGCGCATCGCGGCGGCCCAGGAACCGGATGGTTACCTCTACACCTGGCGCACGATGCACCCGGATGAGCCGGCCCATCCCTGGATCGGACGGGAACGCTGGGTCAAATCCCCCGAACTCAGTCATGAGCTCTACAACCTCGGCCACCTGTACGAAGCCGGCGTGGCCCATTATCAGGCCACCGGCTCGCGTTCCCTGCTGGAGGTCTGCATCAAAAGCGCCGAGTTGCTGGGGCGCGATTTCGGCGACGGCGAACCGCGCATCGCGCCGGGGCACCCGGTCATCGAAATGGCCCTGGCAAAACTCTACCGGATCACGGGCGACCGGCGCTGGTTGACCCTGGCCCGCTTCTTCCTCGACTGCCGCGGTCAAAGCGGCAACCCCTACAGTCAGGATCACCTGCCGGTGGTCAAACAAACCGAGGCCGTCGGACACGCCGTGCGCGCCAACTACCTTTACAGCGGGATGACCGACGTGGCCGCATTGGCCGGGGACAGGTCTTACTGGAACGCCGTCGTGCAGCTGTGGGACGACGTGGTGGGAACCAAGTGGCATTTGACCGGTGGCTGCGGCGCGCGGGCCTCCGGCGAGGCATACGGCGAAGCGTACGAACTGCCGCACCGCTGCTACAACGAAACCTGCGCCGCCGTTGCCTTCCTGTTCTGGAGCCACCGCATGTTCCTCATGACCGGTGACGGCCGGTACATGGACGCCTTCGAACGCACCCTCTACAACGGTGCCCTCAGTGGCGTGAGCCTGTCCGGCGACCGGTTTTTCTATCCCAACCCGCTCGAGGCGGACGGATCCTACGGGCGCTCTCCATGGTTCGGCTGCGCATGTTGCCCGCCGAACATCTTCCGGCTGCTCGCCTCCCTCGGCGGATACGTGTACGCAGTCCAAGACGACACCCTGTTCGTCAACCTCTACGGTTCTTCAGCGGGCCGGGCCTCCGTGGCCGGCACACCCGTGCGCGTGGAACAAACCACCGACTACCCGTGGAACGGCGAGATCCGCCTGCGTCTCCATCCCGCCCGCACCACCCGTTTCACCCTGCGCCTGCGCATCCCCGGCTGGGTGCGGGGCCGGCCGGTCCCCTCGGACCTCTATCATTACGAGGACCCCACCCCGGCCGACTGGTCGGTCGAGGTCAATGGCCGCAAGATTTCCCCCGAGCTGGACCACGGCTATGCAGTCGTCACACGCGATTGGACAGCCGGCGACGAAGTCCGCCTCCACCTGCCCATGCCGGTGCGACGCGTCCTCGGCAATCCACGCATCGCCGCCACGCGCGCGCAGGTTGCACTGGAACGCGGCCCCACCGTGTACGCGTTCGAGGGCGTGGACAACGAAGGGTACGTCTTCGACATCGTCCTGCCGCGCACCGCCAGGATCCGGCCCTGGCACCGCCCCGAGCTGCTGGGCGGCGTGACCGTGCTGGAAATCGAGGAGGCGCAACGGGCCATCCGGACCGAATCCGGCAACCGTACGACCCGGCCCACCCGGCTGACCGCCATCCCCTACGCCACATGGGCCAACCGCGGCCTCAGTCCCATGACCGTCTGGGTGGCCCAAACACCCGATCGCGCCCGGCCGGCCCCCCGGCCCACTCTCGCCACCCGCGCGCGCCTGACCGTCTCCTTCGCACGCGGCGGCATGTCGCCCGAACCGATTCGCGACCAGCTCTACCCGGGCGATTACCCTGACGGACAGGCCCGGCAGTTCGATTTCTGGCCGCACAAGGGCGGTTGGGAATGGTTGCAGTACGAGTTCCCATCCCCGGTGGAATGCAAGGCCGTCACCGTTTCCTGGTTCGACGACACGGGCACCGGCGAATGCCGCCTGCCCGTGTCATGGCGCGTGCTCCACCGGGACGCCAACGGACAGTGGCAGCCTGTTCATGCCCTGGACGAGTATGCGGTGCGCAAGGCCGACCCCGTTCGCGTCCGGTTCGAACCGGTCCAAACCGATGCGCTCCGGCTGGAAGTCCGCCTCCGCCCGGGATTCAGTGCCGGTCTCTACGAGTGGGAGGTGCACTGACCCACAGACGCCGTCCCTGCCGGGCCTCACCCCCGCCGGGCGGCTTCCATCGAGCACCTGCTTTTGGATGGCCCGCCCGGGCGGTGCAAATCCCCTTGCCAATCTTCCGCGGGACATGTCAGGCTCCGGCGACATGAAGAAGGCTTTGGCGCTGTTGCTCGTGCCCTGGTTGTTGAGCGGTTGCACAGCCACGTTCACCAACCTCACCCCCCGGCAAATGCCGCGGAGCCCGAACAACCTTTATCCGGTCGAGGTCGCCTTCCGCAGCCGCCAACAGTCCTTGCGCTGGGACAGCATCGATCCCAAGGTCATCGTCAACGATCAGGCCTTTCCCCTGCGGCCCGTTCCGATGGTCAAAAACCGCTGGGAGGGCCAGATCCCTGTTCCGCCCGGAACGAACCTGGTCCATTACCGCTTCCGGTTCGATTTCCTCTACAACGCCATCGGCGGGCCGCAACCCGACAACGCAATTTCGCCCACGTACAGTCTGAAGATCCTTGACTGACCGCGCCGCCATGAGAGAGACCCGCCTCCGCCGGGGCGAACCCTCACCGGATCGTTTCCGGAACAGGTCGGGAAGCACAAAGTACCCCGCGCCGGAGGCACACGGCATGGTTCGTAGGGCCCGACACCGCCCGGCACATGAGCGCGCCGCCCCGTGGCGCGCCCGCAAGCATTTCCATCTGATCAGCCCGCGGACCCCAAGCCGATGAACGAAACCGCCGATCGAAGCAGGTCCGGGCATGCTGGCTCCGGGTCCCCGCGGTCGAGTCGTCGAATCCCGCCCGGTCCGTGCCGAACCGTTTCACTTCCCCGGATCCCCGGCCGTGCGATTGGCTCCCGAGCCGTCCGGGCCCTCGTCTTCTCCGTTCTTCTTGCCCGTGGGGATGCCACCACAGCCGCCGCTGCCGAGGGACCGAATTTCGATCCGGTGGGGTTTGCCCACGTCGGATCACCGACCTCGGGCGGCGGAAACGCGGACCCGGTCGTGGTGCGGGATGTCGATGACCTGGTCGCTCTGGCCGGCTCGGATGCTCCCCGGGTCCTGCGCATCGGAGGCAGGCTCAATCTGGGCGGCCGGACCGTGCGCGTGGGGTCAAACAAGACCCTGTTGGGCACGGACACCGGCGCGGTATTGGAAAACGGGACCCTGATGCTGCGCCACGCCACCAACGTCATCCTCCGCAACCTCATCATCCGCAATGCGCCCGAGGACGGCATCAGCCTCTACGGCGCCCGCCGCGTCTGGGTGGACCACTGCACAATAATGGACTGCGGCGACGGCCTCGTGGACCTCACCCATGGCACCGACGAGGTCACCATTTCTTGGTGCCGGTTCGGTTATCAAAACCTCCGCAACCGACATCGCCTGGCCAGCCTCCTCGCCTCCAGCGACCGCGACACCGCCTGTCGCGGCCGCCTCCACGTGACCTACCACCACAACTGGTGGGACGAAGGCTGCCTCGAACGCATGCCCTCCGTCCGGTTCGGTCGCGTCCACGTCTTCAACAACTACTACCGCGCACCGGGCAACAACTATTGCATCCGCTCGCGACTCTTCGCCGAGGTCCGCGTCGAATTCAACTGGTTCGAACGCGTGCGCAACCCATGGGAGCTCTTCCTCACCACCGGCGAGCCCGGCAAACTTTTTGCCGCAGGAAACGTCGAGGTGAACACCACGTGGGCGGCTTCCGACCCCAAAGTACGGCTCGTGCCCGGCACGGATCCGGTTTTTGTTCCCCCTTATCCATGGCGGCCGGATCCGCCCGATCGCCTGCCGCAATGGGTGACCCAACATGCCGGAGCCGGCCGCGGACCGTTTGCGCATTGAAAAAAGCACGCTGCCACTCCTACCGACATCCATCCAACCCCCAAGCCGCGCCTCCATCATGGGCCGTCGAGGTCCCACGAGTCGATCCCCAGGCCGGATTCGGGCGGTCTGATCCACACCGCGCGCCCCCTTCGGTTCCTGCTTCGGCCTCACGGCTTCCCTCCAGTCCCGGCCAGCAGCCTCGCCTTGGCCCGCGGTGGCTCGAATCATCTCCGGCTCCATGTCCGGCGCGAGGACGATGCAGGACATGGGTCTGGCGGCCACAATGGTCAATGTCCCGTACACGCAGCCGAAATCGACGACATCCGACGAGCCAGCAAACGCAAGCTGCGGAAGAATGCTGCGCGCGGCGCACCAGCCCTCCTACATCTTTTCGTCCGGCATGCCACCATGACGAACGTTCACGAGCTGCGCGCTGCTGACTCACCCTCGGCATCAGCGGTGGCGCGCAGCCCCGTCCGCAGCATGGCCTTGGTTGGCGCATGATCCGAAACTGCGAATCACCCAAATCCCACGTGGCGCTCCACCCCGACGGCCCGCACACCAGGAATCGGTTCACGCAACCGCACTACCACGTGCCACTTGGAGCCCATCCCAAAA
Source organism: Limisphaera sp. 4302-co (assembly GCF_049537155.1). Classification (NCBI taxonomy): domain Bacteria; kingdom Pseudomonadati; phylum Verrucomicrobiota; class Verrucomicrobiia; order Limisphaerales; family Limisphaeraceae; genus Limisphaera; species Limisphaera sp. 4302-co. The sequence continues at coordinate 213,506 of NZ_JBMVQZ010000003.1, forward strand.
CCATTGACGGGCGTTCGTGAGTTGGTCGTTTTACAGTCGTGCTGAACCGTACAGATGGATTGTTGGATTGGTTTGCGCACGTATTGCCGATGCTCGCGGGAACCCCAGGGGCGGCCGCCCTCGAACCGACAAGCGCAAGGCTCTGGCCGGGATCTTCTGGTTGCTGGACAACGGAGCCAAATGGAAAGACCTGCCCCGGCGATTCGGCTCCAAGAGTGCCGTCCACCAAGCCTTCCAGCGCTGGGGGCGGGAGAGTGTATTCGAACGGCTGTTGCAGGAGGCCGGGCAACTGGTGGAGGAGCGCGGAGAGTATCGGCTGTATGAATGCTTTCCGGATGCGGCGTTCTGTCCGGCACGTGGTGGAGGCGACGGGATCGGGCGCACGAAGGTGGGCAAGGGGGTGAAGATCCTCATTGCCGTGGACGCCCGGGGATTGCCGATTGCGGTGCAGAGCTGTTCGGCCCGGCCGCATGAGTCGACTCTGGCACAGGGGTGGTTCGATTTCATGCTGACGAAGGAGGCTCCGGAGCGGGTGGTGGGCGAGAAGGCCTGGGAGAGCGATGCACTGGACCGGGCGTTTGCGGCGCGAGGCATGGAGCTGATGGCGCCGCACCGGAGCAGTCGCCGGCCGGAGAATCGCACGCAGGACGGCCGGTCGCTGCGGCGGTATCGTCGGCGGTGGGTGGTGGAGCGTACGGTGGCCCGGCTGCTGCATTTTCGGCGGCTGTGCGTCAGGTGGGAGAAGTCGAGCCGGGCGTTTGAGGGGTATTTGCAGATGGCCTGCGCGTTCTTGCCGGTCGGGCAAGTCCCGGGCCTAGCCGGCAAAAGGGCTCTTCTTGCCATCCTGTTGATGCACTGTGCTGTTTCGGCCGCCGGCCGGCGGGGACGCTTTGTCCGGGTGGGGCGTTCACAGCCATGACAAGTCGCTTTCCCTTCCCTGCGATGCCCTCCGGCACTTCGTGTGGGCCGCCTCATCTTCACTTCACCCACTCCTGCCACGCTTGGAAGCGACTTACGAAAACGGTTTGGGGATAGGTCCTTAGCTTCGGGTGGAACGGGACAGCGGTGGGGATCACCACACCGTTGGCCGGCGGGCCGGCATGAATCCAATCAGGCAGGTGTTGGCGACGCCTGGGCTCAATCGTCGGCTGGCCGCATCGGCGAGACGCTTCACGAAATCCTCTCTGTGGGAACCTTCCGGCGCGGGAACACAAATCCAAGCTGGTGCTCCCCCGGGGCGTATCGCTCACGAGTCTTGGAGGCTCTCGCGGGCTTGGTCCAGCCGGGCCTCGGCTTCCCGCAGCAACTTGATCACAGCTTCGGCGGTGGCGGCTGCGAGGAGGGCCTCGCGCAGGGCGACCTGCCGCAACAACCGGCTGATGCGCGCCAGCATGGCGAGGTGGAGGGTCAGATCGGGTGCCAGCAGCAGAAAGAAAAGTCGGACCGGACGCCCATCCACGGCGCGGAATGCCACGCCGGTGGGGTGGCGACCGAATACGAGCGCGGGCTTGTTCAACAGATGCGGCAGCGGCTGCCGCGCATGCGGCAGGGCGACGCCGTCGCCGATCCCGGTGCTATGCAGTTCTTCGCGTTCACGCAGGGCCCGGACCAGCTCCTCCAAAAGGTCGGGACGGCTTTCCAGATCCGGCACGTGCGCCGCCAGTTCGCGGAGGATTTCGTCCCTGGAAGACCCCTGCAGCGCCAGCACGATCGTGGCGTGGCTCAGCATTCGGTGCAGTTGAAGCGATCGGCCCAGACCCTGCATGGGTGCGCAGGGTACCGCAGCGTGACTGCAAGAAAAGCCCGAACCGCGGCACTGCCGATCCGATGGATGGTGCCGAAGAGGCCGGAGCTCGGGTTGGTCGGCGTGGGAGCCCGGTCGACCGGGCAGTCCATGCCCCGCTATATGCCTCCGGCCGGGCTTTGGGGCAAGTTGCGGCGTGGCCCAAGACCGTGGGGACTGGCCCACCACGATCGACCGGTTGGCCGATGAAGGTCTGCAGGCCCGGGATCACCGCAGATGTGTGCGAGGTTGCCTTTGAAACGTACGCCACCCGTGCCTTCCGTGGTCCGGTTTGGAGACGTGCAGTGGTGGCGGTCCGCCCGTTCCCCGGCCGTGCCCTGTCCGACGAGGATTGCTCCCGTGGGCGGCGGCGCTGATCAGGGACGGACAGGCGCGTTGGTCGCGCTCGAAACCGGGGCGTTGGTGCCGGCTGAGACGGGGGGTGCGTTGGTTCCGGGAGCCGGGCCGGGCATTTCGGCCGGCAGGTTGAGCTTGGTACGCAGGATGGCGCGTTCCTCGGCCGTGAGCGGGCTTTGTTCGGGGTTGAGCAATTGTTGCAGGACATCAGCAGCGATTTCGCGGAAGGGCGGCAGGCCCACCCTCATTTCGGAGCCTTTGATTTTCTCCATGTACGTGTCGTAGACGAGCCGCGCCAGCCGTTGATAAGCCAGTGCTTCGTCGTCGAGGTCCAGGATCAGCCGTGCATATGCGTGGGCCAGCATGCCCTCCAAATGAGCGCGGATTCGGAGGGGATCGGTTTCGCCAATGTCCTCGGTCACCCGGGCCACGGCATATTGATCCACCGTCATCCGGGCTGGCAAGGTGTCGGCCCGGCCCTCGATGAGCGGTTTGTCGGGGTATTTTTCCGCCAGGTAATCGAACCATTTCCGGGCCTCGGTTTGGCGGCCGGCGGTGTAGAGGAAGTAAACGGCGTCCCGGAGAAAGTTGCGGTGGGCGATCCTGATGTTCTCCCGGTTTGCCGGGTCTTCCTCCATGGCCTCTTCGTAGGCGTAGTTGACCTTGGGTATGATGTCCAGGTTGGGCCCGAACTGGAACCTGCGATTGACATGGTCCGGGATCAACCGGCCGCGGCGGAAACTCATGAGCATGGATTGGAAGATGACGCGGCGCAGGCGGATGAGGTCGTTGGTGTTGACACGACGCGGGTTTTTCGCGGCCATTTCGAGCCCTTTGGCCGCCCAGTAGATGGCGTGGGCTTCGGGAAGCCGCCATTCCAGAGGACCGTATTCGTCATCCACCTTTTTGACGTATTCGGGGTCCATCTTGTAAACATCGGTCAGGAGCCGGACGCGTTCCTTGTCTTCCTCGGTTTGCGGATGGAGCAGGGTGTCCCAGTTGGGGCGTCCCATGCCGAAGATCCGGGTCATTTCATTGGCCCACTGCTGTTTGTAATAGATGTTGGCGTCGTCAAGGAAATGACCCAGTTTGTGTTGGAAGATCCAGGCCAGCTCGCGATACAGCAGCGGTTCGTAAGGGTTGTATTTGAGGGCCTCGTCGCGCAGGAGTTCGATCCCGGCTTTGACCCAGCGCCAACGATCCGGGTAGACGCCGAACTCGGTCTCCTTGAATTTGACGGAGATGTTGTAGGCCATGTTCCAGGCCTGGACGGCCCAGACCTGGACGAAATGGGGTTCCAGCTTGGTGATCCAGTCGGCCAGTTGCCGCATTTCGAAGAACTTGTCCTGTTCCTGCAATTCCATCATGCGGACCCAGAGCAGGTTGGAGATGAGGCCGCGGAAGCCGCCGAGGGCCACGGTGGTGAAGGCCAGCAGCGGCGGCGCGTTTTCCAGGGGTTCCACTCGCGTCAGACCGAGCCGGTCGCGGTCGAGGTTCAGCGAACGTTCCACCCGGGCCACGCCGGTCCACAGGATCGCCGCCGTCAGGACCAGCGCGATCTTTTTCCACCGGGATGGGAACTCGATCTCCTTCATGGAACCCGCGGAGACGACCGGAATCTAAAAAGGGAACGCGCGCCGTCGCCCCCGGAAAGCCGGGGCGGACCGCACTCGACCATGTGCTGATCCAGGCAGGGTCTCATTGCAACGGTGTCGCGGTGGCCAGCTCGCGCCGGTGAAAGGCCCAGATTCCGCCGGTTGCGAGGGCACCGCCCAGGAGGATCACGATCTGGGCCACGGCCCGGGCCAGCTCGGTCCAGGGCACGCTCCGGCCGGTGCTCAGGGCATCGATGGGAGAGAATCCCTTGGCCAGCTGGATGACCCACCAGATGCCTTTGAAAACCGGCACGCCGATCTTGTCGATCCAGGTTTGCGAAAAGGCTTCCGCCTCCGGGTCCCATCCCAGGAGGGTTCCTTCCGTTACGACCGTCCGGATGGTGCCGCTGCCGAAGACCAGCGTGAGCGCGGCCAGGGAGACGAAGGCGGCCACGGGAAAGGAAAGGAAACTGGCGGTGCTCAATCCCAGGGTGGCCAGCAGGAGGATCCAACAGTAGATGATGCCCAACCCGCGGAGGTAGTTGAGGAGGAACCCACCCTGCCAGTAAAGGACCTCGATGCCGTCCTCGAGCGCGAACAAGAGGGTCGTGTCGTTGGCATTCAGGAACGCGATGGTCAGGATGCCACTGGCATCCCACAGGTCGGGCGGGATTTCGAACTCGTGGTAGGTGTCCGGGGCCAGGCTCATGGGTTCGCTGCGCCAGACCTTGGGCGTTTCCGGCACACCCACCTGCCAGAGGCCGGTGAAAGTGCCGGACTCGGAGGTGGCCGCCGCGTTGAATTTGATGCGCAGGTGCATGGGCCGGCCCGCGATGAACCGCCGCTGCAGGCCGAGGTCCACCTGCCACACCTTGATGTATCCCGGCGGCACGATCTGGTACTCCGCCTTGACCTGCTCCTCGATCTGGCGGCGCACCTCGGCCAGGTCGGCCTTCAACTCGGGCTGTTGGGCCAGACGCTCCCGCAGGCGCCGGTCGGTTTCGGCCTGGATCTCTTCATGGAAATCGGGCGGCCTGGCCGATCCCCGGGCCACGAGCACCTCCTTGAACAGCGTCTCGCGTTGGTCGGCCGGCAGTTGGTTGGCGCGGTACAACAGGAGCGCGTAGACGCTGGCGCCGGCCAGCAGGAGCATCGCGCCGGCCAACGTGGCCAACCCCAGCCATTTCCCCAGCCAGATTTTCCAGCGAGGCACCGGTTTGACGGCGACCAACTGCATCTGACATTCCTCGATGTCGCGGGCCAGCGTCCCACAGCCCAGCCAGAGCGTGCAGAGGCCCAGAAGACCGGAGATGGCGCTGAGGGTGTAGGTCAAGAGAATCTGGGTAAAACCACGTGCGGTGCCGTCGTGTTTGAGGATCAACGGCAGGCCGACCACAGATGCCAGCAGCAATAGACAGATCACCCAGAACAAGCGGTAGCGGAAGGCCGCCTTCCAAGTGAGCGTGGCGATGGCCCAGATCGGTTTCATGACCTGCCCTCGAAGATCTTCAGCGGCCCGCCCCGGGCACGGCCGGTCAGAGTGGGCCGTGGGGGCAAACTCCGTGTGCAGGTGTACCTGCGTGTGAGCATCGCCTTCTGCCCTCTGGTCATGGTTTTTTGCCCCGGCTCAACAGGTCCGCGAGTTTTTGATCGGCCTTCTCCAAGGCCTCCTGTTCGGGGGGTGGCGAGGGTGCAGGAGGCGGCTGGGCGATTTCCGGGCCGGGTTCGGCCAGTTGCTGCAATTTGGTTTCGTCAATGGCAGGCTCGGCAGGTTGCACAGGCGCCGGCGGCGGGGCGGGTTGGCCGGGCAGGGTGAGTTTCTCGAGAAGGCGTTCCGGTCGGGCGGCCGGTTCGGTTTCGCCCCGGAGGTAGGGCGCCACGCGCGTGCCGACGGTGGCGCCGCTGGTTTCCGTGGCGGCCTTCCGGGCGCGTTCCACCACTTCGAGGAAAAAGCTCTCCAGGTTCTGGGTCGGATTGTCCACGCGGATGTCGGCGTCACCGACCTCTTCCCGAATGACGGCCAGCACGCGTTCGAGCGTGGGCCGGGAAAGGACCGGCGTGGTGATGCGAAGCCGATCCGGTTTGCGCAGGAGCTCGCGCAGGGGGCCCACTGCCTGGACCCGGCCGCCATAGAGGATCAGCACCCGGTCGCAAACGTCTTCCACATCCGCCAGCAAATGGCTGCTGAGGATGACGGTCTTGCCGCGGCGTGCGAGGGCGAGGATCAGGTCCTTCATTTCCCGGCACCCGATGGGGTCCAGACCTGATGTCGGTTCGTCCAGGATGAGGAGCTCGGGATCGTTGATGAGAGCCTGGGCCAGGCCGATGCGGCGCTGCATGCCCTTGGAGAATTCGCCCACGGGGCGGGAACCCACCTGGCTGAGACCGACCATTTCCAACAGTTCTTCCGCCCGCTGTTTGCGGACCCGTGCGGGCAGGGCAAACAACCGGCCGAAGAAATCAAGTGTCTCGCGGGCGCTCAGGTACCGGTACAGGTAGGATTCCTCCGGCAGGTAACCGATCTTCCGTTTGGTGAGCACGTGCCGTGGCGAACGGCCGAAGACCTGGATCTGGCCACGCGTGGGGTACAACAGGCCCAACAGGAGTTTGACCGTGGTGGACTTGCCCGATCCGTTGGGTCCCAGCAGGCCGAAGACCTCGCCACGGTAAACTTCAAAGTCGACATGGTCCACGGCGCGGGCCTTGGGGCGTCCCCAAAAATCCCGAAACACCTTGGTCAAACCACGCACCGCAGCCACCACCTCCGAGGCGGCTCTGGTGGTCGTGTCGGTCTTGGACGGCTCCACGGTCGTGATCATGGCACGGTCCTGTCGTCGGTCCAACATACCCATGGACCCGGCGCCCGTCACCCCCATTCGCCTGCGGCCCGGCCGGGTCGGTTCCGGTTGCAGAAAGCCGGCAGGTGAATATGATTCAGGGCGCCTGACACGGCAGGAGCAGTCGGTATGGGCGGCGGAAAGCCCGGGGGACCGATGCCCCGGGATGCCACCGTGCCCCCGACGCAACCGTGAAGGAAAACGAGACCATTTCGGAAGCAAAGTTGAAGCCATGACACTGTTGTTCCTGATCTTTTTGCTGACGATGGCGCTGTCCCTTTGGGCGACGGCGAAGGTGAAGTCCACCTATCACCGTTACAGTCGTTACACCGTGCGCTCGGGGATGACCGGGGCGGAAGCGGCTGCGGCCATCCTCGAACGGGCCGGTATCCGTAACGTGGAGATCGTGGCCCACGACGGTTTCCTGGGCGATCACTACGATCCCATCCACCGGCGTCTGGTGCTGTGTCATGAGAATTTCTTCGGCCGGTCGCCTGCGGCCCTGGGTGTGGCTGCTCACGAAGCCGGCCACGCACTGCAGCACGCGCAGGCCTACCGGCCCTTGCAGTGGCGCATGGCCGCGGTGGGTGCTGCGACCTTTGCCAATCAGATTGTCACGTTCATGCCCTTGTTGTTCATGGGGACCCACCTGATGGAGCCCATGTTGGGCTTCACACTGATGGCGGTGGGTTGGGGCATCATCATGGCCTTCAATCTGATCACCCTCCCCGTCGAATTTGACGCCTCGCGCCGCGCCCATGCACTGCTGACGCGCATGGGCATGGTCACCGACCAGGAGGCCGAAGCCGTGCAAAAGGTGCTGCGTGCGGCAGCCTGGACCTACGTGGCGGCGTTCATCAGCTCGCTGCTCTATTTCCTGTTCTATCTCCTTCCGCTGTTGACCGGCGGCCGCTCCCGGAACTGACCGTTCCGCATCATGGCCCGCCACCAGCGGGCGCGCGCAGCGTCGCCACGGTTCCTCCCGCGGCGCGGATCGTCAGCCGGAGCCGGTTTTGCGCATCGGCCGCCGGGCCACGTCCGTGCGGATCCGGGAGGACCCGGCTTTGCACGGGGACCCTGCTTGGCCCGGAGAGGTCGCAAGGGCAGGCTCGGTGCGGTCGTGCCCGCAGAGGGGGCTCGCCGGTCGCGCTTCGGTGGCCGGCCCCGCACGGGTCGGTTGGGCTGCGCCGCTGCCGGGGCGAGGTGACAAACGAGGATTCTGTTCGAGAGTTGCCGTACGACTCCGCCCCGTCCGCGGAAGCATGCCAGCCCCGCAAGCCCGACCCGCGGCGGGCTGGTTTCAAGGCCGTGCCTCGACGCGATAGAGACGGACCTGCCCCGCGGGAGCCAAGGGCACGTTGAAGCGGACGGTGTAACCGGTGGCACGGACCCAATCGCTTGCCGGTTCCCAATCGGTGTCGAGGGTACGGGTCCAGAGCCGGTAACCGTGTCCCGGTGCCGCGGGGCAGTTGAGTCGCAGGGTTTCGGCAGCGGAAAGCAGTTCGGCCGTGACAGCGAGCGCATGGGCGGCATTGGTGGGGTTCGTTCCGGCGATGAATTCGGCCAGGTCGCTCATGCCATCGCCGTCGGTGTCCGTGTCGCCGCCGCGGTTCGGATCGGTCCCACCGAAGTAGGCCGTTTCGTAGGCATCGGGGAGGCCGTTGGCATTGGTGTCGGCAGCGTCGTAATGGCCTTGGAAGACGAGGGTCTGACCTGAAGCCAGTGTGTTGGTCCGGGGTGGGGGCGCGTTGTACCAGGGGATTTCGGCGTATTCGACCACGTATGTCCCCGGCGGCGCGTTGCTGATGACCTCGAAAGCCCCCCGCACGCGGCGGTGGATGGGACCGGACAACAGGCATTCGGCCTGCATGAGGTTGTTGGTGATGACCAGGGTGCCGGGCTCGACCTGGGTGACGGTGATGCTCACATCGTCGATCAACCAACCGGGGCGCGGATAAGCGTCGAACGCCAGGGAGATCATCTGATAGGCGAAGACGACGTTGATCATGTTGCCGATGAAGGGCGTGAGGTCCACTTCGACCTCGTTCCAGTTTTCGGCGTCGAAGCCGAACTGCGCCACGGTGACGGGTGTGCCCACGCCGTTGGTGATGATGTAGACGGTGCCGACCTCCCAGATGTCGAGCTCGTCGCGCGGGATGAAGTCGTAGCTGTGCCAGAAGCGCAGTTCTGCGGTGTTGCCGCCGCCCAGGTAGATGGAGGGGCTGATCAGGAACGTCTCCATGTAATCGTAGCTGCCGCCCTGGAGGCTGGTGCCCCAGGCCCAGGGCGGGGAGTGTGCCGCCGTTTCGTGGCCGTTGTTGGGGATGCCGCGTTCCCAGCCGCGCGGGGTGTCCTCGCTGTTGTAGACGGTCCAGCCGTGGGTAGGCTCGTCCATATTGTCGAAGAAGGGCGGCTGCAGCGGCTCGAGTGTGCGGAACGTGTACAGGCGGCCCGCGTTGTCATCCACGCCCATGTTGCCCGCGGCATCCCGGCTGACGACGCGGTAATAATACAGCGTGTCAGGTCGGAGCCCCGAGACGGTCACGGCGTGCGCGGTGGAGGGTGTGGCGTCGTAGGCTGTGCGTCCCAACAGAGGGGACTCGCCGAACTGGACCAGGGCATCCGCGGGTTCATCCGTTACCCAGGAGATGGTGGCCTCCACGTAATCGGGCTGGTGCGTCAGGTCGCTCAAGGCGGGCGGCCGGGTATCCACGGTTGCGGTGGCGACAATCTCCGCGGTGCCGCCTCCCGGCGCGTAGCGGATCCGGAGGGTGTCGCCGTCGGCGGCTTGCAGGACCCCGGGCCCGGTCGGATCCGAGGCGCCCACCAATCGCAGTTCTCCCGCGAAGAGACCGGGCACGGAAGTCTCGGTGAGTGGGACAGCGGTGCCGGTCGGGTTGGAGGTGGTCTCGGCATGGAGGGTGACGGCGCCCGAGGCACGGAGATTGGCGTCGCCGAGCTCGATCCGCACCAGGCTGGGCAGCGTGTAGGCCGTACGGTCGAGGCCGAGGGTGATCAGGCCTTCGGCGCCCGGGGCCAGAAATCGCAGCACGTTGCGGATGAGATGCGCACGGTCGTTGGTGCCGTCGTTCAACGGCACCGCGTCGAGTGGGAAGGAGAGGAAGACCAGCCGGCCATCCCCGGGCCCGGGCTGACGCGGCCAACGCAGGCCGGCGATGCCGCCGAAGCCGTCGCCGAGCACGGGCACGGCGTCGGCCGCCGGGGTGAAGGTGTCCGAGATGTCACTGATGAAGCCGAACCAGAGCTCTTCGTACAGGGAGTAATCGAGTTCCACGTCCAGGCCTTCGCCCACCGGATCGCCGAGTCCCACGAGGTAGGGCACGGTGGCGTCCTCGTCGAAACTTTCCACGTGCAGGACGTCCCGGTTGAAGCCTTCGCCGAAGGTTTCGACGTTTCGGGTCAGGAGGTCCATGGACGAGACGAACAATGCTCCTCCGGCGGCGAGGTAGTTGCTGATCAAGAGGCCCTGCTCCGGCGTCCAGCCGGTGAACTCGCCCACGCGCCAGATGACGGCCCGGTGAGAGATCAGGGCGTCCAGTGGCGGGTCACCATCCGTGGCAACGTCCCAGATCTCGTAGGGCACGCCGGCCAGGTCCAGGGCGTCGGTATACCCGCTCAGCGGCGGCGCACCGAAAAACGGGTCGTCGTATCCGTCCACCAACAACACCGGCGGCGTGGGCGGGACCACCACCTGGTAGAGGGCCCCGCCCCGGTCGTCCACGGTCACGTTGCCTGCCTCGTCGGTGGCTTCCGCCCGGAAGAACCAGGTCAGACCCGGCTCGAGTGAACCCAGCGTGACGGAAGGGGTGGTGGTCCACTCCTCAGAGAAGGCCACGCGTTCGAGGGCGGCGTTGGTGCCGTAACGGACCCGGGCGGTGACCGGCTCGTCCGTCGTCCAGCTCACGGTGACCACGCCGTAATCCACGCGGGTTCCAACCGCCGTGATGAGCGGCGGCAACAGGTCCGCCCGCGCTGTCGCGACGCGGATTTGTCCGGCGGACAGGTCGGTGTACCGGATGGTGATGAGGTCCTCGTGAGCGATTTGCAACCGGCCATCTGCCAGGGCCGGCCCTGTGACGGTGGCGATGGATCCGGTGAACGAGCCCCGGTCATCCACTGCGGTCAGCGACAGGGTTTCGCCGGCCGGCTCGCTGGTGCTGGTGACCTGCACCGTGGCCGAGGGTTGACCGGCGAGGTCCGTGTCGAAGAGCCGGACGTGAATCTCTCCGGGAGCCGTGTAAGCGGTGCGGTCCAGACTCAGCGCACCCGTCCCCGGTGGCAGGAACCGACCCGAAACCACCAGTGCAAAGTCCTGGTCCACTTCCGGCGTGTCCCGCCGGGCGTCTTCGGGCACGCGATGGGCGCGCACGCGCACCCGGTAGGGTCCCGGCTCAGGTGCATCGAGATACACGCATTCGACGTTGTTCCGGCGGTCGGGTGTGCCCGCATTCGGCACCGAACGGCCGCCCTGAAAGACATTGCCGAGATACGTACGGCCCGCGGGATCCACCACTTCCAGGTCGAGATCGTTGACCAGGGCCGGCAGGACGAAAGGCGCGCCCGGCACATCGGTGTAAGCGAGGGTGATGCGCAGAGGTTCGCTGCCCTCGACGGCCACGACGGTCTCCCAGGTCTGTCCGGTGGCCAGAGGAACGGTCTGGTCGAAATACCGGAACTGTCGTTCGCCGGACAGGAGCGGCACGACGTTCACACGGCCCCAACCCTCGTCGAAGTTCGGGATGGGTGCAGTGCCCATGGTGTCGTCCAGGTCCACGGCGGTGTTGATGAGGGCGGCCTTGACGAGGGCCGGAGACGGCGTGGCGTTGGTGAAGTGGTGCCGGTAGAACTGGACGAACAGGGCTGCGGCGCCGGAGACATGCGGGCCGGCCTGACTGGTGCCGCCCATGTAACTGTAGAGCCGCGAGATGGGCAGCCAGGCATTGTCCTCCGGGGCGGCCTCGCTCCGGAGGGAGGCGATCCAGGTGCCGGGCGCCACGAGATCGGGTTTGATGCGGCCGTCCTCGCAGGGGCCGCGGCTGGAGAAATCGGCCATGGCCTCGGCCCCGCTGTCGTAGATGAACAGGTCGAACCGATCGTTCTGGGTCGCGCCGGTGGCGATCACGTTCTTGGCGACGGCGGGGCTGCCGATGGTGCGCGCGCCGGGGCCGGCGTTTCCAGCGGAGAACTCCAGAATGTAGGGCTGGTCCCCGAGCCGCAGGGCGTCGGCATCGCGCACCAGCTCATCGAATTCCATCGCGCTGATGTCATACCGCCCGCCGGTGTCGTCGCCCCAACTGTTCGATCCGATGTCGGCTCCGGCGCGGACGGCATCGCGGGTCAGTCGTTCGAAACTGGGTGGCGGCTGGTAGTTGCCCAGGCCGTCGAAAATCCGCTGGGTGACGATGGAAACGCCCGGAGCCACGCCGAGGCCGTAAAGGTTGCCGTTTTCGTCGGTCTCTCCGGCCGCGCCGTCGCCTGCGATGATGCCCGTGACATGGGTGCCGTGGCCGTGCTCGTCGGACGCATCCGTGAGATCGCCGTAGTAAAAGAAGGCGGTGGTCCGTCCCAACAGATCGGGATGCATCGAGGTGGCGTCACCCCATTGCAGGCCGCTGTCGGCCACGGCCACGGTGACGCCCCGGCCGTCCCAGCCGAGTTGTTGGGCCAGCAGCCGGTTGGGGCCCCCGTCGCCGGCGACGATCTTGGAGGAGACCTCGTCGTACAATCGCATGCGCGGAGCGGGTTCGACCCACAACACCGCATCGGATCGGGCCAACGCCTCCAGTTCCGCAGCCGAAAGGCGCCCGCGCAACACGACGCCGCTGTGCAACACTGCCGGGTCACCCGCCTGGCGCAGGCGCAATCGCACGGCCGCGATCTCCACGGGATCCGCATCCGGAGCAAGGAGGACCGATACATCCACCTCGGCCGGTCGCTGTGAGGATCGCAACGGCGCATGAAGCTTGTAGCGGGGCTGGTACGGCCCCAACCAAGCAACGAACGGCACCTTTTCCAAGCGCCCGGCTGTGGCAGGGTCGCAGCGGATCACGTAGGTGTCCTCGGGAACATAACGCAGGATCTTGGCACCGAGCTGTTCCAGGGCATGCCGTTCTTCCGACCGGGGCGTGTCCCGCAACTGCAGGAGGTAAAGGGCGCGACCTGATGTCGGGGCACCCGACCCCACCGCGGCGGCCGAGATTGAGGGTGCCGGGTTCGTGGCCGGGTCGAAGACCTCGTTGCGGAGCCAGACCGGTTTGGCCAGACACCACGGGACCCAGAGGAGCAGTCCCAGGGCGACCGTTACCTCCCTGAAACGGCACGCAAACCGAAGACGCTTCACTGCGCGACAATACGCCACCGATGCGCAACCGGCAAGGGACGCAGGTCCCGGCTCCCGACCGCAGGAAACCGCAGGGCCGTTCCGGCCGCGGCGGAAGGGTTTGCCGTTGAGCCGCGCGCCACCCGTCCGTAAGGTGCGAGGGGATGGATCCACAGCGCGCGATGAACGATTCCCCGCTGTCGTGGCCGGTCACCCGGCTCCACGGCGTCGGAGAGGAACGCGCCCGGTTGCTGGCCCGGCTGGGGATCGAGACGGTCGCAGACCTGCTCCTGCACCGGCCCCGACGGTACGAAGACCGGCGCTGCTTTGCGCACGTGGCCTCCTTGCAGGCCGGCCAACCCGCTCTGGTCCGCGGCCGTGTGATGGCCGCCGGATTGAAAACATTTCGCCGCCGCAGCCGCTGTCTCTACGAAGTCATCGTGGACGACGGCACAGGCCGGCTCCATTGCCGGTGGTGGAACCAGCCCTATTGGGACGGCCATTTTCATCCCGGCGACGAAATCGTGGTCTACGGCAAGGTGCGCCAGCTCCGGCCGCCGGCGATGGATCATCCCGAAACGGAAATCGTGGAGGGGGAAGAGGAATCGTTCGTGCATCTCGATCGCCTGACGCCCATCTACCCGCTGACCGAAGGGCTCTCGCAACGGTGGTTGCGGTCTCTGATCTGGCGCGTGCTCAACCGCTGGGGCGATCAGATTCCGGACGTGCCCGTGCTGCCGCCCCTGCCGCCGCCGTTCGACACCCTCCCCGGTCATGCGCAGGCGCTGCGCTGGCTGCACTTTCCCGACACACTCGAACAGACCGGGCTGGCCCGACAACGGCTGGCGCTGGAGGAGTTTCTGGAGCTGCAACGGTCGTTGTGGGAAAGACGCCGGCGGTTCCAGGAGCTGGCCACCGCCCTGCCCTGTGCCGGCGATCGCAATCGTTTGATCCGCCCGTTTCTGGCCCGGCTGGGCTTTTCCCTCACCGGTGCGCAAACGCGGGTGCTGCGCCAGATCCGGGCCGATCTGGGCGGCCGCTGGCCGATGCGGCGGTTGCTGCAGGGTGACGTGGGCAGCGGCAAAACGGTGGTGGCCGCCTGCGCCGCGCTGATGAGCCTCGAGAGCGGGTACTCGGTGGCCTTGATGGCCCCCACGGAAATCCTGGCCGAACAGCACCACAACCTTTTTCGGCGATGGTTCGAACCCTTGGGGGTGCCCGTCTGGCTGTACACCGGCAACCGAAAGACCGGGCCCACGGACGGCAGGTGCGGGGCCGACCCCGGGCAACTGCCTCTTTGCCGGCGCGCGGTGCCGGAAGGTGTGGGCTTGTACGTCGGCACACACGCCCTGCTGAGCGAGCAGGTACAGATCCCGCGGCTCGGGCTGGTCATCATTGACGAGCAACACCGGTTCGGTGTGGCCCAGCGCGAGACCCTCGTGCGCAAGGGACGGTATCCACACCTGCTGGTCATGACCGCCACACCCATCCCGCGCACGCTGGGTCTGACCCTGTACGGAGACCTGGACGTGTCGGTGCTGGACGAACTGCCGCCGGGACGGAAACCGGTCCGCACCGTGCTGCACACCTCGGCCCGCCTGCCCGAGGTCTGGCGTTTCGTCCGATCCGAGCTGGACGCCGGTCACCAGGCCTACGTGATTTGCCCGCGCGTGGAGGAGACCGACGCCGGTGCGGTCCGGGCCGTCCAGCAGGAGTACGACGCGGTGTGCAGGGCGCTCCATCCGCATCGTGTGGGGTTGATGCACGGACGACTCCCCGAGCGCGAGAAAGACCGGGTCATGGAGGCCTTCCGAAGCGGGACCATCGCGGCACTGGTCAGCACCACCGTGATCGAGGTGGGCGTGGACGTGCCGAAGGCCACGGTCATGGTGATCCTGAACGCCGAGACTTTCGGCCTGGCGCAACTCCACCAATTGCGCGGGCGCATCGGCCGGAGCGATCTGCCGGCGCACTGTTTTCTCATCTCCGACGCGCGCCATCCGGAGGCCCGGCAACGGCTGCGCGTGCTGGTGGAGACCCAGGACGGTTTCGCCCTTGCCGAAGCCGACCTCAAGTTGCGCGGTCCGGGCGAGCTGCTCGGCCAGCAGCAGAGCGGCATGCCACGCCTCAGATTTGGTGACCTCCTGGCCGATCTGCCGTTGATCGAGCTGGCCCGGCGACTCGTGCGTCCGTCCGAGGATCGCACGATCGCTCCAGGCGCTGCGAAGCAGCCGGGCAGCGGGGTGAACCCGGCCCCGGCAACGTCCTCTCCCCCATCCGACTGAAGTCCGCCTCGTCCCCGTCGGGCGGCCAGCCGATCCGCACCTCAGAGTTCGCGGATCCAGATGTTCCGGAACCGAACCGGATTCCCGTGATCCTGCAGGACCAACGGTGCCTTGTCCGGGTGGGGCTCATACCGGGGCGGGTCCAGGTAGGTGCTGCCGCGAATGAGGAAATGGTCCTGTACCAAAACCCCGTTGTGCAGGACGGTGATCGTGGCCGGCTGAATCACGCGCCCTGCAGCGTCGCGTCGGGGCGCACGGAAGAAGATGTCGAACGATTGCCACTGACCGGGCGGCCGCGAGGCGTTGACCAGAGGCGGCGATTGCCCGTAGACGGCACCGGCCTGGCCGTTGAAATAGGTGGGGTTGTGCCACGAGTCCAGGATCTGCACCTCGTACCGGCCCATCAGAAAGACGCCGCTGTTGCCGCGGCCCTGGCCTTCGCCCTCCACCCTGGCCGGCGTGGCCCATTCGATGTGCAATTGGCAGTCGCCAAACGAACGGCGGGTTCGAATGCTGCCGGTGCCGTTGACGACCATGGCTCCCGCCTCCAACCGCCACCGGGCGGGCCCGCCATGTTCGTCCTCCCATGCGTCCAGGCTGGTGCCGTCGAAGAGGACCACGGCATCCGCGGGCGGCGGCCCGGGATCCACCATCCGCGGTTCCTTTGACTCTGAAGACTCGGCAGTCCTGATGGAGAGACAAATCCCCCACAACAGCACG
The DNA here is from genome assembly GCF_049537155.1 of Limisphaera sp. 4302-co. Classification (NCBI taxonomy): domain Bacteria; kingdom Pseudomonadati; phylum Verrucomicrobiota; class Verrucomicrobiia; order Limisphaerales; family Limisphaeraceae; genus Limisphaera; species Limisphaera sp. 4302-co. Next base: position 229,423 of record NZ_JBMVQZ010000003.1, read on the forward strand.
TGCCACCGCCAGGATCGCACCCTCGAGGACTCCACCGGTTCGTTCATGCCCGGCAGTCAATCGCCATCAGCCCGAGGACGCAACCTCGAAGTCCTGCGCGTCTGCCGCTCCGGCACGGGGGATCGTGTCGGCCGCGGGGACACCCGACCTGTCCCATGCGTGCATGGCAGATCCCGTCCGCCGCGCCGGGATCAGCCGCCCAGCTCCGGGGACAACATGTCCAAAATGGCGGCGATGGTACCCGGGGCGTTCCCTTCGAACCGGTTGTTGACATACACCCAGAGCGGTCGGGGCCGGCCCGCGCGAAGGGCGCTGCGCATGAGGTCGGCGGTGGCCGCGCGGGTTTCCGGCTGGGGATCCCGAACCTGATCGTACGGGCTGAACGCCTTGACGGCATCTTCGTAGCGGCGCCCGGGCCGCAACAACAGTCGCACGCCCAGCGGGCCTTCCCACGCGTGTGCGTGGGCGCGCCGGACCTGCTCGGCCAGGGGCGGTGTGGCCTCCCAACTGTTCAGCACCGGCGCCACGCGATGCCGCCGCAGGCAGTCGAAGTATTCGGGCTGGAAAAACGTGCGGTTGCGGATCTCCACCCCGTACGGCCATTCACCCGGCAACCGCCCCAGAAATGTGTCCAACGCCTCCACGAAATCCCGGCCCCGCGCAAAGTCCGAGGGGTAGAACCGCGAGAACTCAAAAATCAACAGGCCCACACGATCACGGATGACCTGCATCGGGCCGAGGTAAGCCTCCTGAAACAGGTCGGCATTGAGGAAGTCCGGGTTGGGTTGACCCGCGCGCGGGCCGAATCGATCGAGGTTCGGGAACCGTTTGACCGTGATGGTGTCGGTGACCTTGAAGGCGAAGCGGAACCGGGGCGGCACCTGCGCCGTCAGCGTCTCCAAACTGCGGCGCGTGGGAAAGGTGTAATAGGCCGCATCCACGCAGACGGTGGGAAAAACCTCCGCGTACTCGGCGAGGCATTCTCGCTGGAACCTGCGCTCGGCGAAACGTCCCTGCCAAAGGTAACGATCCCGGTCGTACACCTGGCCGAGCCAGCCAGTGTATTTCCAGGAGGATGTCCCGACGTGGACGCCGGCTTCGGCCAGCCGGGCCAACCGGCATCTGACGCGTTCACGGTCGAACGGCACGTCCGCCGGTTTCGGCTCGAGTGGGGATGGATCAGGGCCGGTCACGCCAGCAGGATGGAAGCGTCAGCGTCTCAGTTCGCGCCGCAGCCGCGCAGCCAGCCAGCTCAGGGTGGCATCGGGCATGCCCATCAGGAGTCCGCGTCTTTCACCTGAAGCCAGTACAACCTTCAGCTCGGAGACCGGCCGACGGTTAACCTCGAGCTGGGTCGGACCGACCTCCACGGAGGTCACCTCGTTGCGCGGCCAGCAGTATTCCCTGGATCGCCATCCGCCACTTGTGTGAACCCGCAGTTCCCCCGGGGTCAAAATCAGCGTGGCCCTGCGCCGGGCCATGGTCAGGGCCTGCAAGCAGCATGCAGTACCCACCAGCAGGCTTGCGCCGGCAAAGGCCACCACCACCGCCGGCGGCGGCCCCTGCGATTGGCCCGGCCGACCCACCACGCCGAATACCCACAGCGCAGCCAGGGCACTTCCGACGATCGTGAATACCAGCCCGATACCCAACATGGCCACCGAGGGACCGCGCCAACCACCGGGACGCACATGGATGCGCAGCTCGTGACCGAGCTCTTCGCATTCCACATTCGCTCCCGGCGGCAGGTGATCCGCCCAGACGGCATCGGCCGCGGCCACGGCGGCGGGATCGCCCCGGTCCCACACGGGAATCGGCGCCGCCCCCGGGCCGGTCAACAAGGGTTGCATTTCTTCCACGAGCCGCAGCAACCATTCCCGTGGATAACCGACCACAATCGGGACCGGCGGCGACCGCCCGTACCACGCCACCAGGATCCAATCCTTCGAACGTGTCGGATCGGTTCCCTGCCCCGCCGTCCTTGCTGACGGCCGGATCTCCAGAGCGGCGACAGGTTCGTCCGGGGTCCATTTGCGCAGGGCAAAGGCCCGCCAGCGTCCACGCACCTGCAACCGGCCCTCCACGCAGGTGATTTCCGTGCGCCCCCAGCGCCAAATCGCCCCCAACACGAACAGCACCGCCGCAGGCAGGAACAGCAAAAAAGCCAGGACCCAAATCGCCGGCCCTTGGGACAGAAACGAACCTTCGGACTTTGCAGGCCGCGAAACAATCTGGTTCAACAGGAAGTACCCCAGCAAAAGCTCACCCACCGCCGCGAGCATCATAACGCCGGCGACCCGTGCGAGCAGGCCCCCCGGGCGCGGGGGCAAGACGAAACGCATGCCCCCCGCCACAGGTTCGGAGTCCACCCGCACCTGATCCGGGCCTGCCAGGTAGGATGTCGGTTTGTCCTGCATGTCCGGTCGGTGCCGCGTTGTCCCACCCTTGCGTCAGGCAACACAGGTCGATTCTCCGGGCCGGGTTCACATTGATTTAGTCCCGGCGGAATCGAAATGGCAACTTGACAGAGCCGGTTGCGACCGCCCGGCCGGCCGCGCCGCCGAGTACAGGCCCGAGGAACCTCCGCCCTGGATGCCAGCGGGCCGGGAGACGAACGCCGGCGCGAGGGCGGTCCCCTACAGTCTTCGTTCCTTGGCCATGAGGCTGAGCAACTGATTGTTCATTTCCTTGGCCGGATTGTGGCCGGACTGCACCAGTTTGATGTGGAGCGCGGCCACCTCGATCAACCGTGCCAGGTCGCGACCCGGCCGAACCGGCAACGTGATGTGGGGAACTTTCTGGCCCAGGATCTCGGTGTATTCCTGTTCCATCCCCAGGCGGTCCACGTCCGGCACTTCCTCCCAAGGCTTGAGGGTGACCACCAGATCCAGCTCCTTGCTCAGCCGGACGCTGCGCACGCCGAACATGGCGCCCACGTTGAGGATCCCGATCCCCCGCACCTCCATGTACCCGCGGGTCAGCTCGGGGCTGGTCCCCACCAGGCGGTGTCCGTCCACCAGCGTGAACCGCGTGGCGTCGTCTGAGACGAGGCTGTAGCCGCGTTCGATGAGGGCCAGCACGCTCTCGCTCTTGCCGATGCCGCTTTCGCCGCGGATCAGGACGCCGATGCCGAGGATGTCCACCATGCTGCCCAGTTCGGTGCACCGGGGGGCAAAGAGGGATTCCAACGCCATGGTGGCGCGGTTGATGAACTGCATGGTGATCAGCGGACACTGCAGCAGGGGCACGTCGCGCTGCTCGGTCAGCCGGACCAGATCGGCGTCCGGACGCAGGTTCCGGCTGAACACCACGCATGGAATCGGTTTGGAATAGAGGAGCCTGTAGCGTTTGAGTCGCTCGGCCGGATCCAGCGATCGCAGGTAATGCGCCTCGGCGTTGCCGATGACCTGGATGCGTTTGTAGGCGAAATAGCGGGTGAACCCGGTCAGGACCAGGCCGGGCCGGTTGATGGCGGGCTCGCGAATGATCCGCTGCAGGCCGCCGGCGCCGGCGATCAGCCGCAACCCCAGTTCCCCGGCAAACTCGGTGTAGAACCGCTTGACCGTGACCGTGTCGTGTAGTCGCTTGGCCATACGGGCAAACAGTTGTCTCAAGGGCGCGGCCTCCAGGCTGGTCAGAGGTTGAATTCCGGTCCCAGGTAGATGTCGCGGGCCTTCGGATCTTCCAACATCTGCACGCCCAATCCTTCGTAAACCACCTCACCGCGATGAATGAGGTAGGCGCGGTCCACCAGCTTCAGCGTCTCGCGAACGTTGTGGTCCGTGATCAAAATGCCCAACCCCCGTTCTTTCAGGCCCCGAAGGATCTTTTGCACCTCGTAGACTGCGATGGGATCGATGCCGCTGAACGGCTCGTCCAGCAGCAGCAACCGGGGGCTGGTGACGAGGGCACGGGTGATTTCCAAACGGCGTTTCTCCCCGCCGCTGAGCTGCCAGGCACGCTGCTTGGCCAGCGACGTCAGGTCGAGTTCCTCGAGCAGATATTGCAGCCGCAGCCGGCGTTCGGCGCGGCCAAGGGCACAGGTTTCCAGGATGGCCAGGATGTTCTGTTCCACCGTCAGTTTCCGGAACACCGAAGGTTCCTGCGTCAGATAACCGATCCCGGCCCGGGCGCGCCGGTGCATCGGCAGGCGGGTGATGTCCCGGCCGCAAAAAAGGATTCGTCCCTCGTCGGGCCGGACCAATCCCACCACCATTTGGAAGGTGGTGGTTTTGCCGGCGCCGTTGGGACCGAGGAGCCCGACGATTTCGCCGGCGCCCACGCGCAGCGACACGCCGGCAACCACCCGGCGGCGCCGGTACTGTTTCACCAGGTTGCGTGTTTCCAGCAAAGTTTCGGGCGCGTGGGCCAGGACGGCAGGGGCCCCACCCGACCCGGTCTGCGGGGCGGTTCTCGTGGCGGTCTCTGGATTCCGGCCTTGCATGATGAGCCGCGGCTGTGCGCACCGGGAACTTAACGGGGCCAGGGAAGCGCCGGCAATCCATTGGTGCCGGTCTCCACCGGGCGTTCCACCCGGGCCCGGTAGGTTCCCACGGTGGAGATCACCCCCGTGCGACGGTGGTAAACGATTTCGTCGGCGGTGAACCGGCTGCCATCACCGCGTTCGACCACCGGCTGGCCAGTCAACCGCAACCTGGCCGCAGCCGCTTCATATTCCATCCGCTGCGCCGTGGCCGTGATGCGGGAATCGGGTGGCCCGGCCAACCGGATGATCACCCCGCCGTCAGCCCACAGATCCGGCTCACCCTGGTCCTCCGGGGGAGGCTGAATCCTCAGCCGCTCGCAGGTCAGCTCCAACTCCGGATCCTCCACCTCCACACCGCCGGTGAACTCGAGCTGGGAACCCGACCAGACGTAAGAACCGCTGTGCACGCGCGTCCACACAGGCTCGGCGGGGTCCTCTTCTGCCGATCCTGTGACGACCCCGGTTGAGGGGGCGGGCGCGCCGGGCGGGTTCCCTGCCCCGGCCAGCAGAACCCGGCCGGGCGGCCGCGGCCAGACCAACTCAGCGTTTCCTTCGATCCCGAACCGCTGGCGGTCAGGCTCCATCCACAGACGGTCGCCCGCGCCCGAGCGAGGACCCTCCTCCCATTCCACCGGGCCGGCCACCTCCACACGGTTCAGCCGGGCCTGATAGGTACAGGCGCTGCCGGTCACGTGGAGTTCCTCGCGTTCGAAGTCCACGCCGCCGGTGGCATCCACGGATTCCAACGACCCGGCGGCATCGGTGCGGACCACCAGCACCGCACAAAGCAGGCGCGCTTCCGGCCGGTTGGAGGGTGACTCCACCACCTCCACGCCACCTTCGAACCGGGCCAGGCGCGGGCCCAGGTCGCAGGTCCCGGCCGAGATGGTCAACTGCACCGGCCCGGTCTCGTGCCCTGACAGAAGGGATTGGCCGGGCACCAGCCCGCCGGCAGGCCGGATCCAGTGCAGCACCGTGTTCCCCCGGGCCTGCAGGGTCTCCTGGCGCAGGTCCCAACTCAGACGGTCGGCCCGTCCGTTTGCGTCGGCCTTTCGCCAGCGGACGTCCCCCTCCAACTCCACCCGGTCCCGGGCCGGCAAATAAACGGCGCGTTCGGCCGACGCCAACAGGTCCTGCCGCTCCAACGTCACGCCGCCGGTGGCTTCCACGCGGTCCACCCTGCCCGTGGCACCGCCGGCAAGCACGAACCGCAACCGATCGCATCGGAGGTCTCCCTGCCGGCCCGTGGCCCGCACCCTGCCGGAAAATTCCACCCTTCCGGTGGCGCCTTCGAAGAGAAACCGGTCCGATTCGATTCGCACCTCGTTTTCCGCCACACCGGGCAAACGGAGGGGACGCGCGTTGGTGGCCAGCGGCGAGACCTTTTCGGCCAGCCAGCCGCCTCGCAACAGCGTGCGCACCTGGTTGGACACCACCAGACAGGCGTTGGTCTGACGCCACAAAAAGCCCTGTCCTTCCAGCACGAGCCGATCGGACTGCAGGCGCACTTCGAGCGGTCCGTCGGACCGTGCCTCCTGCGTGGCGGTGTGGAACTCGCAGCGCGGCGCGCGCACCTGCAACTCCACCCCACCATCCGTGCCGAATCGTTCCGCCACCACCTCGCGAGCCCGAACCCAGGCACCCTCGCCCGGCTCGGCCTCGGCGGCCTGCAGGCGGAACCGGAGTTGTTTCTCGTGAGGCGGCGGGTGGTACTCCGGCCAGACAAAATCCTTCAGCACCAAGCCCGGCAGAAGGATGCCGGGGGAGGATTCCGGCCCTGCGGCCCGGCCCGCCGCCACACCCAGGCAAACCCCGAGCACGACCAGCACCGGGCACGACACCCTGCGGCCCGGGATGGGAGAAACCTCCGGCAGGCCCCCACGCACCGGGACCAGCCGGGCACCGGTGAGGAGACCACCGCCCGGCCGCCACACGCTCCGCTGCACCGGGGCCGACCCGGAAAGGTTGGGCATCCGATTGGCCGCCATGCCTGGCCCTAAGCTGGCGCATTCCCGGGGCCTTGGCCAGCCCTGAACGAAAAACACCACCGGCGGCCGCCCCAAGGGCAGGGCTGCCGGGGCAAACACGGCGCCGGATTGCGCGGATGCGGAACGGTGTCAAACCCTGCTCAGCGGCGCACGCACTCGAAGAGCCGGACGAGCGTGCGCAAGAGGTCCGACATTGCCGCCAGCGGGATCATGTTGGGTCCGTCACTGAGCGCGCGGTCCGGCTCCGGATGGGTTTCGATGAAGACCCCGTCGGCCCCGGCGGCAACGGCCGCCCGCGCCAGGACCGGAGCGAACTCGCGCTGGCCGCCCGAGGCGGTCCCGCCGGCGCCCGGCAATTGCACGGAATGGGTGGCATCGAACACCACCGGGCAACCCAGTCGCCGCAGGATGGGGATGCTGCGCATGTCGGCCACCAGGTTTTGGTATCCGAAACAGCTGCCGCGTTCGGTCAGGAGGAGTCGTTCACCACCGGCCTTTCGTGCCTTGGCCACCACGTGCTCCATCTCCATGGGCGAGAGGAACTGCCCCTTCTTGAGGTTCAGGATCCGACCCGAGGCGGCCGCGGTCTGGACCAGGTCGGTTTGCCGGCAAAGGAAGGCCGGGATCTGGAGGATGTCCACCACCTGGGCAGCCGGTTTGACCTGGATCTCGGTGTGAATGTCGGTAAGAACCGGGATGTCCAGACGGGTCCGGACCCGGTCGAGCACGGCCAATCCGGCGGTCAGGCCGGGCCCGCGGAAGGAATCGGCGCTGGTGCGGTTGGCCTTGTCGAAGCTGGCTTTGAAGACGTAGGGGATGCCCAGCCGGCGGCACACCTTTTTCAGGTGGCCGGCCACCTCCAGGCACAGTTCTTCACTCTCGATCACGCATGGCCCGGCGATGAGAAACAAGGATCGCCGCCCCGTCAGTGTTTTCCACAAGCGCGTCTGGTTCATCGTCGTGTCCGGTCTTTCTAGCAGGGTTGCTGCGGACTGTAAATCCGGGGCAAGGGTCGTTACGTTGCGACAGGCCCTTCGTCGGAAAGGACTGATCGCCTCCGGTGGAGGGGCCGGCCGATGGGGCGCCCGTCGTGGCAGGAAGGCGCCGGTTCCGTTCCCCCGGCCCGGGCGGCCGGGTCAGAAGTTGTGGCTCTCCCCCGGCAGCAACAGGTAGAGGTTCTTGTGGGCGGCCTTGAACCGGCGAACCGCGTCGGCTGTGTCAATGCGAATGGGAGGGAAGGTGTTGTAGTGCACGCCCAGGATTTCGTCGCACCGGAGGAATTCCGCCGCCTTGATGGCGTCGTCCACGCCCATGGTGAAATTGTCACCGATGGGCAGGGCGGCGAAGCGGAGCCGGGTGCTTTCGCCGATCAGGCGCAGGTCATAGGTCAGCGCGGTGTCCCCCGCGTAGTAGAACGCCCCATGGGCGGTCTCCACCAGGAATCCGCCCGGGTTGCCGCCATAGCTACCATCCGGCAGGCTGCTGGAGTGCACGGCCGGCGTGTATTTGACCCGACCGAAATCGAACCGGGCGGCTCCGCCGTGGTTCATGGGATGCGTGCGCTGGACCCCCTGCCGGCCGAGCCACACGGTGATCTCGTAATTGGAGATGACCGTGGCCCCGGTCCGCTGGGCCAGGGCGACCGCGTCGGCAATGTGGTCGAAATGACCGTGGGAAATCAGGATGTAATCTGCCTCCACCCGGTTGATGTCAATGCCCTTGGCCAGTTCGTTCGGCGTGATGAAGGGATCGAACAGGAGGGTCCGCCCCCCGGTTTCCACTGCAAAACAGGAGTGTCCGTAGTACGTGACTTTCATGGTACCTCCTCGTTCCGGCGCGGTTCCGGTCCGGCAGACCGGCAGGGCCCGGCCCCACCGGCGGGCGGCCACGGCTCAGGCGGCGGCCTCTTCCTCGGCACCCTCCAGGAAGCCCTGGAGATGGCGCAGGCGCGTCGGATGCCGCAGCTTGCGCAGGGCCTTGGCCTCGATCTGGCGGATCCGTTCCCGCGTGACATTGTACATCTTGCCGATCTCCTCCAGGGTCCGCTCGTAGCCGTCCACCAGACCGAACCGCATTTCCAAAATCTTGCGTTCCCGCTCGGTCAGCGTGGCCAGCACCTCGGCCAGTTTCTCGCGCAGGAGACTGTAACTGGTGACCTCCAGCGGGTTTTCGGCGGTCTTGTCCTCGATGAAATCGCCCACGCTGACGTCGCCGTCGTCGCCCACCGGGGCATGCAGCGAGATGGGTTGCTGGGCCATCTTCAGCAGGCTGTTGACCCGGCTGACCGGCAGGTGCATCTCGTCGGCGATCTCCTCGGGGGTGGGTTCCCGTCCCAGTTCCTGGGTGAGTTGTTTCTGCACCCGCCAGAGCTTGTTCATCGTCTCGATCATGTGCACCGGGATGCGGATGGTGCGGGCCTGATCAGCGATGCTGCGGGTGATGGCCTGCCGGATCCACCAGATGGCGTAGGTGGAAAACTTGTACCCGCGGCGGTATTCGAACTTCTCCACGCCCTTCATCAGGCCGATGTTCCCCTCCTGGATCAGGTCCAGGAACGACTGGCCGCGGTTGGTGTATTTCTTGGCCACCGAGACCACCAGGCGCAGGTTGGCCTCGGCCATGTGGGTCTTGGCCTGGTGCGCCCGGTCGGCCGCGTTTTTCAGGGCTTCGAAGGCCTTGTAAAACTCCTCGCGCGGCATGCGCACGAACAGTTCGAGTGCGGCGATCTTGTCCTTTTCGGCCTGAACGGCGGCGTCCCGCTCGGGCGAGGCCGGCTGCGCCTGCAACTGCTCCAGGTTCCGCACGCTCTGCTGGAACTTTTCATGGATGTTACCGGCCACCACCACCATCTCTTCCAGCACCTTCTGTTTGTAGGCGAACTTGGGGAAGTAGGAGCGGAGTTTCTTGTCGAGTTTCTCAAAGGCGGCGCGGGCGGTGGCCTCTTCCTCCGGGGTGGCGGCCTTCTGCAGCAGCGCATATTGGGCGTCCACCTGTTGGTCCAGGTTGCGCACGGTCTTGACCAGCTTGCGCAGCTCGCGGAGGTGTCCCTCCCGGTTGGCCACCTTTTTGTCCACCACCACGCGGTCGAACCGTTCCTTGGGCGGTTCGCTCAGCAGCTTTTCCGCGATGGCGATGTGCTCCTTGGCGGCAAAGCCGAAGCTGTAGATGATGCGCTGCATCTCCAGTTCGGCCTCCTCGATGCGCTTGCAGATCTCGATCTCCTGTTCGCGGGTCAGCAGGGGGACCTTGCCCATCTGGTTCATGTACATGCGGACCGGATCGTCCAGGGCATCCAGGCGGTCCTCCTCGTCCTCCTCCGCTTCCACCGTGCGCCCGAGGTCGGCATCGGCATCCTCGGCGATCTCCACGTCCATGTTGCGGAGCTTGGTGTACAGCTCGTCGAGCTCGTCAGGAGTCAGGCCGTCGGGCAGGACGTCGTTGATGTCGTCGTAGGTGATCCGTCCGTTTTCGCGCGCCAACTGCAGCAGAATCTTCAAGGCCTCGTTCATGTCGGCGGCCTGGCGCCGGACCACCTCGCCCCCGGCGGCGGTTTCAGGTTGAGGGGCCGCAGAGGCTGCGGATGGAGCGGGTGTGGGCTCGGATTTTCGTGCCGCGGTGCCCCGACGGGTGCCCGAGTTCGCCGGTGCGGTCTCCGGCTGTGCTGGGCGGCGCTTCAAGCTGCCCAGCACGAAGCGCCGCCGCATCTTCGGCGCCGGCTTTTCGCCCGAAGCCTTGGACGCGGTCTTCTGGGTTCCGGCCGCCTTTCGGCCGGCTCCGGTCTTCCCTGCCTTGCCTGTCTTTTGCGACTTCCGCTTCAGTTCGCCTTTTTTGCTCGCCACTTTTTTGGTCGCCATACCCCTTGAGACGTTCCCGTGCCCGGTCTGTTCACGCATGCGCCCGCCACCGGCCGAGCCGCCGCCGCGGTGCCGCCTCAGCACCTCGCGCGCGCTCCTTTCCTTGTTCGCGCCTTCGGTCAACCCCGCCGATCACGATCCCCAGAGGCAAAAGTTCCTGGCCTTCTGCACTGCACCGAGCCTGGTTCCGTGGCAGGATGCGCAGAACCCAAGGACCGCGCCGGCAACTCATCAGGGCGCTCCTGTTTGTCGTGTGGGCCGGGATTCGCCCGCCTTTGTTTCGCCCCGCGGGCGACGCGCAATATAGCAGTGGGACAGCCGGCTTTGCAATGTAAATTTTGCCTCGGCAAGCCTCCCAAGCCCGGTTGCACGGCGCCGGTTCAGCATCCCGACCACGCGGAACGCGCACACGTTCAACAGGTTGGCCGATCACCAGCCATTGCGGCTCCCGGCGCATCCGCGTCAGCGGTACCGGAACTCCCGCACTTCGATGGCGTCCTCCCATTGCAACAAGAGCCGCCTCCCCTGAAAGGCCAGCCGGCGCGGCCAGCGTTCCTCATACAGATGCCAGCGGGGTTGCCCTCCGGCGGGGTCCAAACGGTACAGATGGAAAAAGGTCCCCTCCCCGCTCATCCCGCGAGCCAACCACCAGGCATACAGCACCGGATCCGACCAATGGCACCGATCCGCCAAACCGACCCGACGCCAGATCTCCCGGCCGGTACCGGCGTCCACTTTCAGGATCAGGGGACGTGCCTTGTCCCACAGCCGGATTTCGAGCGGATACTTGAGGTCCTCAACCGTGGCGGTGGTCGAGCTGACGTACAGCGCCCCCCGGCCGTCGGGTACCACGCGACGAATCCCCACACTGGGCAGGCGCCAGTTCACACGGCCTGTCTGTGAATCGAAACAGGTCAACATGCCGCGGTCGAAGACCACCAACCGGTCGTCCCATTCCAGGCAGGGTCCGTCGCCGCGGCCGGCAGCGGCTTCCTCCAGAACTTCCTCGGACACGTCGAAGGCCAGGGTGGCCGTCCAGCGAACACGGTTCTGCCGGTCCAACACGGTCAGGTGCGTGCCCACCCCGATCACGTCCACCGTCCGCAGCGAAACAAACCAAGGCCGGCCGATTCCTTCCCCGGTCCAAGCCTGCGCCGGGTCCCCCGGCCAACGCCAGAGCCGGATCCCGTAACGGCTCCGATCTTCACGAACGACGCCGCCGGATCGGATTCGTTCGATCTCATTCAACGCCTGCCCCACGGATTGCCAGCTGCGCCCGACGGTCATTTGTCCATCTTCCAGCACGGATCGGCCTTCGCGCGGCCGCATACCTTCCCGTTCAACGATGTTCCGTTCCATCATCCACCACTGGAACTCGGCCACGCCCTCCCCGGCCGGCACGAACCACCGCTGGGGCGGCGGCAGCGGCGTCTCTCGTGCTTCCTCCTCCTCCAACCAACGATTGGCGTCCGAGGCCGTGGGCACCCGCGCAGCCGTTCGTGCGGCACCGCCCCCCGCCGGGGGAGACCGGGCGAATGGCCACCGGTCTGGCAGGCACCGTCCGGCGCCAGGTTGTCCCTGTGTCCAGATCCACCCGCCACACCTCGGCCGAGCCATCGGGACGTTCACTGGCCGACACCAGCGCGCGATCGTTCCACCGAACCTGGGTCAGGGGCATCGGCAGCTCCACGGCCCATCGGACCCGACCGTCTGCGCGATCCCGCGCCTCCAGGCGCCCTCCCTGCAGCCAGCACAACCAGGGTCGGGTGGACACCAATTGCGGCAGTTCTTCATTCCCGGCAGCCTGGAACGACACGCGCCACAACACCCTGCCCTCGGGCAACGACCGCAGCACGGCCTCCGTGCCGGTCCAACTCAGCAAATGATCGCCGTCCACCAAGTCCCAGGCCTCCGCCCGATCCGTGGAAACGGAGTGCGAGAAAAGCACCCGCGGGCCGGATCCCACCCACCGCCACCACGCAGCGTAACCCAGCCACGCAAAGACCACGGCGGCCGTCGCCAGGCCCGCCCACCGCAAAAGCCGGCGTTTTCGCGCCTGCCGGATCCTTCGCTCCCCCGCATAAACCGGCAGTGGAATCCCTTCCCGTTCCGCCCGACCCCGGCACAGCACCGAGCAGGTGTACCCGTGCAGTTCCATGCACCGGTGACAGATCGGCTTGCCGCACACCCGGCAATGTTCCACGGCCGTTTCGCCCGGATGCTGCGGGCAGGGGAGCGGCGCGGTTTCTCCCTCGTCCACCTCGCGGGCGGCGGGCTCACCGGTCCCGCCCGGGGTTTCGGACCGGCGCAGGCGCAGGGTGGTTCTCGAACCTGCGCTCGCCACGGCCTCTCCCGATGCTCCGCCCGTCTCCGTGGCCAGGATCCGGTTGGCCTGGTCGGTCGCGTCGGTTCCGCACACGGGACAGCGAACCGGCACCGGCATGCGGCCCTCCACAGGTTCCACCTCAAACGCAAACCGGGCCCCGCAACCGCATTGGACCTTGACCGTCCTCGCCATCGTTCATCGCCTCGGGTTGAGCAGTTGCACCCCGCCGGGCAGAGGCAGCGAAAAGGCCGCGCGGGGCGGCGTGAAACGCACCGATCCGTCCAGGAACAACACGTTGCCCCCGCTGTCGCCATGATTGTTTGCCGGCGCACCTCCATCCGTGGAAAACACCACCTCACCCGGTCCCTTGGCCTTCCCGTTCACCTGTTCGTCACTCAGCAAAGGCTGGGAGGGAGGCCGGTTGGTTCCCAAACCCTCGTAGTAGGCGAAGCTCACACGTCCTCCGGCAAAACCCGGTCGCGCCGGCGGAGCGGCGTCCCGGCTGCCCGGGCAGACGAACCACCGCGTCTCGCTGAGGTACCCCGGCACCAACAGGCTCAGCGGTTCCTCACTGCTGCGCGCGTTCAGAACGGCGGGGAACCGGCCTCCGGCGTCGAACGCGTACATCGCCAGCGCCACATGCAACTGCATCAGCTGCGCCGCGCAGGCGGCCCGTGCCCGCTCCGCCCGACCGCGCGTCACCGGCCCCCACATCAGGAACATCACAACTCCGAACACGACCAAAACGACCATCAACTCCAGTACACTGAACCCCGCCCGCGTGAACCCCGTCCCGGCGGATCGCACATGACCCGGCAGGTGGTTCATCCATCCCCGGAGTTCCAGGCAACATCGGAATGCGGCCCCGACCGGTTCGCGCCGGCAAGGCTCCGGCACGAACGCACGTCCCCATGCGGTCCTGCAAGTCATGAGCGCTTTCGGGAAACATCCCCCGCCTTGGCGGCGGTTGACACTGCCGCGGTCTCGATTCCTTCCACCGGTCGCTGCGGCACGGACGCAACACGCGGAAAAGGCCCGCCCACGAGCTCCTGTTCGGCCCATTGCAGCGCAAACCGGAGCAGCTCCGCCGACGATTTCAGCCCCAGTTTGCGCATCAGGTTGACCTTGTGGGTTTCGACCGTTTTCGGGCTCAAATGCAACGTGGCGGCGATTTCGCGCACCGTTCGCGCGCGCCCCAGCAAACGCAGGACCTCCAGCTCCCGATCCGTCAGAGCCTGCATGTCCCCGCCGCGCCGCGTTTCGCCCCCGATCAGCTCCTCCACCAGATGCAGCGCCAGCTCCGTCTCCACCGCAAGCCGACCCGAAACCACCTGCCACGCCGCCGCAACCAGGGTGCGAGCCTCCGCCCGTTTGTGCAGGAACCCTCGTGCGCCGGCCCGCAACGCCCGGCCCGCATACAGCCGCTCGTCGCAAAAAGTGAACACCAGCACACGCACCTCCGGATGCTGGCTCCGCAAATCCCGGATCAACTCCAGACCGCTCCGCCCCGGCAACGCCAGGTCTGTGACCACCAGGGCAGGACGATGGCTCGAGACGAACTCCAGCGCCGTCGCCGCCGTGCCGGCCTCCCCCACCACCGCGAACCGACCGTCGCGCTCCAGACAGCAGCGGATCGCCTCCCGCATCAACGGCGCCTCGTCCACCACCAGCACCCGGTACGGCACCGACCCCGATCCGGCTTCCGCTGCTTTCATCATCCCCCGCTTACTCCCACAACCCGGGCCTGTCAACCGACCAACTTCGCCACCACCGGCCGCCGCCTTGCCCGACCTTCGCACGACTCGGAAGCGTGACAACCAGCCCGCCGGCTCCTACGTTGATCGTTCGCAACCATCGGCCGGTCATCCGACCGGCGGGAACAACAAACCAGGCAGAGACATGCGATCGGACATCATCAAACGCGGGTTGGAACGCGCACCGCACCGGGCCCTGCTGCGCGCCACGGGGGTCATCGAATCCGAGGCGGACTGGGACAAGCCGTTCATCGCCATCTGCAACTCCTACACCGATTGCATCCCCGGACACGCCCACCTCAACGAGGTCGGCCAGCTGATGAAACGGCTCGTCCGGGCGGCCGGCGGCGTGCCCTTTCTGTTCAACACCATCGGCGTGGACGACGGCATCGCCATGGGCCACTCCGGCATGAAGTACTCGCTCCCCTCACGCGAGCTGATCGCCGACTGCGTGGAATCCATGATCCGGGCCCACTGCTTCGACGGCATGATCTGCATCCCGAACTGCGACAAGATCGTGCCCGGCATGTTGATGGCGGCCATGCGGTTGAACATCCCCACGATCTTCGTCAGCGGCGGTCCCATGGCCGCCGGCGTGGCCCAGACGAACGACCAGAGTGACTTGCCCGCCCATCTGCGACCCGCCACGGCCAAAGCCGACCTCATCTCCGTCTTCAAGGCCGTGGGTGGGGTTCAAACCGGTCAACTAACCGAGGAACAACTCCGGCAGCTCGAGCAAGTGGCCTGTCCGACCTGCGGTTCCTGCTCCGGCATGTTCACCGCCAATTCCATGAACTGCCTCTGCGAGGCGCTCGGACTGGCCCTGCCCGGCAACGGCACCATCCTGGCCGTCTCCAAGGAACGCGAGGCCCTCTACGAACGTGCCGCACGGCAGATCCTCAAACTCATCGAATGGGACCTGAAACCCCGTGACATCGCCACGCTGGAGGCCTTCGACAACGCCATCACGCTCGACGTCGCCATGGGCGGCTCCACCAACACCATCCTCCACACCCTGGCCATCGCCCGCGAAGCGGGCATCCCCTACGACATCGGCCGCATTGACGCGATCTCGCGGCGCGTGCCCTGCCTGTGCAAGGTTTCCCCCTCGTCGGATTACCACATCCAGGACGTGCACCGGGCCGGCGGCATCCACACCATCCTCGGCGAACTCAAACGCGCCGGCCTGCTGCACCCGGATTGCAAAACCGTGACCGGCAGGACACTGGGGGAAAACATTGACGAATGGGACCTGCGCTCGCCCACCTGCAGCGCCTGGGCCCGCGCCGTCCGGGTTTCCGGCGCATCGGCACTCGTCCTGGACCCCAACGATCCCCTCGGCCCGGCGGCCCGTACGTCCGCGGGCAACCTCGTTCCCAAACCGCTGCTCTTCTTCCCCGCCGATCCGCTGGCGATCACCCTCTGGCGCTTCGCCGCAGCCTGGAACGCCGGAGACGCCGACGTCCTGCCCCTTTTGTTCGCGCCGCGGGCCTCCCTCCGCATGCCCGACGGCTCCACACTCCGCGGCCCTGACGCCTTGCGTACCGAACTGGGCCGCCTCCTTCAGGAATCACGCGGATGGATCCGTGCCGAGCTGGCCCAGCTCAAGGACGAGCCGGTCCTGCTGCTCTGGCAGTACCAGCGCGACACCACCCGGCTCCGCCATGCCATGCTCCGCGTGCGCCGGTTCGATCAGTGGATGATCCATCGCGCCGAGTGGATCTCCCAGCCCCAAAAACTCAACAAGGTCAAGCCCGGTGGCCTGATGCCCCACGACCCGGCCTTCATGTTCGACCCCGCAGACTGCATCCGGTCGCCAGCTCGTGCCTACTCACCCGACGGCGGCCTGGCCATCCTCTACGGGCAACTGGCCCCGGAGGGCGCAGTGGTGAAAACCGCCGGCATCAGCCAGGCCTTCAAGGACCGGTGCGGACCGGAGTTCGTCTTCGAAGGACCCTGCGTCATTTTCGAGAGCCAGGAGGACGCCTGCGCAGGCATCCTGGCGGGGAAGGTCAAACCCGGCGACGTCGTGATCATCCGCAACGAAGGCCCGCGGGGTGGCCCCGGCATGCAGGAGATGCTGGCCCCCACCAGCTACATCATGGGCATGGGCCTCGGCGACCACGTCGTGCTCATCACCGACGGCCGGTTCAGCGGCGGCACCTCAGGTGCCTGTATCGGACATGTCTCGCCCGAGGCCGCCGAAGGCGGGCCCATCGGCCTGCTGCGGCCGGGCGATCGTGTCCGGGTGGATTTCCCCAACCGGCGGATGGACATCCTCGTGCCCGAAGCCGAGTGGGAAGAACGGCGTCGCTCCTGGCAACCGGTTCGGCGCGAGCTCACCGGCTGGTTGGCCCGCTACCAGAAACTCGTCACCAACGCCAGTCAGGGCGCCGTCCTCCGGGCCTGAGCCCCGCTCGCCGGCCGGCCCCGCTCACCCGCCACAGGTGAGCAAAAGCCGCATGCCGGCTCTCCCGGACACACAGGCCGGCCCCTTTCACAAGGCAGGAAAAGACGGGCCCTGCCCCGTGGCTGCCGGGAACGGTCTTCGGGCCACGCTTGAGAACCTCATCGGAGCCGCTCCAGTCGCCCGTCCAACTCGATCACTTCCCCGGCTCGCGTGGGCCATTCCCTCACGTTCTCGCCCCAGGCCACCCGACACCGGTTGCCGAGCAAGGAGCGGATCCGCACCCGCTCCGGGCGGTGATCGCGCCAGCGGATGTCCACCTCGAACCCGCCCCGGGCACGCAATCCGCGAACCTCGCCGCCAGCCCAGGCCGAGGGCAACGCCGGCAGCAGCCGCAGCGTTCCGCGGCGATCGTGACTCTGCAGCAACATCTCTGCAATGCCGGCGCATCCGCCGAAATTGCCGTCAATCTGGAAAGGCGGGTGCGTGTCGAACAGATTGGGCAGCGTGGACTTCTGAAGCAGCGCCACGAGGTTTTCCCAAGCCCTGTCCCCGTCGAGCAAGCGGGCGTAAAAGTTGATGATCCATGCACGACTCCAGCCGGTGTGACCACCACCGTGGCGGAGCCGGTGCTCCAGGACCTTGCGCGCGGCCTCGCACAACTCGGGTTCGTCCCACGGGTTGATCTGATTCGCCGGGTGCAGCCCGTAAAGGTGGGAGACATGACGGTGACCGGGCTCGGCTTCCTCGTAGGGCCGGCCCCATTCGAGGATCCGGCCATCCGGGCCGATGCGCGGTCGGGCGAGCCGGGAAAGCGCCACGCGGACCTCCTCCAGCATCGGGTCATCCCGGTTCAGGATCCTTGCAGCTTCGAGAAGGTTCTCGAAGTTCTCGCGAATGATCATCTGGTCCATGGCATTGCCCATGGCCAGATTGAGCCGGCGCCCTTGGTACAGGTAAGTGTTCTCGGGTGAGGTGGTGGGACCCGAAACCAGCAGCCCCGTTTCGGGATCTTCCACAAGCCAGTCCAGCAGGAACGCGGCAGACTCGCGTAACAACGGATAGCCCACGGTCTCCAAAAACCGCCGATCTCCCGTGAACCGGTAATGTTCCATCGCATGCGCCGTACACCATGCGGCGCCCAGCGGCCACATCCCGTAACCCGGCGCGCCAATCAACGCCGCCCATTGCCAGGCGTCGGTCGTATGCGTGGCGGCGAATCCGCGGCAACCGAGTTTCCGGGCCAGTTCACCCCCGCTCCGGCGCAGCCCCTGGAGCAACCGGAAAAACGGCTCCGTCAGTTCCGGCAACCCGGTCACCTCGGCCGGCCAGTAATTCATCTGGAGGTTGATGTTGATGTGATAGTCCGCGTTCCAAGGAGCCTCCAAATGCTCATTCCACAAACCCTGAAGGTTGGCCGGCAGCGAGCCGGGCCGGGACGACGCAATCAGGAGATATCGACCGAACTGGAAATAGGTCTCGACCAGGTCGGGGTCCGAGGGATCCCGACGGAAAGCTTCCAACCGCACCGGCGTGGGCAGCGCGGCGCGATCGGGCGGCGTGTCACCCAGCTCCAGCCGGCACCGGTCGAACAGGCGGCGATGGTCGGCCACGCTCCGTTCGCGGAGATCCTCCCAAGAGCGGGCCGCCGCGCGGTCGAGCCGGCTCCGGCACACCGCTTCCCGATCGTTGGAAAGTGGCCGGTAAGGATCGTCGAAGTTGTAATCGGTCGCCGCGGCCAGGAAGAAACGCACCGACCGGGCATCGCGGACGGTCAACTCGTTTGTCCCGGTGATCACGTGCCCGCCGTCCGGGATCACCTTGAGCGCCGCCAACCAGCGCACACCAAGGTGACGGCCATTGTGCTGCGCCCGCCCCTCCATGATAAGCAGGTCGGGATCCGCAACCCGGGTGCGGAAATCGGCGGCGCGGTCAAGGCGGAAGCGGAGCTGCAAGCCGCCCTGCCCTTCGATGCGGATCCGGCCGGCCAGGACCTCATCCGGTGCGGAGGCAAACACCTCGCGCGTCACGCGGTGTCCCTGCCAGCGGTACTGCGTGGTGGCGATCGCAGTTTGAAGATCCAGGCGGCGATCGTACTCCGGCCCCCCGGTCTCCTCGGCCAGAAGGAGCACCTCTTCAGCAAAGTGGCCCGGGCCGCCTTCGTTGGTCACAAGAGCCACCAGAACGTGCGTGCCGGGCTGCAACACGGGCAACCGCAGGCGGTGTGCGCGCGCGTAATCCCCCGTCCGGCCCACCTCGACCCCGTCCAGATACCACACGCTCCGGTCATCCACGGGCGCGAGTTGAAGGACAAACCGGCCGTCTGAAGCCCGGACCTGCTCGGCCGTGAGGACGAACTCGGTTCGAAAGACCACGGACCGGCCGGGCGGAACCTCCCGCCCGCCGGACGTTTCGGCCGGCTGCCACCCGGGAGAGTCGAACCCCGGCCGATGCATCTCCGGCTCGAGCCGGGCGTCCTCCGGCGAACGCCGCCACTGCGTCAACCGAACCTGTGAACCGGCTCCTGCACCGTCAAGATGCTCGATCCACAGATCGCCCAACGGTTGGTAGGAACGCGGGGAGATCCGCGGTGCCAGGATCTCGCGCGCCACCCGGTCCTGTCCCTCGGCGTTGCGCCCCTCGAAGAAGAGTTTGCGGATCTCGGCCAGCTTGGGCGCCAGATCGGGAGCGTTGGTCGGAACCGGCGGGCCCGCCCAGACGGAATCCTCGTTGAGTTGGAGACGCTCGCGGGCAACCCCGCCGAAGATCATGGCCCCGAGTTTTCCGTTGCCCACGGGCAGGGCTTCCACCCATTCAGACGCCGGACGATCGAACCGAATCACCTGCCCCTGACCGGCCGACAACGGCAGGGTGAGGAACACGCAGAGAGCCGCGGAACAGCTCCAGGGTTGGCCGGCGAGTATTCGCATGCGCCGAGCCTAGCCCGGGGCCTCGCTGAGGGCAATGGCGGCCGCCAATGAATAAGTCCGGCAAACGCATGCGTCCCTTTCCAAGATGGACGTGACACATCGCCCCGGAGGCAAGCCCCGGCGCCCGCAGCCCGGCAGGGAATATCGGCAACAACCGGCAAGGGGACGGAGAGTCTTGCGTCTCTTTGCCGTGCTGCTGGCGACCAGCCTGGCCGGGCCGGGCCAAACCGCTGAAACCGATTCCTCCGGCCGCGGCGGGCCGGTTTGGACGGTGGATTTGAACCAGCAATTTCAAACCATCGAGGGTTTTGGCGCTTCCGATGCCTGGGCCGCCCAGTTCGTCGGCCGGTGGCCGGACCCGGCGAGGCGGCGCATCGCAGAACGGTTGTTCAGCCGGGCCTTCGACCCTTCCGGACGGCCCCGGGGAATCGGCCTTTCAATCTGGCGCTTCAACATCGGAGCCGGCAGCGCCGAGCAGGGTGCCGCGAGCGGCATCCGGGATCCATGGCGCCGGGCGGAATGTTTTCAGGACGCGCAGGGACAATGGGACTGGTCCAGGCAGGCGGGGCAACAATGGTTCCTGGAGGCGGCTCGTCAACATGGCGTGGAAACCGTGGTGGCCTTCGTCAACAGCCCGCCCGTCCATCTCACACGCAACGGCCGCGCCTGGGGCGACGGAAGCGCCTACAGCAATCTGGCACCGGAACGGTACGAGGCATTTGCCGACTTCCTGGCAACCGTCTGCGAGCATTTCGAACGAACCGGCCGCCCCTTCGATTACTTGAGCCCCGTAAACGAACCCCAATGGCGTTGGTCGCGCCGAAACGGACAGGAAGGTTGCCCCTGGACCAACGAGGAACTCCGCGCCCTGGTGCCTGTGTTGGGACAGGCACTCCGGGCACGTGGCCTGAAGGTCCGGCTGGTCCTTCCCGAGGCCGCCCACCTCACCCATCTGCTCCGCCGGACAGACGGCGAACCGCTCTGCTCGGATCAGTTGCGGGAACTCTACGGAACCCGGCCCGACGCCATCCTCCGCACTCCTGCAGTGGCCCCCATTGTCGCCGCCCATGGCTACGGCACCACCGACACCCGGGACCGAACCCGGGACATCCGGCGGGAATTGGGCCAACGACTCCGCCAGACCCAGCCGCCCCTGCGCTACTGGATGAGCGAATACTGCATCCTGGGCGAGGCCGATGACGGCAGGCTGCGCGGCCCCGGTCGGGACCTCGGAATGGAACCCGCGCTGTTCGTCGCGGAACTGATCCATCATGACCTCACACTCGCCCAGGCCACCTCCTGGCAGTGGTGGCTGGCCATCAGCCCCTACAACTACAAGGATGGCCTGATCTACGTGGATCGCAGCCCCGAAGGCGGTCAGGTGTACGAATCCAAGCTGCTCTGGGCCCTGGGCCATTTCTCGCGATTCGTCCGGCCCGGCGCACGTCGCGTGGCCATTCGGCCCTCACCGGAAGCCCCGGACCCGCAGGAAACCGAGGGCCCCTGGGTCTCGGCCTACTGGCACCCCGAAACGCAAAGCTGCGTCGTGGTGGCCATCAACCGAAGAGACCAACCCGTGTCCATTACCCTCCGTATCATCGGCGCTGAAGAACAAACCTTCCGGTCCTACCTCACCACGGCGGACCCGGAAACCAACCTCCAACCCGGCCCGCCGCTCGAACCGGGCCACCCCTGGACCCTGCCGCCCCTCAGTCTCGTCACCTGGGTTCTGGCCGGATCCCAGCGCACGCTAGAAAAGCAGCCCGCCCCGGCGCACCGCAGCCGATGAGCAACCAGGCCGGGAGCCCGGCCTTGGTCCTGGCCTGCCCTTGATCGCAGGTCTGCCCCGGGTGAACTCACAAACACCCCTCTTCCCTCACATCTGTCATGGTCTCATCGTCTCCGCAAAACTCGGCCCCGAACCGGCCCAGGTCCGGGTTCTCGCCCGTGAACCCGTCAAGTGCAACGACCCTGTACCAGTGCGAAACAAACCAAGGTTCCCGCGGCAGGGGCTGCGGAGGCAGGCCGGTGTAAGCCGGCGTTCGCTCGAGGTAGCCAAAGTTCTGGTACAGGTTGAAACCGGGCAGGAGGTCCGTCAGCACGAGCCGATGCCGGTTGAGTGTCTGCTGGAGGCGCCACCACTTTTCCAGGGAACTGTCATGGAACGTGAACCCGAAATAGCCGGCACTGCCGGCCTCCCTCAGTGCGGCAACACCCCTGAGGATGAATCCACGGATGGCGAGGTCAGTCTCCGGCGGGTCGGTGATGAACGTATCAAACTTCCCCAACCAGCTCTCCGGAAGCGGATGGCGCAGGTCATGCACATGCGCCTGGAGCGGTAACCGGAGTTTCTCGGCCCACTCATTGTCAAATGCCACAAGCCGCTCGTCGAGATCCACAACTGTCACGTGGGCCGGCTTGCGTGTCAGCGCCAGCACCAGACCGACCAGATCGTCCTCCGCGCCCAGGACCAGGATGCTTTTGCCCACCACATCGCCGCGGGCCATAGCCAGCCGTACCCGCGCAAGCGTGGACTCCGGCGTCACGAAGCCCTGCACGAACCGGCTGTCCGCGCCCGGGCGATGCCGCGCTATCTCGAAGAATTGTTCCTGTACCGACCGGTCCAGACCGGCCAGTATGCCGCGCCCGTTGCACATCGGGCACCCCGGATCCTCCAATGGCTGCAGACCGGCTCCCCTCGTCACGGCCAGCCCGTCCTTCGTCAATCTGGGCCCGTCTGCGCCCCATTCCAACAGCCCGGCCTCTTCCAGGGCAGCCAGCAGGGCCTGGATCTGTTTGATGGGCTGCGCGCCGAGTCTGTACAAGGCCCACACGGACGGCTCCGCAAGCAGCAGGGACAGCACGCGCTCCAAAGCCGGCCTGGGAACACGCGCACCGCATCGTTGCGATGCGGCCTCGATCACCAGATCGAATCGATGGCTGCTCATGGATCAGCTGAGTCGTATAACCGTATGTCGGCTGACCTTTTTCGGTTTCAACAGTTCGACCAGGTCCTCCTCAATCCCTTTCACCTTGTCCGCGTTGTCGCGGGAATAGTTGCATAGAAACAGATCCACGTTGACCAGGCCCTTCTCCGGCCAGGTATGGAGCGCGAGGTGAGACTCGGCCAGAATGCAAACCAGCGTCATGCCATCATGGGGAAAGCAATGAGCACTTGTCTTGAGAACGTGCACCCGATTGCGCACGAGCAGATCCCTCACGGCCTTCTTCAAACGCATTTTCTGCCTCAGATCAAACTCACATCCTTCGAAGTCTGCCAAGATTTGCCTGCTTTGCTTGGTTGCGCACATCGCTTTCATCGGACCATCCAACACTTCGCAGCGATGCCACACCCGGAGCCAGTACTCTAAAGACCTCGCTCCTCCAATCACACAAGCAGAAAAGCGTCCGCGTGTCCCGGACAGATTGGGCGGTCCTGCCGGGATACGGTTCCCCGCCCATGCACGCGATGGCTGCATGCAGCTCGCCCATCGCCGGAACCTGCCCTCACCCGTCCCCTGACGCGCCCAGGGAACGTCATTTGACGTCGTGCAGAGCACCCCGGGTCTGGCAGAACCCGCGGCAGGCCAATCGGCGCTCCGGTCGCCGCCTGCCAAGGCCGGTCGGTCAACAGCGGGAACCCGCTCCCTTGGTCACGTCGCGCAGGGTTCTTCAACCACGGGTCACACATCCTGTGGCTGGCACAGCAGCAGACCGCGGCCCACAACTCCAACTTCGCCTGCCTCATGAACAACCAAAACTGCCAGCCCGCCCGCCTCACCAGCCCCGGACGCAGATGGGCCCGCTCGATCCGGCGCGCCGACGCCGGAAGGACCAGGTCCATCCCGCAACTGTCGTTCCGGCCAACGAGAGCCGCCTCGCAGCAACTGTCCGTTCTGCAGCTTTCCCTCCGGCCTGCGCGCCCTGGCGATCCGTGGTCTCCGCCGGATGCACCTGCCGGACCTCTCCATGCGGATACCCGGGCCGGTGCGCAGACGGAAACCGGACGATCCACGACAGGGCGGCCCCCGCGATCGGTCCAAGTCAACGGGCCCCGAGCCAATGAAGCCCACGCCGCCCCCCCCGGGCCCGGGCTCACCAACACGCCGACCAGCCTCGGGAAGACACCCCAACCGAACAGCCCGACGAACAGATCCTTGCGGCCATCCGGCCGACGACGACCTTGCCCTGGCTCAAGAGTCCCCGCCCGCCGCGGTTCCCACCTTCCCTGCGAAACCAGGCCGGCAGCATGATCGGAAGTCTCCCATCCCTCCGACCACGGACGGTCCGGTCACCGCATCCATCCCCGGCAGCGTCTCGCCCGGGCCCTGCACACCGCACCGCCATCCCCGTTTCCTCCCATCCCCAAGCCGACCAGCCCGGGCCATTGGGCAGATCCTGCTGTCTCCGACCCCTTTCCGGAGCCGGACCAGAGGCCTTCTTGACAACCAGTACCAACTGCCGACGCAGGCAAACCGCTCCAACCCTGTGACGCCGGCACATGCACAGGCTCGCGTTGTCACTTTTCGAATCGATTTTGACAGCTTTGGAATTCATCAGGTCCCTTGAGGGTGCTAGAAAGGCCTTGTAACGCGCAGGTGGAATGCTGCCTGTGGGTGAAAACCAAACCGCGGTCGTGAGCCGGCTCCGGGACGACCGACCGGTCCGAGCAGATGGAACGCAGAACATCAAGACGCAAAACCTGAACTCACCCCGAAGAGAAAACCGACAACCCTGAGCGCGGAACAATGAAAAAAACATCCCTCCTCTTCCTGGCAGGATTCGTGGGCGCGCTGGTGCTGGGGCAGAGCACCGCGCAGGCGCAGTGGACGTATTTCGACGTCATTGACGGGGTCCAACACCCCTCCTCGGCCAACCCGAACACCTTCAACGCCACCACCGACAGCGCGACCGACTGGGTCGTAACCGGCGACGGTACACCCGAATGGCGCTATCGCAACACCGGTCCCGGACCGAAAGCCTGGGACGGCAACGCTTATCAAGGCCGTTTCTCCGAAGGTGACGTTCCCATCTACACCGTTCTCACCGGGTTGACTCCCCTGACGGACTATTTCGTCCGCGTCTACGGGGTGTTCCCCCAGTCGGCCACCAATGCCATCAGCAACCGCGCCCGGTGGGGTGCCGAGTTCAGCCTGGACAGCGGCACCACGTGGGAATACGTGGACACCTCGGACGACGTGCTCGGCCGTCTGGTCTGGGTGGACAACTCGACCGATTTGGGCACGCCTTTGGAAGGTCCCAATGGCGACACCCGGTTCTACGTCGTCCTGATGAACAAAGTCACGTCGGATGCCAGCGGGAACGTGCGCATCGACGTGCGTTTGCCGGAGCTCTTGTCCGACGGCCGCGTACAAGACCGCTTCGTTCTGGACGGCTACGCCCTGGCCGTGCCTGAACCCACGAGCCTTTCGCTGCTCACGTTGGGCGGTCTGCTGGCGCTCGGGTTGCGCCGGCGCGACGCCTGAACGTATCCGCAGACTCTCGCTCACAGGGCGGAGCCGGGTCGGCTCCGCCCTTCTTCTTTTTTCCACGCGGGCCGAATCCAGCCCTTCCGCCAAGGGCTGGGTCCGTGCCGGAAGAGTCTCCCCACACGCGGTGTCCGTGCCCCGGTGACCAAGCCAATGCCCGGCCGCCTTCATCCAGCCGCACAAGGCACCTGCCGCAGCCTTCCCACCTGCCGCGTGAGACGACCCCTCAGCCGCTCCGAGCGCACCCACGCGCCCGGGCACCGCCACCAGCGGAAGAACGGAGACCACCCTCACCCTCACACCGAATGAGCTGCAGGCATCATGATCCGCACGGAAAGTCCTGGTCTGCGAACCGGGGAGGTCCCGTTCATCGTCGCTCCCATGCTTTGCCTTTTTGCAGGGGCTCCGCCGTCAAATGGAGGAGCTTCGGCCGGCTGAGAAAGGCGAACTGTCGTGTCCGAGGCAAGTCGGGCGCAACCGTTTCTCCGGGGAACCTCCACGCGGATCGAACGCCGCAACCGAAAAAGCGCTCAGGGAACCAACCGCTCCCGGCAGGGGTCCAATCGACACGAGCAGCGTCGGGGCGTTCGTTCGGAGCAACGCCAAGCTGCCGCAGACCGATCGGACGCGGGTCTCGCATTGTCTTCAGCCGTCCACCTGCGCCGAGGGGCCCGGGCTGGAAGACCCGGGTTGGCCGGGAGGCATTCGTGCCCCTCCGTATCAGTGCAAGCGGGTACCGGCCGGCTTTTCTGCGCGCCGGTTTGGCGCAGGCCCGCGGTGCGCACGCGGGTGAATGGATTCGGCTCTCCACGGCGCATGGCACATTCTGCCGCAGCAACCCACGGGCACCCGCCTGGTCGCCGGCGGTGTCGGGCGCAGACAAAGGCCCACACTCCCCTTCCAAGCCGCGGCCGCATTCCCGGAGCCGCCCCCCTGGCCCGGGTGGCCGGGCATCGTGCCAATCATCCGGCGGTCGCACCGGGTGCGCGCTACCCTTTCACAAGTGACCGTCTTCTGAACCGCCTGCGGGGCCGACCCCAGGCCGCCCGGCGATCCGTACGATCCGTGCCCGCCCCTGGGGGATCAGGCCGGGCCGCGCCGTTGCCTGAGGGGGTCCGCTGGAGTAAGCTCGCGCTCCTATGAAGCTGGAGACGCTTTGTTTGCACGGCGGCACCCAACCGGATCCGGTCACGCTGGCGCGGGGCGTGCCGGTGCACCGGACCTCGTCGTACGTGTTCCGGAACACCGAGCACGCGGCAAACCTCTTCGCCCTGAAAGAGCTGGGCAACATCTACACCCGCATCATGAACCCCACCACGGAGGTGCTGGAAAAGCGGGTGGCCCTGCTCGAAGGGGCGCCCGAACTGGGAGGGTTGGCCCTGGCCTCCGGAACCAGCGCGGTCTTTTACTCGATCATCAACCTCGCCCAGGCCGGCGACAACATCGTCTCCGCGCGCAACCTCTACGGCGGCACCTACACGATGTTCAACGACATCCTGCCCACGCTGGGGATCCAGGTGAAGTTCGTGGACTCCACCCGGCCCGAGAACTTTGCCGCCGCCATTGATGACCGCACCCGTGCCCTGTTTTGCGAGACGCTGTCCAATCCCGCACTGGATGTCACGGACCTGGAGGCCGTGGCCGGGATCGCTCACGCGCACGGCCTGCCGTTGATCGTGGACGCCACGGCCAGCACGCCCTACCTGACGCGGCCGCTGGATTTTGGCGCGGACATCGTGGTCCATTCGCTCACGAAATGGTTGGGCGGACACGGCACCGGCATCGGCGGGATCGTGGTGGACAGCGGCCGGTTTCCCTGGGCCGCCGGCAAACACCCCCTGTACACCGTGCCGGACACCAGTTACCACGGACTGCGCTGGGGGCTGGATCTGCCCGAACCGTTGCAGCCGCTGGCCTACATCCTTCGGATGCGTACGGTGCCCTTGCGCAATCTGGGCGCCTGCATCTCGCCCGACAACAGCTGGATGTTCCTGCAGGGCATCGAAACGCTGCCGCTCCGCATGGAACGCCACTGCGCCAATGCCCTCGCGGTGGCCCGCTGGCTCAAGGAACATCCCCGCGTTTGCTGGGTGCGGTATCCGGGCCTGCCGGACGACCCCGAATACGCCCGGAATCAGAAATACCTTCGCGGCATGGGCGGAGCCATGGTGGTCTTTGGCATCAAGGGCGGCCGCCAGGCCGGACAAAAGTTCATCGACAGCCTGCGCCTGTTCTCCCACCTCGCCAACATGGGCGACGCCAAGTCCCTGGCCATCCACCCCGCCACCACCACCCATTCGCAACTGACGGAGGAACAGCAACGGGCCGGCGGGATCACTCCCGATCTGGTGCGCTTGTGCGTGGGGCTCGAGCATATTGATGATATTCTGGCCGACCTCGACCAGGCCTTGCAGAAGTCGGCCGCCTGACCGGGCCGGCGCACGGGGCACGCCCGACAGGCCCCGCCGCCCGCCCGCCGGCATTCCTGTGCGATGCAGAAACTGACGCGAGTCAAAACCCAGTTCATCCGGTTCCGCAGCCGCAAGAACCCCCTGCGACTGCGCGTGGGTGGCGAATTGGATGATTTCACGCTGGCCTACGAAATGTACGGCCGGATGAACTCGGACCGTTCCAACGTCATCCTC
Organism: Limisphaera sp. 4302-co; assembly: GCF_049537155.1. Classification (NCBI taxonomy): domain Bacteria; kingdom Pseudomonadati; phylum Verrucomicrobiota; class Verrucomicrobiia; order Limisphaerales; family Limisphaeraceae; genus Limisphaera; species Limisphaera sp. 4302-co. Next base: position 257,302 of record NZ_JBMVQZ010000003.1, read on the forward strand.
CTCTTCCATGCCATGACCGGCAGCCAGCACGCCGCCGGGTACAATCCGCACGTGCCCGGTCTGGACGGACGCTGGACCGAGGAAAATCACATCGGCTGGTGGGACGCCTTCATCGGGCCGGGCAAGGCGTTGGACACCCGTGTGTTTTGCGTGCTGTGTGTCAATTACCTCGGCGGCTGCTACGGCTCCACCGGACCGGCCTCCATCAACCCGAAGACCGGACGCCGTTGGGCAGCCGACTTCCCCGTCCTCCGGATGTGCGACATCGTGGATTCGCAGATCCGGTTGCTGGACGAGCTGGGCGTGCGCCAGCTGCACGCGGTCATCGGAGCCTCCATCGGAGGTTTCCTGGCGCTCACCCTGGCCACGCGTTATCCCGACCGCGTCCGGGTGGTCGTGCCCATCGGGACGGGCCCGGAAACCACCATCTACCATCGCATCATCAACTTCGAACAGATCACCGCCATCGAGAGCGACCCCAACTTCCGGGGCGGCAACTACTACGACGGCCCCCCGCCGGAGACCGGCCTGGCCCTGGCCCGCCGTATCGCACACAAGACCTTCGTCTCCCTGGAGATGCTCAGCGAACGGGCCCGCAGCGAGATCGTGCCCCACAAGCCCCCGCACGGCTGGTACGAAATGAATCACCCGGTGGAATCCTACATGCTCCACCAGGGGCTGAAATTCGTGAAGCGGTTCGATGCCAACAGCTACCTCCGCATCCTGGACGCCTGGCAATGGTTCGACCTGGCAGCCGAGGCCGGGGCACCCGACCTGTCCGCCGCCTTCGAACGTTGTCGCGGCCAGAAGTACCTCGTCTTCAGCATCGATTCCGACCTCTCTTTCCCCAGGTCGGAACAGGAGAAACTGGTGCAGTTGCTCAAACGGGCCCACGTCCCCTGCATCTGGATCACGGTGCACTCCGAGAAGGGACATGATTCGTTCCTGCTCGAACCCCGCCTGTACACGCCGCATCTCCAACAGGAACTGGGTTCCTGAGCCCAGCCCCGCCGGCATGGACACCCACCCCGACCCGCGGACCCGACCATCCCGCGACCACGAACCGCGGACACGCTCGGGAGGGAGGCGCGCTTGTCCTGCACGCGCCGGGCATGGTCACCAACAAGCCTCTGACAAGTGAAGGACTCCTCCCGACCCGGCCGGGAAGCCGCTTCGGCCCCGCTCCAAGCGCGGTCAAGGGCCTGCCTGCGCGTGCAACCATCGCCGCGCGGATCCGGCAACCAGCCAGCCAAGCGCCGGCCCCGGAGGAAAGTCAGCAGCCCGGCATTTTCACCAACGCCAGTGCCGCAGCGCCAGCGCCACCACGGTCAGTGCCAGCATCAGACCGGACGGCATGAATTTCTTGCTCTTCAACAGGCGCCAGCCGAAGACCAGCAACAGGGCAACCAACAGAAGATCAGGCCCCAGTGGAAGCTGTAGCCACCCCAGCGCACACGCGCTCAGCGCGGCGGCAAACAGCACGGACACCACCAGCGACACCTTGCTGCCGGCCTTGAGCCAGCCAACCAGACCGCCCACCACCAGCAGCACGATGTAAACCCACAGCACCCGATCCGGTGTCATCGGCCCCACTCTACGTCATTGGGGCACGACGTCCAGACTGATGATGAGCCCCGGCTCGCACTCCACCACCACCTCCAACGGCCGGCAACAGATCTCGCAGTCGGTGTCGAATCGCTGGAATCCCTCGCTGGTGTCGATGACCAGATCGAATTTCTGGCCGCAATGGGGGCAGGTCACTGTTTGGGTCACTTCCATGCCGAACCCTACGCCCGGGCTCCGAAAAGGCAAGGGCCACCTCGGGCAGATCCACGCCAACTTCGGATGACCCTGCCGGGCCTGCCCGGTCACGCGGAGACCGGCCCGGTGATCTTCCATCATCCCGGTGGCGCCCCCGAGCCACCCCCGGCCGACGGCCTCAGGCAACCCGAACCCGAGCTCCTCGAAACTCGCCGGGAGATCCGGCGCGGGTCCGTCACAGGCGCATGCCCCAGCCGCCGGTGGCATGGGCTCCTGCCACGGTCCCGGATCTCTCACGGTTGGCCAGCAGGTACGCCGGTCGTCCCGGAACCGGAGGCGTGTGCGGCCGGTCCGGTCGGTTGAAGCGGCCCCGGGGCGCCTTGGGCCGCAGAGGCCGCCCCGCCCGCCGCAGGCGAACCGCCCTTGGCTGCGGCCCGGCCCTGCACCGTGGGAGGCAGCTGGCCCCAACGCCCTCCCGTCCACCGATGAATCCAACCGTGGCTGTTGAAAAGGCTGTAGAGGAAGCAAACCACCAGAACCAAGGCAGACACCCAGGGGGGCCCACGGCCGTCGCTCGGCAAAAGGATCCCCCGCACCGATGACAGCGCTCACCGGGACCTTGCCCACCCGTGTCAGCGAGGTCCCAAACGGCACGTTGATCCGCGCCCGGGTGTTCAACGCCCAACCGTTGGCGTCCAGCAAAGGTCCCAGGTTCCGTTTTCGCAGTTTCAACCAGGCCAGCACGACATACGGGCCCGAAACCACCATCATCAAAGCCGCCAGCGCGACGCATACCTTCCAAAACGGCAGCTTCACGAACCCGGTTATGTAGCCGGCCAGCGTGCCGAAGCCGTGCCCGAGGCCCCCACCGTCAATCCCAGCGCGCCACCAAGCCCAGGTCTGCCCGACCCAGTCCGGTCTTTTTTCGCCGCGGCAGCCGGTTCGCCGCCCACCGGCAGCGGCAAGGGCACGTTCTTCTCCGTCGCGGCCGCGCGCTGAGCCACCTGCTCCTCCACGAATCTGGCCAGCTTCTTGTACGGTCACCAAAACGCCTCGCGCAGACTGATGGGGTGCTCCACCAGCCTCACAATGGTCGCGTCCCAGTCCCGCCCCTGCCGGTCGTAAAACACCCCGTTGCGCCCCACGGCCAGGTGATCCGAATCCCCGTCAGTAAACGCGGCCACAATGTACATCTTCTCCCCGGTGGCCTTTCGCACGCACTCGCAGTAGGCCAGAAACGCCCCGGCGGCACTGGCCAGGCCGGCGTGCCGGGCCGGGTCTTCCACACGCAGGCAGAGCGAACAGGCCCGCTGGTCCAGATACAGCGTGCCAAACTGAAAAATCGCAGGCTCGCCCCGATCGTAGAAATCCCGGAAATTGACGAAGTTCTGGCAGAACAGGTGCAGATCCCGGTGAAACCGCAACAGCTTTTCCAGGTCCCGAATCGCTTGCACCGCGGGTTCCTCGGCCCGATCCAGCGCGATGAGCCGTCGCAACTCTTCCCGCCCTCGCCCCGCCAGGATCTCGCGCACGCGCCGGATGCCGAGCTTCTCCACGGAGGTCACAGGTCTCGCCGCGCGCCAGGCCGCCGCCGGGCCCAGCTGCTCACACACCCTCACCCAGTCCTCCTCGGTCAATTCGGTCCGTTCGCCCAGCAGCGGTCGTACCACCCTTCGGTCCAGTTCCCGGATCGGCTCCACCCACGCCGGGTTCACACCTTCCCGCAAGGGCAGGGGCCTGCCCGGTGCCACGCGCGCCAGCGGCAGCGCGCGCACCGAATCCGGCAGCTCGGCCAGATTCGCCCCGCCCAGCGCCTGGTACGAAGCCGGGCCGGGATTCAACTGGGCATGAGCCTGCGGATCGAAAGCCACGAGCCGACACCGTTGGAAATAATCGTCCACCTTGGCGCGCACCGCCGACCAGGCCGCCACCGCCGCGTCCGTCTTTTCGCCCAACGGCCACAGCTCGGCCGTACGCGTCTCGCCCTCCCGGATCCATGCCTCCCAGGCGGCGCACTCGGCGAAAAACCTCTTCACCAGCGCCTCGTCCACACCTGCGCGACCGGAGCGATCCTTCACCGTGCCCGTGCACGAGAGGATCTCCTCGATCAACGACCGCGTGGCCTCATCCGCCGCGGTCTCCGGCACAATCACACCGTCGCCATTGAGCTTCGTCCCGGCCAGGATCCGCTCCAGATCCTCAACATCCGCCAGACAGATGCCGGTCGCATCCGGCTTGCCCAGACTGGCAAGCACCTTGAGCGCCGCAGCCCGAAGCGTCCCGCCCTCCGGCGTGCTGTCATCCAACGCATCCAGCGGCACGAAGTCCGTATGCTTGAGCAGGTCATCCGGATGTTTCAGCCGCCGGGCGACCCACCGGACCGCGGCGATCACATCGGGGGCCCGAATGCGCCCATCGCCATCCGCGTCCAGCAGGGCCAACGTCCGCCGGTCGAAGGCCAGGCCTTCCACCGGACATGCCAGAGCCATCCACAGCGTCTGGTCCAACTGGTCCAGTGCAAGCAGGTCTGCGCCGCTGTCCAGACGCACCTGACAAACGCCGCCCGCGCGAAAGAATCGCCAGCTATGGTTCAACCGGCTCATGTCCCCATTCACCGAATCAGCTTCCCTACCGATGATGGAGCCCGGGCACGCCCCGCGCCAGACCCGAACTTCACGAACCTCGCGGGCACGGCACCCGGTCTTTCTCCCCGCCGCCGAAGGCCCTCTCCGGCCTTGCCAGGCTGTGGTCCGGGCCCAACGATGAGTTCATGACGTCGCGCACGCACTTCCCGGTGGTCCTGCTGATCCTCAGCTGGGTGAACGTCCCGGCCGCCGAACCGGAAACCCGTCCTCCACGCGGGCTCGATCCTCGCGACGTGGCCCGGCTTCGGTGGATCCAGACCGCCACGGTCTCACCCGATGGACGGCACGTGGCCTTCCTGCGCATCGTCCCCAGGGACCTCCAGGACGACCCCAACGGCCCGGCCTGGTCGGAACTGTGGGTGTACGACCTCCAAGCCGGCCGCGAACGCCCTTTTGTCACCGGCAAGGTGGAACTTTCCCATCCGTCCTGGACACCCGATGGCAGCGCCCTGGCCTTCCTGGCCAAACGCGGAGACGACAAACACAAGGCGCTTTACCTGATACCGGTGGACGGCGGCGAAGCCCGCAAAGCCGCCGAACTCCCCACCGACCTCGTCCACTACGCATTCGCACCAGACGGACGACGCGTCGCCGTGGTCGCGCCCGAACCAGAACCGAAAAACCGTCGCAAGTGGAAAGAGAAAGGCTTCCTCCCCCAGGTTTACGAGGAAGACTGGGCCACCAACCGGGTTTGGATCCTCACCCTATTCGAGCCCGCCGCAGATCCTCCCGCGCCCCTGCCCCTCACCGGGCATGTCCATCGGGTGACCTGGCGTCCCGGCAGCGAACAACTGGCCGTCAGCCTCGCGCCCACGCCCTCCGTGGACGACAGCTACGTGCGGCAGCGCCTGCATATCGTGGACGCCGCCACCGGCGCGGTCCTCAGGCGGGTGGACAACCCGGGGAAACTCGGCACGTTCCGATGGAGCCCCGACGGACGGCATCTGGTCATGATCGCGGCAGGCGACCCGCACGATCCTGCCCCGGGCCGGCTCATGCTCGTGGATCCTGTCACCGGAACGTTCACCGATCTGCTCCCGGACTTTCCGGGCCATGTGGAGGACTGCGACTGGACGGCGCCGGATCGGCTTTGCGTGCTGGCCAGCCAGGGAGTCGGCTCCGCCCTGTACGAGGTCTCATGGAACGGTTCCGAAGCACGGGTGCGCCGCCTTCTCTCATCCGAAGGCCCCGTATTCAGTGCCCTTTCCACAAGTGGCTCGAACGCCACGACGGCACTCGTGGGCAGTCACGCCACACATCCGCCGGAACTCTTCATCGCCTCCCCTGACGTGTCCCGGCCCCGCCGCGTGACCGACAGCAACCCTTGGCTGGCACAACGACGGCTGGCACCGCAGGAGGTGGTTCGCTGGACCGCGCGCGATGGACTTGAACTGGAGGGCGTGCTCATCCGGAGGCTCGACGAGGACGGCCGGCCCGGTCCGCTGATCCTCTCCGTTCACGGCGGCCCGGAAGCGCACATTCGCAACGGCTGGCTCACCTCCTACAGTCTGCCCGGCCAGGTCGCAGCCGCACGGGGCATGGCGGTCTTTTATCCCAACTATCGCGGCAGCACCGGCCGCGGCGTCGAGTTCTCCCGGCTCGGCCAGCGCGATCCGGCCGGCCGGGAATTCGACGACCTCGTCGACGCGGTGGATCATCTGATTCGCATCGGCGTGGCCCAGAGCAACCGCGTGGGAGTCACCGGCGGCTCCTACGGCGGATATGCCACGGCCTGGTGCGCGACCCGGTACTCGGACCGGTTCGCCGCCGGCGTCATGTTCATGGGAATCAGCGACAAGATCTCGAAGGTCGGCACGACGGACATCCCGGACGAAGAATACCTCGTCCACGCGCGCTTCCGGCCCTGGGAGAACTGGTCGCTGCTGCTCGAGCGCAGCCCGATCCATCACGCCGGCAATGGTCGCACTCCCCTGCTCATCCTGCACGGCAAGGAAGACCCGCGCGTGCACGTGAGCCAGGCACTGGAGATGTACCGGCACCTGAAACTCCGCAGTGCCGCACCGGTGCGACTGATCCTTTATCCGGGCGAAGGCCACGGCAACCAACGCGCCGCCACCCGATACGATTACCACCTGCGTACACTGCGGTGGTTCGAGCATTACCTGCTCGGCCCCGGTGGTCCCCCGCCACCTTTCCACCTCGAATACGATCTGCCGGAGCCCACGGAAGAATGAATCGCGGCCCGGGTCCCCACCCGCCGGGGCCAAAGCCCCTGGAAAGCCCGCCAAACCGGACCACCGGCAAAATCGTTCTCACGGGACTTCCTTTCCGGCGCGAGAGTGTTCATTCTGGGTGCGTCAGGCCAAGCCGGACACGAAACCGGATGCCCATTCCCCGGCCCGGAGAACCGTTGCGGGGGAGGGTGGTCCGCGTACCTGCCATCGGTGGCGGGCAAGCCGCGGAGCGGGTGTATCAGAATTCGGACGACTGGATATGAATGCGCAAGAGATTGTGGGCAAGGTCCGAAATCTGCCGCCGGTCTCCCAGGCGGCACTTCGGCTCGTGACCTTGCTCGACCAACCGGCCATCAGCAACGAGGAGATCGTCGAAGTACTCAAGTGCGACAACGTGCTGACGGCCAAGTTGCTGCGAGCCTGCAACTCACCGTTTTTCGGACTCGAAGAGCCCGTGGCTTCCGTGGACCAGGCCGTCTTCCTCCTGGGCCATCAACAGATCCTCCACATCGTCCTCAGCCTGGCCTTCGGCGGTGCCATGTCGGTCGTCCTCCCACGCCACGCGATGGAAACCGAAGACCTCTGGCGACACTCCGTGACGACCGCCCAGGCCGCGGAAACCATCCTGGACGGCGGACTCGACCTGGATGTCGAGCCTTCGGTGGCCTTCACCGTCGGCCTGCTGCATGACTTGGGCAAGCTCGTTCTGGCCCAGGTCCTCACCGCCGAGCAACAGGCCGAGATCCGGGCACGCGTTGCCCTGGCCGGCATGTCGCGCTCGGAAGCCGAACAAGACGTCATCGGCACCGACCACGCAGAAGTGGGAGGCGAACTCCTGCGGGCCTGGCGCCTGCCGGAAAGCCTCGTCGAGGGCGTTCGACATCATCATCGGCCCCGTCTGGACGATCCAGGCTGCCTCTCGGTGGTGGCCCACGTGGCCAACGTGGTCGCCCACCGCGCACGGTCGGACGCACCCGTCGTGCCCGGCACAGGCCTGCTCGACCCGGCCTTTCAACAGCATTTCAACCTCGACGAACCCCGGCTCGACGAACTGACCCGCCGCCTCCAGGACCAGTTCGAGAAAATCGAACATCTCATGCGCCTGGGATAATCGCCGCGGAGGACCCCATCCGACGCTGTCCGGAGCCCTTTGAACCTCCTGCAACCGGCGCCGGCGGCCTGCGCAACGCAGCATTCGCCACAAACCTAGCGGAGGTGCGCTGCTCCACCACCGGCCCCGGTCCCTCGTAAAACGCCTACAACCGAACCGCCGGCGTTGCACTGGCACTTCCGACACAACTGCCGTCGCGCGCCTGCCTGAAACGTGGACGACCCATGCTGTTCTGCAAGTGGCCGGCCCGCCGCCGAATCTTCCGCTGCGTGTCTGCCGGGGCTCAGGGCCCGCTCGATCGTCGCACCCCTCGCGCCGGCGGCTCCCCGCCTGAACAACCTGGAAGGCCTCCGGGGCGGTCTCGAACGCCAGACCACAAGCCCGCACCTGGAAACTTACGCACAAGGCCGCTAACATCGGCGGGCATCAGGTTTTCGCATTCGACTGCCGGTTCTCGTCCCACATCCTTCGAGGCAACCGATCGCTCGAACGCCGACCTCCTGCCCCGCATCACCGGAATCCACCCCACCAGTTACCCGGTTCCGCGACGCCATCCTTGTCCGGGCCGCCCGGACTTGCTTCGATCTCGCAGGCCCACATAAGCTGCCGCTGCCTATGCACTCTTCCACCCGACTCCGACTGTTCGGAATGATGGTCCTGGAGTTTGCCATCTGGGGCGCCTGGCTTCCGCTGATCTACACCTACCTGCCCAGCCTGGGCTTCTCCCCACTGCAACAGTCCTGGATCCTGAATGCCTTTCCCATCGCCGCCATTGTCGGCATGTTCTTCAGCAATCAATTCGCCGACCGTAACTTCGCTGCCGAGCGCTTTCTGGCCTTCAGTCACGCCGTGGGCGGGCTGGCCATGCTGGGCCTGGCGTTGACACGTTCCTTCTGGCCGTTTTTCGGGTTGATGTTGCTGCACTGCCTCCTGTACGTCCCCACCATCTCCATCTGCAACTCCATCGCATTTGCCCACATGCGCGATCCCCAGCGGGAGTTCGGCCCGGTACGCATGGGCGGGACCATCGGCTGGATCCTGGCAGCCTGGCCGTTCACGTTCATTCTCGTGGATTGGGACGCGGTGCGCGCGGCCACGCCGGAGGGCTGGATCGAATGGCTGGGCACCGTGCTCGGACACGGCCTCCAGGGCGAAGCCCTGTTTCGGTCCATTCGCTGGACCTTCGTGGTCGCCGGCCTCACCTCACTGCTCATGGCCGCCTACAGCCTCACCCTGCCGCATACACCCCCACGCCGAACCGCCGAAGGGCTCGACCGCCTGGCCTGGCTCAAGGCCATGCGGTTGTTGCGTCGGCCCTATGTGTTGGTGCTCTGGATCCTCACGTTCGTGGACGCGTTCCTCCTCTACTGCTACTTCAACTGGACCGGCGCCTTCCTGGCGGCCCGGCCTCAAGAGGGAGGGCCCGGCATCCCCGGCAACTGGATCATGCCGGTGATGAGCATCGGACAGGTCATGGAAATCCTCACCATGCTCATTTTGGGCGCCACGCTCAAACGGCTCGGCTGGAGGGCCACCATGACCCTCGGCATCCTCGGCCACGCCGCGCGTTTCGCCGTGTACGCATTCTTCCCCCAAAACCAGTGGTTCATCATCCTGGTCCAGATGCTGCATGGAGTCTGCTACGCCTTCTTCTTCGCCACCGTCTACATCTTCGTGGACGCTTATTTCCCCAAGGACAGCCGGGCCAGCGCCCAGGGCCTCTTCAACATGATGATCTTCGGGTTCGGCAACATCGCGGCCAACTTTGTCTGTCCCTGGTTGCGACAGGAGGTCTTCACCCACGACGGCGTCACGGATTACCGGGGACTGTTCCTCGTGCCCACCGTGATTTCCGTGCTCGCCGCCCTCGCGCTGGCCGCGCTCTTCCGCCCACCCCCACAGCCGGAACTGGCCGACCAGGCCACTGCAAGCCCGGCACCGGCCGGGGCCACCTGACCGGCCTCCCGAACACCGCCCTTGTGCACGCCGGCCCACTCCACAACCTGACGGGCATTCATACCGCCCGGGAGAGCCTCATCACGGCGGTTCCCTGGGCTCCCGAACGAGGTCCCGATCGAACCGATAGAACTTGCCCTGCACCGTAGCAAAACCCCGCTTCGACCAGTCGCGGCTGACGACCGGACTCGATAACATTGCAGAGTGTCCGCCGGCTTTGCGCTCTCTCCACCAGCTGATGCGCGTTCGCACCCTCCCCCTCACAACCTCGGGCGGACTTGCCCGGGCTCCCGTTCCGAGGGCTGCCGTGTCTGCATGGGAGGGCCCAACGCGGTGGTCCGGAATTCCGTACCGACGCAAGACCGGAGCCGGCGCCGGGCGAACCCCGCCGGCTGGCGCGGCTCTGCGGTGCCAGTCGTTCGCGATCCGCGGCGACACGGGTCCAACCCCCGAATCACCCACGGGCGCACAGCAAGAGAACCCGATCTGCTGGCGGCGCGCAGCCCGATGCACGCGCCCCGGCCTTTGACGTGACTCTCCCTACAACCCTACAGATGGCCTGTTTCGTCATCCGGTTTCGGCCGCTTGGCTCGCCGGCTCGCCAAGACACGCAATTTCATGCAAACCCCCCCGTCCGCGAACGGCCCGGCCAACAGCCGTCTTCGAGGTCGTTGGCTCCCGGTGTTTCCCGCGCGCCCGGCACAAGCCCCGCCGCCCCACCGACTGCCGATTCCCAGCCCGCGGGCCTCAACAGGGCAACCGTCGAAAACCGAACCGTGACAGGCTTGCTGCATGAACCTGGCCGAGCCAACGCGGGTGCCATCGCACGGAAGGATCGAGAAAGTCGTTTCGCAGGCACGCCGTGATGCGCCGGTTTCGAAGCCGCCGGTCAGGCGCCAAGGAGTGTCCCTCCGCCGGATTGCGGATTCGCGGAATTCCGTTTCCAACGGCTCGCGGCCCCCTGCGGTTCCTCGTCACGTCCCGCCCGCAGACACGCTGCAACCCACCCGGCTTTTCCGAGGGCTGTGTCCGCCCTTCGAAGTCCGCGGATTTCACCCGCTCAGGCTGGTCCATTCATAGGACGAACGTGGCGCATCTTCGGCACTTCACCCGCCGCAATGGAAAGCTCCCGGGGCAAGCCCCACAGTCAGAGGCCGGGGATTTGTAGCCGCCGCGAAAGAGAACCGTCGAAACTGATCAGCGCCCAGCCTTCATCCCCGAGAACGGTGTGCGCGGGGAGCAGGAGGCTCGAAAGCTCGCCAAAGATCGCCTTGGGCCTTGAAGGAAACGGCGCGGTGAGGTCGGCGGATCGGACTGCTGAGCAAACCTGCGGTGGGATACGAATCGCCCCGGCTTATTCGCCACGGCCAAGCTTTCGGGCGCCGGCTCTTTTTTTCGGGTCATCGTTTCCCGGCAAGCGGTGCTGCAGGCATCACCCGTGCATCTGAGGAGGCTCAATCTGGAGTTGTCGGCGGACACCCTTTCCCGGCCCCCCGCTTCGGACAGCCCGTTTCTCCGATGAGCTGGTTCCCCGCTGCCGTCCTTCAAAACGATGGCATCGGCCCGTCCGCAAACGTCGAAAGGCCCTGCTGAGAACACCGCAACCAGCAACCCTCGAGAGGTCTGACCGGATTTGCCGTCGCTTGATTTGTGGAGAGCCCGGGCACGACCGGTCGGAGTCGTACGTTTGACCGGTACCGTGGTTCCTTTCACGCGAAGCGCCAGTGCCTGTGCCCGGGGTGTGCCAGGGTGTGCCAAACAAAAAGGCCGCACAGCGTTTGCCGTGCGGCCTTGAAAACGGCGGTCAGGCGATTACTTCCGGCGGAAGACCATCAGCCCGAGCGCGCCCAGACCGAGCAGGGCCAGCGTGCCCGGCTCGGGGACATAGTAGATGTTGAAGCTCTGCAGACCCACCAAGTTGGGCGGGGTGTTAAACGTGCCGCCGATCGCTGCAACGTTGAACAACGCCGACTTGCCAGCAGCGATTTGACCACTGAGCCAAAGTGCTTCAGCCTGCGCCCAAGTAGTCACCGTACCCCCCAAATTGTCCCACACACGCAACTGCACCGTAGCGGCAGGAGCATCCGGAGCCACGTTCGGCAGAGTAGCAGTCGTGGGGACGACAAATCCAGCTGCTGCACCCGTACGGAAGGTGGTCGTTGGCGTTGCGGGTTGCAAGCTCGACTCTGGCTGGTTGTTGCCCGGAGCGGCAAACAGCTGCGCCGTAAAACCGGAGCCGGCCAACAGCGGCCTGCCACCATAGTCAGCCGACCCCGCAGGAAGGCCACTGCTCGTATTACCGATGATGCTGACGGTGTCGTTCGGGCCTAGAGGTCCGTAGATCGGCGCAATCACAACACCTGCAACTCGGTTGTTGAATGTGATGGTGCCCTGCGCCAGAGCTCCCACGGCAAACACCGTGGCCAATGCGACTACAGCTGTGGTTTTCATAGTCAGAGTGCTCGTCTAGCTAGCCAACTGAGGTTTCAAGTACAATTGGTTCTTCACTGGACTGTAAAATTGCGCACCCACGTAGCAGGCGCAGATTTCCGGCTAAAGAAAGCCTCGCCAACACCCAAGTTGGGTTCAGCAGGCAGCCAGCCTTGCTCCAGTTCGTCGTACGTCGCGCCTACGTAGGAGCCACCCCGATAAACGAACACTTGGTCGCCGTCGGCCGCGGGGAAAGCAAGCTGGGTAAGCGTGCCTGCCTGCGGAACCATGGAGCTTCGCACAGAGAAGCCAGCAGGAACAGGGTTGGTGAGAGATCCCTGAAGCACTTCTCCAACAAAGGTAATGGTCAATGCGTTGGCAGTGTTGTTTCTAACGAACCCACCTTCGCCAGGGTTGAGAGACACGTTCCCATTGGGCAGCCATCCACCCTCCAGCTCATCGTAAGTGTAGGTGTCCCAGCCTGTGCCGCTAAACTTAAAGAACTGTGTGCCGTCAGGTGCACTCGGGATCAATGAGCCGAGTGTGTTGTTGGTCGTATTCAACTGATTCGCGATCAGCGCGAAGCTGTTCGGCGGAATCGTGATGTTGTAGTACCCCACCACGTTGAGGGAGTACACGTTTTGCGCCATCGAGGCGGCGAGACCTGCTGCGAAGGCCGCAGCTGCCAGTAGTGCTTTGGTTCTCATGGTCCTCTGTGCTGTTGTTGGTTTTCTCTACCGTGTGCGAGGCCACTTTCCCAGAGCGGCCCAAAACTGTCAATAGTTTTTCGGAAAAAATTTGAACGCCTCACCAGCCACGCCCGTCCGTTCCCATCCACCGGTCCCCTGACCGATCCCCATACAACGCCCGGCCCGCCCGCCCGGACAACGCACCTCCAAGCATCCGCCGAATTGACCTCCTCCAGCCAGGGCTCACCGCGCCTGCCCTGTCGTCAACACGCTGATCACCAGCACCTTGCGAATTCAATCGCCACCTCCCTGTCCGCAACCTGAGCGCGACGTCCGACGCCACACCTGCACCCGCGCCATACAGCAGAAGGCATGCCATGTGCAGCAATTCGACAAGAATACAACCCAAACGTCAGGCGCCGACCGCACCCTGCCCGGCCGGATCCCGTGGGAAGTCCCGGGGGCCGGACGCATGGATGCGGATGCCGGCGCCAACTCTGCCAGCGTTCGTTTGCACTCCTTTTCCCGCATCGCCCCTGCCCAAACATCGCGAACCGCATGAACGGATGGGACGGACCCCCACCCCAACAAACTCCATTCGCACGTCACCGGCCATGGCCGGGGTTTCCAGCCGGTCAGGGACGCCAGGGGACCGCCGCGGTGCCGACGCAAAGGAAGTCGCTCCAGTGGCGGGGTTCCCAAGGGCGCCACCGTGTCGGAGCCCAATTTCGTCCGGCTTTGCGTCTTCTTCCATCCCGCGGCTGCGCCGGGCTGTGTCCCCTCCAAGCCGGCGATGCGAACGTACTCACCATCCTGTCGCGGTCCTCAGGCCGACCCCCGAATTCCCGGACAAGTGCAAGGCACCTGTGCAAATCCGCCGGAGGCAAGCCGGGTCCGATCATCCGTCGTGCGCGGCCGGGCTTTTCCGTTCTGCTCGTCCCATGGCACGGCTTCTTCCAGTTGCTCTCTTTGTGCGGAGTGGCCCGGGCGACCTGGTTCGCGGCAGCAGTGGCGGTTTCTCCATCCATCCCTCCGGAGGCCAGCAAAACCCGCGGCTCTCCGCGCAATGGCATTCGCGGAGGCTCGACGGTTCCACGGTGAAGGCGTCTTCGCTCTACCGTCGTGGGTGGGCCGTGCTCAGTTCGTCCTGAATCGCAGCAGGCCGCTGTGGCCAGTGCAGGGAGCAGACGCGTGGATCGGGTTCGCACGCATCCCCGGCGGTGGTTGCGCCGCCGTAAATGACGGGAGTGGCACCTGCACGGGAACAGGGCCCTCCGGCTTGCCGCTCGTGCTTGGGGTGGACAGAATGCAACCAGTGTTCCGCAGCAACGGACGATGCCAGGCCCGTGCCTGTCCAGGGGCAACCCAAGGAACCCCGTGGCTCGCAGTTCTGCTGTGCGTGCTGACGACCCTGGGCCGGATCCTGCCGTGGGCATGCGGGGAACCCGCCTATTTCTTCCAATGGTGGGGCACGGACGAAGGGCTGCCACAAAGTTCGGTGTCGGCCATTGTGCAGTCGCGCGACGGTTATTTGTGGTTGGGGACCTACGGCGGCCTGGTCCGTTTCGACGGGGTTCGGTTTGTGGCTTTCGACGCGAGCACCACGCCCGGGCTCTCCAGCAGCCGGGTCACAGCGCTTTACGAAGATCCGCAGGGGCGATTGTGGCTCGGGCACGAGAACGGATCGGCAACGGTGTACGAGTCGGGTCGGTTTCGACCGGTGCCCCTGCCGGAGTCCTGGGGCACGGGCAAGGTGTTGGCGATCGTGGCGGACGAAAGGGATCGGGTGTGGTTGGTGGATGAGGAAGGGGTGCTGTACAGCGTGAACGAGGGGCGGCGCCTGGTGCCGGAGAGCGGCCCCGGACGCGGGTTGGTCGCGGTAGCGCGGACGGACCGTGGCGAGGTATGGCTCGCCCGAAATGGCCGGCTTTCGGCGCTGCGCAACGGGCGGTTGGAACCCGAGGATTTCCATGAACCCGGCGCGGAAGGCTTTGTCCAAGGCATCTGTCCTGCGCGCCGAGGGGGGGTGTGGGTCTCTCGAAACGGGCGGGTGGGACGTTGGACGGGGACCGAATGGGCACAGGCGCCCGGTGAGGCGCCCTGGGGAGAGCATGGCGTGCCGGTGATGTTGGAGCTGCAGGACGGCACCTTGGCGGCCGGAACGACCGAAGCCGGGTTGTTTCTCCTGCCGGTCGGGGATCCGCCGTTGCACTTCACGCGGACGAACGGCCTGCCGCAGGACTGGGTGCGCTCGCTGTGTGAGGATCGTGAAGGGAATCTCTGGGTGGGCGTGGGAAGTGCGGGGCTGGTGGCGGTTCGCGCGGCCAAGGTCCGCACATTGACACCGCCGGACCGCTGGGAGGGCCGGCCAGTGCTCAGCGTCCTGTACGGCCGGGACGGTGCGTTGTGGATGGGCACCGAGGGTGCGGGTCTTTACCGGTGGCACCAGGGGCAGTGGGACAGGTTCGGAAGCGAGGCGGGTCTGGCCAATCCCTTCATCTGGTCCCTGGCCGAGGACAGCCACGGCCGGTTGTGGGTGGGCACCTGGGGCGGCGGGGTGTTCGTGCGGGGCGCGGACGGGCGATTCGCGCCTCCACCCGGATTGACGAACCTGACCGTGCCGGTGCTGGCGATGTTGCGCGGGCAACGGGGCGAGATGTGGCTGGGGACCGGGGACGGCCTCCTGCGGTATCAGGATGGGCGCGTGCAACGCTTCGGCCGTGCGGAGGGACTGCGTTCG
Organism: Limisphaera sp. 4302-co; assembly: GCF_049537155.1. Taxonomy (NCBI): domain Bacteria; kingdom Pseudomonadati; phylum Verrucomicrobiota; class Verrucomicrobiia; order Limisphaerales; family Limisphaeraceae; genus Limisphaera; species Limisphaera sp. 4302-co. The sequence goes on from NZ_JBMVQZ010000003.1 coordinate 272,829, forward strand.
CCCGATGTGCGTGCCCTGTTGCAAGAGGGCGACGGAACGTTGTGGTTCGGGATGTCCGGAGGCGGGCTGGGACGCTTGCGAGAAGGCCTTTTGGAACAGTGGCAGCGGAGGGACGGGTTGCCCAGCGACTACGTGCAGGCGTTGTGGCGGGATGAGCGGGGCGCACTCTGGCTCGGCACGGCCGGCGAAGGACTGGTCCGGTTCCTTGACGGGCGGTTCGCGCCCGTGGGGCCGCGGCAAGGGCTGCCGAACGGAGTCATTTGTCACATCACGGCCGACGACCGTGGTGCGGTCTGGCTGTCGACCTTTGGCGGGTTGATCCGTGTGCCCCGGGGCGAGCTGGATCGCGTGGCCGGGGGCGGCGCCGGTCCCCTTCATGCAGTGGTCTTCGGCAAGGGCGAAGGCATGCCCACGCTGGAATGCTCCGGCGGCCTCCAACCGGCCGGGTGCCGGACACCCGACGGCCGGCTGTGGTTCGCCACGAGCAAGGGACTGGTGGGCGTGGACCCTTCCATGAACAAGACCAACCGCCAGCCCCCGCCCGTGATCATCGAAGAGGTCCGCCTCAACGGGACGCTCGTCGTACAGCAGCCCATTTCGACAGCGGCAGTGGTCCGGATCCCCCCCGGCCGACACCGAATCGAGTTCCGCTTCACAGGATTAAGTTTCACGGTCCCTGAAAAGGTGCGGTTCCGTTTCCGCCTGGAAGGTGTGGATCGGGAATGGACCGAGGGAGGGACCGAACGAAGTGCGGTTTACCAGTACCTGCCGCCGGGGCAGTACACCTTTCAGGTCACCGCCTGCAACAACGACGGAATCTGGAATCCGGTGGGCGCGCGCGTGGTTTTCGCAGTGGCGCCTTTCTTCTGGCAGACCTGGTGGTTCCGGCTGCTGGCAGGTCTGGGCGCGGCGGGCGCCGTGGCGGGCGGCGTGGCCGCCGGGGCCCGGGCCCGGATGCGACGCAAACTGGAGCGGCTGGAACGGCAACAGGCGCTGGAACGTGAACGAGCCCGCATCGCCAAGGACATGCACGACGAGCTGGGTGCGGGCCTGACGCGCATCACCCTGCTGAGTCAAACCGCACGTGGCGAGCCGGGAGACCCCGCAACGGTGGCACCCACATTGGACCGCATCTTCGACACCGCACGCGAACTGACCCGTGCACTCGATGAAATCGTATGGGCGGTGAATCCGCGCCACGACACATTGGACAGCCTGGCCACGTATCTCGGCCGATTCGCGCAGGAATACCTGGCGGCGGCGCGAATCCGTTGCCGGTTGGACGTACCGGTGGATCTGCCGGCCTGGCCGTTGACGGCCGAGGTGCGACACAACCTCTTCCTGGCCTTCAAGGAAGCGCTCCACAACGCGGTCAAGCACGCGGGAGCCGCCGAGGTCCGCGTGCGGCTGGAAACCTGTCCACAGGGATTCACGTTGCTGGTGGAAGACGACGGCTGCGGCTTCGACCCCGCCCCCCTGCAATCCCCCTCCACCGAACCGCTGCGGCGGCGGGGGCAAGGACTGCAGAACATGGGGCAACGGCTCGCCGACGTGGGCGGCCGTTGCGAAATCGAAAGTCGGCCCGGTGCCGGCACGCGGGTGCGCTTCAGGATTGATCGAGGCGGCGTGATCTTCTGAGTGTGCTTCTGTACCCGGCCCGGACGCGAACACGAAGTCCGGTTCTCCCCCGCCACGATGAAAGGCCCCCGGAAGGCACCCGGGTCAGTGGCTTCGAACACGGCCCCGGCTTTTCCGGGCGGCTCTACGGCCATTCGAAGATTGACGGCCTGTGGGGGCTTGCCGAGTCTGGGGCGCACCATGGGACGGATCGAGCGAGCGCTGATCTCGGTGTGGGACAAGACCGGTTTGGTTCCCTTTGCCCGAACGCTGGCAGAGGCGGGCATCGAGATTCTTTCCACCGGCGGAACGGCCCGCGTGCTGCGCGAGGCCGGGTTGCCGGTCGTGGAGTTGAGCGATTACACGGGCTTCCCGGAGATGCTCGACGGGCGGGTGAAGACCCTGCATCCCAAGGTCCACGGCGGCCTGCTGTTCGTGCGGGACAACCCGGAGCATCAGGCCACGGTGGCCGCGCACGGCATTCGGCCCATTGACCTGGTGGTGGTCAACCTTTATCCGTTCGAGCAGACGGTGGCCCGGCCCGGCGTCACCTACGAGGAGGCCATCGAGACCATTGACATCGGTGGCCCGGCGATGCTGCGCAGTGCGGCCAAGAACCACGCCAGCGTGACGGTGGTGGTGGACCCGGCCGATTACCCGATCGTGGCCGAGCAGATCCGGCAGAACGGGCAAACCACACCGGAACTGCGCCGTCGGCTCGCCCGCAAGGTGTTCGAACGGACCGCCACCTACGACGCCGCCATCCGCACGTGGTTGGCGCAGCAGGAGCCTGAAACGGACCCCGGGACCCGGCCGCCCGAGCACCTCTGGATCCACGCCCCGCGCGTGCAGCTGCTTCGGTACGGGGAAAACCCGCACCAAAGCGCGGCGGTGTACGGTCGCTTTGGCGAGTACTTCGCCCAGTTGCACGGTCGCGAGCTTTCCTACAACAACATCCTGGATCTGACGGCCGCCGCGGCGTTGATGGCCGAATTCGCAGAGGACCCGCCCACGGTAGCGATCCTCAAGCACACCAATCCGTGCGGGGTGGGCCAGGGAGCCACCTTGCGCGAGGGATGGGAAAAGGCGTTTGCCACGGACCGCCAGGCGCCTTTCGGCGGGATCATCGCCGTCAACCGGACGCTGGACGGTGACTGCGCCGCCGCCATCGCCGAGATCTTCAGCGAGGTGATCGTGGCTCCGGACTTTGCCGATGAGGCGCTCGAGATCCTGCAGCGCAAGAAGAACCTCCGATTGGTCCGGCAGTTGAAACCGCAGCCGCCGGCACCGGAATGGGAGACCCGCAGCGTGGGGTTTGAGTCCTGGCTGCATCAGACGCGCGATCGCGTGCCCACACCGCCGTCCGGGGTGAAGGTGGTGACGCACCGGGCCCCGACCGAGACCGAATGGCGGGCCCTGCGTTTCGGTTGGCGTGTGGTCAAACATGTCAAATCGAATGCCATCGTGTATGCCGGCCCGGATCGGACGCTGGGAATTGGCGCCGGTCAGATGAGCCGGGTGGACGCCAGCCGCATTGCCGTTTGGAAGGCGCACGAGGCGGGGTTGTCGCTGGCCGGGAGTGTGGTATGCAGCGATGCGTTCTTCCCCTTCCCGGATGGCCTGATTGCGGCGGCCGACGCGGGGGCCACCGCCGCCATTCAACCCGGCGGATCGGTCAGGGACCCGGAGGTCATTGCTGCCGCCGACGCCCGCGGCATGGCGATGGTGTTCACAGGCGTCCGGCATTTCCGGCACTGAACGGCCGGCGGATGCGGCGCTCAGCCTTCGGCCCGGTTCAACAGCCAGAGTTCAAGCGCCAAGGTCCCCACGATCAGCGCCCAGCTCGCAGCTGTCGCAAGAACGCGGCGCCGGACCCGGAGCGGTGAAAGCTGGAACCGGACCCGCGCGCCGCCGAACGTCAGAATGTCACCGCTGGAGAGGCGGGCTTCCCGCACCGACCGATCGTTGACCCACAACGGGGCCTCGCCCACCGCACGCACATGAATGCCGTCGCCCCGGACCCATTCGAAGCGGAGATGATGATCCCACACACCCGGCGCCTCCCATACAACACCGTTGCCGGGTGCCCGGCCGAGCGAGGCGGGAAACCGCCCGATCGTGATGCGGCGGTTGCGGATCGGGTCGCTCAGTCCCAGCAGTTCGATCATCACCAGAACCGCCGCGGGACATGGATGCGGTCGCCGGGCATGACCTTGGGATCGAGTTCGGGATTCTCGATCGCCTTGCGGCAGTTCACCACCTCGGTCTGGCCGTTGGCCCGGACCAACAACACGCGGGTTTTGCGGGCGAAATCCGTGAAGTCTCCAGCCGATTGAATGGCCTGGGTCACGGTCAGTTCACCCAACCACGGGTATCGCCCCGGGGACCGGACCTCGCCACCGACGTAATAGAACCGCTCCAGAGACTTCACGGTGACGGTCAGCCGCGTGTAGTAGCGGGAGTACCGTTCCTGGATTTCCTTCTGGAGTTCGCCCGCCGTTTTCCCGGCGGCGATCACCGAACCGATCATCGGCAGGGTGATGGTGCCGTCTTCCTTGATCCGTTCCTCGTGCGGGGGCGGCGGGGGTTCCACGCCGGAAAAGGTGACCGTGACCGTGTCGCCGATTCGGAACCTCTCCACGGCAACTGCGCCGCTGGCGCCATTGGTGGAGGAGGTGTACTGGACCTGGGAGACGGACGGTCCCACTGCGGCCGGCTCCGGGAAGGTCGCCCAACCGTTGTCCGTGGTACCGCAACCTGCCAGCATCCCTGTGAGGATCAGCCCGCAGATGAGGACAGTCCATCCCCTCCAACGCTCCCGTGCGCTTTTCATGCGTCCCTTTGCCATTCCGCTGGACCGACCGGCTCAGTACTTGGGTTTGATCTCCGCCCGGGCCACCTCGCCCGAGATCGCCTTGCCGGTCTTCTCCTTGTCCCTGCCGGAGTCGGCTTTTTCCGAGTCGTCGCTCCGGTAGTAGTAGTCGTGATAATAGCCGCTGTAATAGTAGTAGCTTTCGTCCTGCGAGAGGTTGATGTTGTTCAGGACGATGCCGATCAGGTTGCCGCCGACCTTTTCGATCAACTGCTTGGCGCGGATGTTCATCGGCTGGGGATAACGGCGGTATTGGATGACCTGCAAGGCCATGTCCACCTCGCTGGCGAGGATGGAGGCGTCGCTCACACCCATGATCGGCGGGGAATCGAAGAAGACGAAATCGTACCGTTGCTTCAGTTCGTTGATGAGCTCGCGCATGGCCTGCGAGCTGAGGATTCCGAGCGAGCTGCTGGGCAGTTTGCCGCTGGGCAGGAAGTCAAGCGTGGGCAGTTGCGTGGTTTGAATGACCTCCTCGAGTTTGTTTTGACGGAGCAGGTAGTTGGTCAGGCCGATGGCGTTGCTGACCTTGAGTCGCTTGTGCAGGGCGGGCCGGCGAAGGTCCGAGTCGACGATCAACACCCGCTGGTTGCTCTGGGCAAAGACGGTGGCCAGGTTCAGCACCGTGGTGGTCTTCCCCTCGCCCGCACCGGCGCTGACCACCACCAACGTGTTGAGTCGCTCGTCCTTCCTCGAGAAGAGAATGTTGGTGCGCAGCACCCGGTAGGCCTCGGCATGCGGGCTTTCGGCACCTTCTTCCAACAGGAGACCCACGTTCTGCGGGATGACACCCAGAACGGGCGCACCGAGCGCACGTTCCACGTCGTCAATGGTCTTCACGCTGGTGTCGAGGTACTCGATGAAGAACGCCAGGCCGACGCCGACAACCAAACCGATGATGACGCCCAGCCCGATGTTGAGGGTCTTGTTGGGCTGCACGGGACGGATGCCGGGCTTGGCCTGCTCCACGATGGTGACCATGGCGGTCTTGGGCAGGTCCACGTCAATTCGTTCGGCCTTGAGTTTGTTCTCGAGCACGCGCTGGAAGGCAATCAGGTTCTCCAGCTCGCGCTTCTTTTCGAAATAGGGGCGGCTCTTCTCCACCTTCTCGATGTCCTTTTTCCGGGCGTCTTCGAACGCGGCCACGATCGAGTCGAGCCGTTCCTTCAACGACGCCACCCGGACCTCCAGCCCGAGCAACAGACCGTCCACGCGGTTGGTGATCTTGCGCTTCAACTCCTCGATCTGCTTCCGCACGGTGACCACCGTGGGGTGTTCGTCGGCGTAATCGCGCCGGAGCTGGATCAGGGTCTGCTCCGCCAGATTGAGGCTCTGGAGCAGTTCGGTGAGCTGGGGATCGTCCCGCATGGCGGCGGAGATGACCTGGGGAAGCTGATCCCGCGGGACCGACTTCAGCTGCTCCAGCAGCTTGGCTTCCGCCTCGTACTGCGACTGAGCCTCGATGCGCATCGCCTCGAGCCGGCGCACGGTTTCCGCCTCCAACAACAGCGTGGGGCCGGTGCCGGCAGCGTCGACGTCCGAGATTTGCAGTTCACGCCGCAGGCGGTCGAGTTCACGCTGGGTCTCGTCAATCCGTTTCTGGTGCTCCTCCAGGCGTTCCATCAGCACGGCGATCCCCCCCATGCTGAGCTTCTTGCGCTGCTCGATGCGGTAGTGTTCGTAACTGCGGGCGATGGCATTGGCGATGTCGGCGGCCTCCTGCGGGTCTTCGCTGACGACGCGGATTTCGATGATGCTGGTGTTGCGCCGCGGGCTCAGATCCATGCGGTTGCGCAACAGCATGAGGGCTTCCGTCATCGTGAGTGGCTGGCCCGCGTTGTACTTCTCGCCCCACCGGCGCATGAGGTCGAGCTCGTTGACCACGTTGGTCAGCACGACCTCCGAATTGATGACCTGGAACTCGGTCTCGATGAAGTAGGGATCGTACCCGGGGTTGTAGAGGGGGTCCACGAAGCCCCGGATGTCGGTGATGTCCCGCTCCACCTTGATGAGCGCGGTACTGGCGTACCGCTGGGGCATCATGTAGGTGACCAGGATGGCCGTCAGGACCACCAGGGTGAAAACGGCCAGGATGACCGTCTTGCGGATCCGGATGATCCGCCAGTAGTCCAGGAAGTGCAGCTTGGTTTCGGGGGGAGGAGGGGCGACTTTGTTGGCTTCCATACAAAAAAGCAGGGGGCCAGAACCCGTACCGATCCAGCCCCCTGCGACTCACATCCGGTTCAGTAGCTGGCCGTGACTCCGATGTACACCCGGTTGCGGTCATAGGACCGGCCCGGGATGTCCGAATTCAGCCGGTCAAAGTTGTAACCGGCCTCGCACGAAAGGAAGCGATTGATCTGGTAGGTCAAGTTGATCCCAGCCGAGAAGAACTGGTCGCTCTGGTCGCCGTAGAGACCACCGTCGAACGTGGAATCCTGGTATCGCACGTTGGCAATGGCCACCAGTTTCGGGGTGATCTGGTGGCTGATCAAACCATAGACGGTGCTGCTCTCCTGCGAACCGGTGATCCGCCCGGCGAACGGAGCAATCACGTCGGTCGCATAGAACGAATGGACGAACCCGATCTGCACGTTGCCGCCGCGGGCGTACCCGTAATTGGCGCTCACGTCCACGTACGGGATCCATTTGTCCTGGTTGATCCGGTCGTTGTCGTAGTCGATCTGGGTGGCCCCCAACTTCAACGACGCGCTGGCATTGCGCAGGAACGCATGGTTCACACCGGCATAGATGTAGTGGGAAATGTTGTCGCGATCCTCGGACATCACCGGTGTGGCGCCGACCCATGCGATCTGCTGGTCGCCCGTGTAGTGAGTGAGACCCAGGTTGTAGCCGACCAGCGCCGTCGTCTCGGGCAGGGCCTGCCACCGAAGGTTGCCCACGATCAGGTGTTCCACCCGGTCCAGCAAACCCGAAAGACTGGCACGCTGGAACACACCGCCCGGCCCGGTGACGATGCGGTCCTGGTCGTAGTTCCAATAGACATTGTTGTATCCGAGCTGGACACCCAGCAGGCGGGTCAACTGGGCGTTCCCCACCAGCCGGGCCCGGTTGCGGATGTTGTCGCCTTCCGTCCGGTAGGGCACCCCGTTGTCCAGCAGCTCGGGTTCCTGGGCCACCACGAAGGTGTCGCTCAACTCGACGCTGTAGCGTTCGCTGAACGCGTGGTTGAACTGGAGATCCACCTGATGGCTGTGATCCCAGGCGTCACTGCTACGGTCCTCGTAGTATTTGCCGGAATAGAGGTAGCGGAGACCGAGGTAGGTCTGCTCCAGCGGCAGGTTGAACTGAACCGAGGGCGCGATGTTGAAGCCGAAGCTGTCACGCTCCTGCTGATTACTGTAGCCGTAGGCGTAGTTGTCGTCGTAGAAGCCACGCAACGTGGCGGAGACACTCCAGGTCTTGGTTGCGTCCGGCCCCACCAGCCCGGGAGAATAGGCAGAGACGCCCGAAATCCCGACCGTCACCAAGCCGACAGATGCCACGATCCTTTTCATAAGCTTTGACCTTTGGTTTGATGCACGCCCCGGCGCCACGTTCCTACGCCACCGAAGCCGCTTCCATTTCTACCATGCTCGATGGGTTCGTCAACAAATCTTGCGCCCATTTAACGCCTTCCACAGCTTCCTGCAAGCGAAATGTTTGCGTGAAAAGAAAAAAAACGCCCGCCCGCACCCGCCCTCATTTCCGCCCCACATGCACCCCGCACCGGTTTGGCGGCTCTTGCGCCATGCGCGTTCTCGTCCTGTACGGACTCGGGCATCCCCATCCCGCCGCCCCTGCAGCATGACGCCCTGTCCCCCTACCCTGGGCCGGGGCGGGGCGGAAATCGGGTTGGGAAGCAGCGTGGCGGGCGCCTCAACGTTGACCCGCCGGCGGGATGCGAACCTCCTGACCGACACGCATCCGACGGGGTTCGATCCCGGGGTTGGCCTCCAACAGGGCCTGCAGGCTCACGCCGTATCGCCGGGCGATGCGGGTCAAAGTCTCTTCGGGCTGCACCACGTGCATGCGCCAGCCGGGTGCGGTCTCCCGGGGCTCGGGCACGGGCCGGCGCGGGGCACCGGCGATGGGCGCGGGCCCTGCCTGGAAAGAACCCGCAATCGCCGGGCCGGTGGGGGCCGGCGGTGGCGGGGCAGCGCGTTGAGCGTCGTCCGGCTCACTCACGGCAGCAGCGTTGGAAAGTGCACGGGCCAGTTGCGCTGCGTAAGCCTGCCAGCGGGCCAGGTCGGCTTTGAGCCTGCGGTTTTCCTCCACCAGTTGTTCCAGCTCGCGTTGAAGTCCCGGACCGATGGGCAGCGGCAGGACCGTTCGGGCCAGCTCTTGTTTGCAGGCCTGGATTCGTTGCCGTACGATGTCGGCGTTCTCGGCCCGCGGTCGCAGCTTCAAATAACGCTCGTAGTGGTACACGGCCGCGGCCGGATCCGGCACCTTGACATCGTAGAGCCAACCCAGTTCGAAATGGGCGGAAGCCGATCTGGGGTTGACCTCCAGGGCGCGCTGGAAGGCTTCGATCGCCCCAGCATAATCCATGCTGTTGACGCGGGCCTTGCCGAGGCGGTAGTGGGGCTCTTTCTGTTCGTCGAGGGGGCCTCCCGGCCCGGGCATGCAACCCGCCATCCACACCGCCACCAGCCCGCATCCCAGCAGCGCCTGCCATGCCCAACCGCCGCGATGCATCGCCCGAACCTAAACCAGCCGGCCGGAACCGCGCAACGTCCCCTTGAACCGCCACCTCACCCGTTTCCTTCCCTCTTCGCTTCCGACCGGATGGAATGAGGAGGAAACCCTGAAGTCAGTTCCACCCGACGAATGGCAGCAGGCGATTCCGGTCTCCGGCGTGGCATGGCCAATTCTGGTCATTGTGAGAGCGGCCAGGCTGGGGCAGATTGGCGCCAAGCAACCGCGCACACGATGTCAACAGGGAGGCATGCTCGGAAGGGGCGAGGGCTCGACGTCCGCCCGGGGGTCCGCGGGATGGCATGCGCCGGATGGGTGGGGCTTCTTTGCGTGCTGGCGTTCCCGGCATCCGGCGAACGCCAGATGGAACGGCTCGGCCGCGGCCTGATCGCGCTGCGTCGGAGCTCCACCGAGGTCTGGTTGGGCTGGCGCTGGCTGGGGCAGGATCCGGCTGATCTGGCGTTCAACCTTTACCGCGTGACGGCGGGCGTCACGAATCGTCTCAACAGCGAACCGTTGCAACAGACGACCGACTTCGTGGATCGCCCGCCCACGTTCGCCGTGCCGCACACCTACTTCCTGCGGCCCGTCCGGCAAGGCACGGAAGTGGAGGACCGCTGGGCGCACCCGCTTGGCCGCTCGCTCTACACGTTGCCGGCCAACCCGAACGTGCCCACCGATTCGGGCCGGCGCACCGCCCCCTACCTGGCCATCCCGCTGGACGTGCCGCCCGCCGGCACCACCCCGGATGACGTGGACTACACCTACTCGCCGAACGATTGCAGTCCGGGCGACCTCGACGGCGACGGCGAGTATGAACTGGTCGTGAAATGGGACCCTTCGAACAGCAAGGACAATTCGCAGTCCGGCTACACCGGCAACGTGTACCTGGACGCCTATCGCATGGACGGCACGCGCCTCTGGCGGATCGATCTGGGCCGGAACATCCGCGCCGGTGCGCATTACACCCAGTTCATGGTGTACGACCTCGACGGCGACGGCCGCGCCGAGGTCGCCTGCAGGACCGCGCCCGGCACCCGCGACGGCCTGGGCCGCTGGGTTCTCATGCCGGGGGACAATCCCCTGGCCGACTATCGCAACAGCTCGGGCTACATCCTCAGCGGGCCGGAATATCTCACGATCTTCGACGGCCGGACCGGCGCGGCCCTCTGGACGACCAACTACCTGCCGCCGCGCGGCCCGGTCAGCGCCTGGGGCGACAGCTACGGCAACCGCGTGGACCGGTTCCTGGCGTGTGTGGCCTACCTCGACGGCATCCGTCCCAGTCTGGTGATGTGTCGCGGCTATTACACGCGCACCGTGCTGGTGGCCTGGGACTGGCGCGACGGACAACTGACCCGCCGATGGACGTTCGACAGCAACCAGGGCTGGCCCGAGTATGCCGGACAGGGCAACCACAACCTCTCGGTTGCCGACGTGGACGGCGACGGTCGCGATGAAATCGTCTACGGGGCGTGCGTCATTGACGACGACGGACGCGGACTTTACAGCACCGGCTGGGGACACGGCGACGCAATGCACGTGTCGGACATGGATCCGGACCATCCGGGCTTGGAGGTCTGGCAGGTCCACGAAACCCCGTCGGCCGTCGGCGGCGGCTCGTTTCGCGATGCTGCCACGGGCACCTTGCTCTGGGGTCTGGAAGGTACGGGCGACACGGGGCGCGGCCTGGCCTCGCCCATTGACGGTCGGTACCGCGGATATCAGTTCTGGTCATCGGCCTCACCGGGCGTGCTGGATCGGACCGGTCAGGTGATTTCTTCGAGCCGGCCCTCGATCAACTTTGCCGTGTGGTGGGACGCCGACGTGCTGCGCGAATTGCACGACAGCGCCGGCAGCGGCGGAACCGCCGCCAAGCTGGACAAGTGGACCGGCGACGGGGTTCAGCGGCTGGTCAGTTTCTACTCCGTGGACGGGGGCGCGTTGAACATCAACGGCACCAAGGCCAACCCGTGTCTCAGTGGCGACCTTGTGGGCGATTGGCGCGAGGAAATCCTCCTGCGCAGCGCCGACAACACGCGTCTCATGCTGTTCGTCTCGGTCGTCCCGGCCACCAACCGGTTCCGTACCCTCCTGCACGACCCGCAGTATCGCCTGGCCCTGGCCTGGCAAAACGTCGCCTACAACCAACCGCCCCACCCCGGATTCTACGTCGGCCCCGGCATGGACGAACCACCCCTCTACCCGGTCAGCGACGCCGAACTGGCGTGGACCGGTGGCCCGGACTCTGTGTGGGGGACGGGCCGGAGCGGCTGGGTCTTGAACCACGTCTGGACGCAGTCGGTGACCTCGGTGTACCAGGACGGACAATCCGTGGTGTTCGATCTTCGCGGTGCGGCTCATCCCCGGGTGGTGTTGGGGGGTGAACTCCGGCCTTCGAGTGTGCGGGTACATGCGCCGGTGGACTTCGAATTCCTGGGCGGGTCGCTGGCCGGGCCGATGTCATTACTAAAGGCCGGCAGCGGCGACCTGAAGCTCCCGGGTCTCCACACGTTTGCCGGGCCCACAGAGGTGTCCGAAGGCGGATTGATCCTCAACGGCCTGCTGGCCGCCAGCCCTGTCCGCGTGCGGCCGGGTGTCTGGTTGAACAGCCGGCTGGGCGGAACGGGCGTGGCCGGCGCAGGCGCCGTGCTGGAGCGAGGCTGTATCCTGGACCCCGGTCCCGCCCATGGCCTGATCGGCACGCTGACGTTTTCCAACCATTTGGTCCTTCGGCAGGCCCGCCTGTGGTTCGATCTGTCTTCGCAGCCGCCCGGGGCATCCGAGGGGCACGACCAGGTCCGCGTGCACGGCGCCCTGCACCTGGAGGGGACCAACCGCGTGACCATCCGATGGACGGACGTGCCGCCGCCACCCGGGATTTATCCACTGATCGAATTCACCGGGCCCTTGACCGGCTCCCTCTCGCAACTCGAATGGGAAGGAGAGCCGCCGCTGCCCGGCCTGCAATTGGCGTTGCTCCCGGGGGCCATTGCCCTGGTCATTCCGGAAGCCCCGCCCGATGAAGGTCGTTGGCTGGTCTGGCGGGGCGCGGGGTCGGACTGGGACGTCGGTCGCACGGCCAACTGGACGCATGAAGGTCAAGCGACGGTTTTTTGGAACGGCGACCGGGTGCGCTTCGACAACTCCGGTTCGCAGGCGCCGGTCGTGAATCTGGTGGAGGCGGTGGCGCCGGCGCTGGTCGTCGTGGAAGCACACGTGGATTACCAGTTCACCGGCACGGGATCCCTGACCGGCACCAACCGCCTGGTCAAGTCCGGGACGGGTACGCTCGTGCTGGCCACGACCAACACCTTCAGCGGCGGTTTGATGCTCAGCAACGGTGTGGTCGCCTTGAGCGGCAGCGCCACCGGCCCGTACACGGCCAATCAATATGCCGTGGGCAGCGGGCCGATCCAGTTTTACGGAGGCACCCTGCAATTGTTCGGCCATGGTGAACGGGACAACACCGCCACCTACGGTGCCCTGACCAACCTGCTTTTGGTTCCGCCCGGGCAGACCGGCACGATTCGTGCGGGGCCGCGACAGACCCTCGCCAGCCGCGTCCTGGGCGGCGGAACACTGGACCTGTTCGTGGACTACGTGCGGGGCGAGGTGACCGGCGACTGGACCGCGTTCAACGGTCTGCTGCGCGTGCATGCCAGCCCCGGCACGCGGGCATCCTCCAACTATGACGATTTCCGCGTGGGCAACCCGGCCGGCTTCCCCCTGGCGCGCGTGCATCTGGGCAGCCAGGTGGCCCTTTACAGCCGGGCCCCTGCCGGCAGCGTGATTCCCATCGGCAGCCTCTCGGCTGACGAGGGTGCACGGATGCTGGCCGGAGGCGGGTCCGGTCTGGGCGCGCAAAACCCCGTGACCTGGCGCGTGGGCGGCTTGAACGAGTCCGCCACCAACCGGGCCCTCATCCGGGGCAACACATCGCTGATCAAGGAAGGTTCGGGAACCTGGACACTCACAGCCACCAACGACTATTCGGGGCCCACCACGGTGAACGCGGGACGACTGGTGATCCTGGGCGACCAACGGGCGGCCACCGGGGCCGTCACCGTCGCCAGCGGGGCCTCGCTCGGCGGCAGCGGCGTGGTGGGCGGACCGGCCCGCGTATGGGGGACCCTGTACCCGGGTGGGACGAATCCCGTCGTGCTCGGCTTCGCCAGGGATCTCACTCTGGAGGGTTCGGCTCTGACGGTGCTGAAACTGGCACCCCCGGGGCACGATCGAATCGTGGTCGAAGGCACCTGCATGCTGAACGGCCGTTTGCAGATCGTACGCGTGGCGCCCGAACCCGTCGTGGCGGGCCAGTCCTTCGTCCTCTTCCAAGCGGCGCAAATCGCGGGAGCGTTTCAGTCGTTTGACCTGCCCGAGTTGGAGGAGGGCCTGGTCTGGCGCACGGAACGGATCGGCTTGGACGGTTCGTTGTGGGTGGTGCGTTCCACACCGCCGCGGTTGATGCCGCCGGAACGCGCGGGCGATCGCTGGACGCTCCGCGCCCGCGAGGGCACTCCCGGCTGGCCGGTGCGCCTGCGCCGCACCACCGATCTGCGACTGCCCGTCAGCCAATGGGAAATCGTGGCGGAAGCGCAGTTCGATGCCGACGGCGACGTGACCTTCGAGCTGGAAATCGAGCCGGAGCGCCCTGCGGCCTTCTACCGGCTTGAAGTCCCTTGAACCCCTCGCCCACCCAAGGGCTGAACCAGACGAGCCCGCGCCGCGATCGGGACCGAAATGGACCGCGCCGCACCAGTTCCTGCGGCCGATTCGCGGCTGCGGCTCGAACCAGGACGTTGCCCCGGGCCGGTGCCGAATGCACACCCGGGAGGAGTCATGCCGGCCAGATCGCGTCACCCCCCACTCGCGCACCGTCGCCAAAGACTGAACCTCCGGCACGTCGTTCGTTAAAACCTATCCCCAAACCCCGTTTGTACGAGGTTCCAAGGCACGAGGGAAATGCGGTGACTACAGATGAAAAGGCACACTCGACACGCAGGAGACGGTTGGGCAGGAGTCAGGGCCGCTCCTGAGGCTTGCAGATGTCGCAGGAGCAGAAAGGCCTCCCATCTGCCGGTGACCGGCAACACGAAAGATCCACCAACCGAAGCGCGGAATCACCCCGTTTCCGGTTCAGCCCGGTACCTGCCGGACCAGCAGAAACGCGCAGACCACCAGCAAACGTGCCTCAAACGCCCGGCTGGGTTTCTCCCCCCGGATGCACAGCCGCCGAAAACGTCGCAGCCAGGCCACCACGGGCTCCACCACCCGGCATCGACGAAACCGCCGCACCGTGCGGCCGTGCTGCGTCCGATTCGCCGCACACCGAAGGCTCCGATGCGATGCAATCAGTTCCATAACGGGCGGCAAACGCCCAACCCAACGCATCACTGAGACAGGCCTTGTCCTCCACCACCTGCTGCGGAACCTGCTGCGTCAGCATGAAATCAAACACCCCCTGCGCCAGCGTCGACTCATGCAGCCGGGCCGAACAACTTTGCACGGCAATGGGCAATACCCGGGCGTCCACGGCAATCGGAATCTTCACCCCCTTGCCCGCCTTCGTGCGTCCGATCCCATCGCCCCCTCCACGTGCCGGACAGAACGCCGCATCCAGAAAGCAGTCGTACAGCCCATACTCCCCCCGCTCCTCCACCAGTTGGCCGGCCTCCTGCAACAGCCGCTCGAAGACTCCATCGCGTACAAGGCGTTGGAAGAACCCATGAACCGCGCTCCTGGATCCGGATCGTCCCGGCGGATGCTTCGATTGGGCTACGTTGTCCGGGAGTCTGAAGATCCCGGCCAATGCTCTGCGTTCGTCAGTCCGAGGCCGGCCGCCCTTGAGGTTCCTGGGAGGATCGGGAATACATGCGCACAACCGGTCGGCTACGCTGTCCGTACGTCTCAGCACCATACCGTCTCATCAACTCAGCTGCGTGTGTCATGAGTCCTGGACAGGCTCCGGTCCGGATGCCCCGGCCGCGGCAGGTTTTTCAACACACAGGGCGTTGACCAACAGCACGGAAAGACAAGCGTCTTGTGCGGCGGGCCGCGGGCGTACTCGGGCTTGGGTCAGCGGCCGTGGGCAGGCCGCCCGGACAGGCGCTCCGGCAGATCGGCTCCGCAGCCCGTGCCCGGCCGTGGCGATGTCGTGGTCTACACGAGGCAGTTTGATCGTCCGCTTGTCCGGATCGACGCTCCCCCCGGAGAGCCCGGGATGCCGGTAATCGGGTGGGCCGGCGATCACCATGCTGGTGAAAGGTTTTCCTGGCGTCCTTCGACCTTGCCTTCTCAAGGCGTGCCGAGGTCTACAACGGGATTGCGCATGAACGCCTCCGGGACGCACGCGTGGGAGATGGAGCATGCCGGCACGTTCTTCCAGACGAGGTGCGCGGGCGCCGCTGTTTTTGGGAGGGCTGGTGCGGGCACGCGGGGCGCGCCTCCTGGCCCGGCACGCGGTTCGAAAAGGTTCGCACGTCATGGGGGATTGTTGCTCTGACCCCGGGCGGAGGCACCGTCGTGCACCCCGATTTATGAAACAACCGCCCGATGTGATCCTCCCCGCCCGGCGCAATTTCAGGCGTACGGTTGGATCCGATGATTCTTCAGCCAACAGTTACACGCTCAACAGCCATCTCATCACCCGTTTCAGCGTCGCGAGCGACAAGCGGCAGGGGGGATAACGCCTCCTGGAATCAAACGCGAAGCGTCGCTGCAGTACGGCCCGTTGATGGCTGAAGCATTCGAATCCGGCCCGGCCGTGATAGGTGCCAAAGCCGCTTGCGCCCACTCCGCCGAAAGGCAGGTCTCTGACTGTCAAATGCAACACCGTGTCGTTCAGGCAGACGCCGCCCGACCGTGTCTCGGACAACAATCGCTGCTGGATGGCTCGATCACGTGTGAACAGGTAGAGGGCCAGCGGTGACGGACGCCGCCGCAGTTCGATCACAACCTGCTCGAGAGATTGAAAGCTCAGCACCGGCAGGATCGGGCCGAAGATTTCGTCCTGCATCACCGGCGACTCGGGCGAGGTCCCGGTCAGCACCGTGGGTGCAATGTAGAGTTCCTCCCGGTTGTGCTGCCCTCCGATGACGATGTGCCCTTGTCGCAGGTACTCACACAGCCGGTCGAAGTGCGCCCGGTTGACAATGCGCGCGTAATCGGGGCTTTTGCTGGGATCTTCACCGTAAAAATCCCGGACGGCGCGGACCATCTCCTCAAGCAAGAACGGCATGATTCGATGGTCGGCCCAGACGTGATCCGGGGCCACGCAGGTCTGTCCAGCGTTGAGAAACTTGCCCCACACGATCCGGCGTGCTGCGATCCGCGGAGGTGCGTCGGCGCAAACAATGCAGGGCGACTTGCCGCCCAGCTCGAGAGTGACCGGCGTCAGATGATGCGCCGCTGCTGCCATGACCTTCCGGCCGATGGTCGCTCCGCCGGTGAAAAAGATCTTGTCGAACCGCTCTCGTAACAGAGCCTCCGCAGTGTCCGGCCCGCCCCGGATCAGCGTGACGTGCTCGGGCGCAAAGGTGCGTTCGACCAGCCGTTCCAGAACCTCGGCAGTAGCCGGGGCGTGTTCCGAAGGTTTGAGCACCGCGCAGTTGCCGGCAGCAATGGCCCCCACCAACGGCGTCAGCAGAAGCTGGACCGGGTAGTTCCATGGCCCGAGAATCAGTGCCACACCGAGCGGCTCCGGTTGCGTCCAGGCGCGCGACGGCCAGGTCAGAGGTGGGGTGCTCCGTCGCTGCGGTTTCATCCACGATTTCAAGTGACGCAGGGCATGCCGGATCTCGGCGTGCAAGTAGGCGAGCTCGGTGACGTAGGCTTCCGTCGGTGACTTGCGCAGGTCGGCGTGCAGCGCTTCCAGCAGCTCGGCCTCATGCGCTTCGAGTGCCGATTGCAGCGCGCGGAGCCGTTCAAGACGGAACGCCACGCTGCGCGTCTTCCCGGCGTCAAAGAAGGCCCGCTGTCGCTGCGGGATCTCGGCGCGGCTCTTGCTCATTGCAGCTTGGAAAAGGCTCCGGGCTGCACTACTTTCCGTCAAGACATGACTCGTCTGCTTCCCATCATCTGTTTGGGACTGGTTTCCGCGCTGGTGGCTGAGGAGGCCACACCTGATTCGTTGCTCGACGGCGTGGTCTTGTTCGAGAAGGCCTACCAGTCGTGGGATGCCAAAGCCTTTGCCAAAGCAGAGGTCGTGTTGCGCCTTACCGCCGCCTCCACCAGCACCAACCGAGCCGGGGCGCTTTACTGGCTCGGCGTGACCGAGTTCCATCACATGCTCTGCCTCCGCACCGGGGGGAGCCCCCGCGCGGACGAGAAAGCCGTGGCGGAACGCATGGACGCCGCGATTCACACCTTCAAGGCCTTGCTGGAGCTGGCGCCGACCCACCCGGAAGGCCACGCCCTCCTGGGCACGCTTTACGGGATGAAGATCGAGGGCAACCTCTTCCGGGCCATCCGGTACTGGCCAGACGTGCAAAAGCACCAGAAAGCGGCCTTGCGCCATGGACGGGAGAACCCGCGCGTTCACTACCTCCTGGGGGTCGGTCTGTTCCACATTGCCGGCAATCATCGGGAATTTGAAGAAGCCCGGGCGACGCTCCAACGGGCGGCCGAGCTGTTCGATCGCGAACGGCAGCAACCCCGCCAGGGATGGGAACCCCGGTGGGGACATGGCGACTGCCTCGCTTTCCTCGGCCAGGTAGAGGAACGGCTCGGACGTCACACCGAGGCCGAAAAGGCCTTTCGCCGGGCCCTGGAAGTCCATCCGGGCCACTCTTTGGCGCTGGATGGGCTCCGACGCCGGGACGTGAATCGATGAAACACCCATGAGTTCGAAACGCGTGTTGGTCATCGGCGCCGGCCTGGGTGGTCTGTCCGCCGCCATTTCGTTGCGTCAGGCCGGTTACGAGGTCGAGGTCTTCGAGAAAAACGAGAAGATCGGCGGCAAGCTGAACGTCCTGAAAGCCGGGGGCTATACGTTCGATCTCGGGCCCTCCATCCTCACCCTGCCGCACATTTTCGAGCGGCTGTTTGAACGTTCCGGTCGCAGGATGGCCGACTACTTTTCGATCCGCCCCGTCCGACCCCACTGGCGCAACTTCTTCGAGGATGGCACGGTGCTGGACCTGTATCCGGAACCCGACCGCATGGCCGCCGAGGCGCGCAAGGTTGGTGAACCGCCGGAGAACATCGCGCGCTTCCTCCGGTATTCTGCCAAACTCTACGACCTGACCAACGAGGGTTACTTCGAGCAAGGCCTGGATAACTGGCGCGAGTTTGCCCGGTACTACGGGCTCTGGAAATTCCTCCAATTCGACCTGTTTCGCTCCATGCACCAGGCCGTGGCCGCGCACTTCAAAACCCGCTACTTCCGCGACATCTTCGACTTCTTCATCAAATACGTGGGTTCTTCCGCTTATCGCGCACCGGCGTTCATGAACTCCCTGCCCACGATCCAGTTCCGTTATGACCTCTGGTATGTGGATGGTGGCCTCTACAACATCGCCCGCGGTTTGGGGCGTCTCATGGAGGAACTCGGCATCAAGCTCCACGTCAACGCCCCCGTCAGCGAGATCCGACGGGAGAACGGGCGCGTCACCGGCCTGGTCGCCCGCGGCGCCTTTCACCCCGCCGACATGATCGTGTCGAACGTGGAGGTCATTCCCGCTTATGAACAGTTGCTGCAGGAGGACCCAACCTTCGTGGCCTCATACGAGCGCAGGTTTGAGCCTGCCTGTTCGGGTTTGGTGCTCGATCTGGGTCTGGATTGCCGGTACCCTCAACTTGCACACCACAACTTTTTCTTCAGCGGTGATCAGAGGGAGCATTTCGCGAAGGTGTTCGAAAGCTATGAATTGCCGGACGATCCCACGCTCTACGTCGTGGCCGCGTCCAGGACCGACCCCACCGTCGCACCGCCGGGTTGTGATTGTCTGAAGATCCTGCCGCACATCCCGTACCTTCGTGAGGATCGCCCGCTGACGCGTGGGGATTATCTCGCGTTCAAGGAACGCGTCCTCGACAAGTTGGAGCGCATGGGACTGACCGACCTGCGGAGGCACATTGTATACGAGCACGTGCTGACGCCACCGGACATCCGGGATCGGTACAACTCGAACCGCGGGTCCATCTACGGCGTGGTCAGTGACCGCTGGAAGAACCTCGCGTTCAAAGCCCCGAAACAAAGCACGCGGTATCCCAACCTCTTTTTCGTGGGCGGCTCCGTGAATCCCGGCAGCGGCATGCCCATGGTGGTCCTGTGCGGCCAGAACGTCGCCCGTCAGATCGTGGCATGGGACCGGCATTGATCCTCCCGGCGGTTACGATCGGCCTGGTCGCCACGGGCTTTTGGCTGGGACGACGCCTGCGGCCCCCGGGGCAATTCTCTTCCGCACCGCAGTCCTCCCGCCTCACCGTCATCATCCCGGCCCGCAACGAGGAACACAACCTGCCCCGGCTGCTGGAGTCCCTGGCTGAGCAATCGCTCCGGCCCTGCGAGATCATTGTCGTGGACGACGGTTCGACCGATCGGTCCGCCGAGGTGGCGCGCGAGCATGGCGCCCGGGTGCTTGTCTCCGCGCCCCTGCCCGAGGGCTGGCGGGGCAAGACCTGGGCCTGCCATCAAGGCGCGCAAGCCGCCCAGGGTGATCTGCTCCTCTTCCTCGATGCCGATACCTGGTTCGAGCCCGAAGGCCTCGCTCGGGCGTTGGCCGCTTATCCGGGAGGCGCCTTTTCCCTGGCGCCGTTTCATGCCATCCAACGACCTTACGAGGAGTTGTCCCTGTTCTTCAACCTCGTCATGACGTTGGGTGCAGCCTGCGAGGCGTTGTTTGGGCAAATGCTGCTCGTGGATCGCGAAAGCTATCGACGCGTGGGCGGGCACGCCCGCGTGAAGGGGCGAATCCTCGAGAACTTCTGGCTGGCCGAGACCTTTCGCGAAGCCGGCATTCCCGTGACCAGTGCGGTTGGGCGGGGCATCCTCACGTTCCGCATGTATCCGGGCGGCTTTCGTGAGCTCGTGCAGGGTTGGTCCAAAGGTTTTGCCTCGGGCGCCAGTCAAACCCGCGGAACGACCCTGGCATGGATCATCGCCTGGCTCACGGGGCTCACGACGGCTGCTCTGGCCTGCGTGCTCAGTGCCGGTCAGCCTTTTTGGCTGGCCATCTACGCATGCTGTGCCGGCCAGGTGGCTTGGTTGGGGCGGCAGGTCGGAGCTTTTCGCCTCGTCACGGCGCTGCTCTATCCGTTACCGCTGGCGTTCTTTTTTGTCCTCTTTGCTCTGGCGGCGTTCCGCCGCGGACGCACGGTCTCTTGGAAAGGACGCACCATCCATGCTGACTGAACTCCCGAGCGAACTCGTGGCGCTGGTGAATGTGGTCGGCTGGCCGCTGATTCAGCTCGGGTGGGCGTGGCTGTTCACGCGGCTGCCGGCCCGCTGGTTCCGGCCTCCGCGCCCGTGGGCCTGGGAACGGCGCGGCACGGTTTACGAAAAAATCTTCGCCATCAAGCGATGGAAGCACCGGCTGCCGGACGGGGCAAGTTGGTTTGCCCGCGGGTTTCCGAAGTCTTCGCTCAAGACGGCCGACCCCGGCTACCTGCGGCAATTCATCGTGGAAACCTGGCGCGGCGAGTTGTGCCACTGGGCCGCGCTGGCGTGTGCGCCGATCTTCGCAATCTGGAATCCGCCCTGGGCCACGACTGTGATGGTGAGCTGCGGCGTGATCTTGAACGTCCCCTGCATCCTGGCGCAGCGCTACAATCGAATCCGCCTCCAGCGCCTGTTGCACCGGCGCGTCACCACTTCGTCTTGATTCCGCAGGCCCGGACGACGCACCAGCCGCGTGCCGCTTCGAACAGGGCAAACACGCCCAACATCGCCAGCAGACCCGCCAACCACCACGAAAATCCGCTTGCCCACCAAGCGCCGCCGAGACAGGCCAGTCCACACGCCGCTCGTATCAAGCGGCCCCTACGATTGATGTTCGGACGCAGGAAGCTCATCGGTTCAAATCGTCGCACTGCGTCGATTGGCCAACAGTGTCCGGCCGTCCCGCCAACTGTCTGTCGGCAGAGCGCGCCGCGCGTTCAGCTCGTTTACCAACTCTTTCAATCAAGCCCCTGAAGATCAAGGCATGGATCGGATAAAGCGCACACCAATAGAGCCATCCCGCCAAACCGCGCGGGGCGAAAAACGCGGTCTGGGTGAGCTGTGCCCCGTGAGGCGCGTGCAGTTCCACTCCAAACTCCAGCCAGGCTCGCCCCGGCAGTTTCATCCCCGCCCCCCAATCGCAGGAGACGACCGAGCTCCGCGGCTTCCACTCGCCGGAAATCGAGGGCATCGCCTGTGCGCACATGGTGCGGATCACGCCGGCCGCGCCGCAGGCCGACGCCTTCCACGAGCCGAACCACCGCACCGCGCATGCGCCAGGCCCGATTCATGTAAAGCCAGCCACGCTGGCCGCCCGGTTGGGCGAACGGACGAAACACCACTTCCGGAGGGGCCGTCACCCGACGCTGCCGCTGTTCGAGGATCATGCCTTCCGCGGTGATCAGACGGCAAACGGGCAATTCACTTTGGCCGCTGGCTGCAGCATCAGTCCGGGTGCTTTCCCCGGCGCCTGTTTCAAGATTGGCCAGGGTCCGGCGAACCGCCGTGACGTAATCCATCGGACTGATGAGCGGAAAGAGTTATCGGGCGGAGTCGTCCGGCACCACGACATCGTGACAAAGACTCTCGACCAGTGGTCGGGCAATGGCTTCCGGCACGGGGCAACCCGGTGGCTCCAATTGGAGGAAAGCCGCGGCGTCAGCACGGTAACGGGAAGCAGCCAGCGCCGCAGCCCACGGAACCGCACGCGGCTCGGGAGCGTCTTTCCATAAGTTGTGACATCCGCAGCGCCGATCTCGATGATCTGTCCCGAGCTTGCCGGTGGCTCCCACGCCGCCGCCACGTACTGCCGGACGTCGTCAACGGCGATCGATTGGACCCCCATGTGAATCCGTCACGGACAGATCATCACGGGCAGCCGCTCGGTAAGATAGCAGATCAGCTCGAACGAGAGGCTGCCCGAGCCGGCGATGACCGCGTCCCGAAACTCCGTCACCGGCACGCCGGCCCTGCGCAACGCCTCACCGGTCTGCACGCGTGATCGCGGGCGATCTGAAAGCTCCGAATCGGATTCTCCCAAACCGCCCAGGTAAATGATGCGCCGGACGCCGTCCGGCTTGGCCGACCGGGCAAAACTGCGCGCTGCCTCAATGTCGCGCTCTTCGAAGCCTTTGCCCGCCCCCATGCTGTCCACCAGGTAACAGGCAACCTCGACGCCGGCCATCGCGGCAGGCAAACTCCCCGGTCTGAGACAGTCTCTGGCCTGCACCTCAACCTGCCGGCACCAAACCCTGCCCTTCAGGCCACCCGGATCGCGTGCCAAACAGCGAACGCGGTGCCCGGCCTCCAAAAGCCGAGGCACCAGCCGCCCACCAATGTAGCCGGTGGCGCCGGTAACCAGCAGGTTTTAGGATGAGGCCGCGGCAGCGACCATTGGATCATTCACCGTTTGAGCGGGTGGCGCGGATCCAGCCTGTTTCCAACCGAAACGGTCCGGCCTGTTTGTCAGCGATCAAGAAGCCAACGGAGTTCACCTTGGCCGGATCGAGCGGCGACACGTCTCTCAGAATGCGCCCGCGCCAGATCGGGGTGAATGGACTGAACGGCAGCTTGATTTCCTGCCACTCCCCTTGCTGCGCCTCAAAGGAAGCCTGGTACAGCGCCGCATTGTAGCGCCCCTCGGTCCGCACCGTGAACTTGTAGCGCCGGCCATCGCCGCGCACGCGAATCACGAACGCGTCGGTGCCGGTCAAATCGTGGTTGCCCCGCTGCGTACGCACCGAGGCAAAGCCGCCGTTGTTCTCAACCGAAACCGTACCTGTAAACACGGCTACGCCCTCCTTCCACAGGAACCGGCGGGTGGACACGCCGCCCATGACACCGTCATTGACCACCCGCCACGGCCTCACGGCGTCAGGTTGGGAGAAATCGAACCGTCCGACATCAGGTTTGGGCGCAGCGCCGGCGTTTATGCCGGACAGGGCGAGCCGGGCGGTGCGCCCGCCGAGATGGATAAACTGAATCGGTGCCTTCATGGTGTGATTCTTGGAAAGCATTGGTGAAGTGAGCATGGCTGCGTCAAGGCCGCAAGGCGGGGGGTCTCTGAGCCCCCACCTTGTGGAGTAATCTGTTTACGGTTTTGGCAGCAGTACCGTGTCGATGACGTGAATCACGCCGTTTATCGCCATGATGTCGGTCTTGATCACCTTGGCATTGTCAAGCTTGACACCTGCATCGCTGACCTGAATGCACAGCGGGTGAGCCTGATGCGCCCACTGACGCTGTCGGGCCGCAGCATCGGTCAAGAGGCGGGACTCACGACAACCGAACTGCGGCGGTTGGCTGCATCGATCCAAGCGACCGGGCGTGCCCCTGCCGCTCCCGAGGTGATTGCCGCCACCGACAAGTCTGTGGACGCCTGTTTGGCGATCGCGCGTGCCATGGATGAGACAGACCTGAGGAAGCATCTGGAGGAAGCCGGATCCAGGATCGGCACACGAGGTCTGCTCGTTCGGGTGGTCGCGCCGCTGCTCCACCCGCCGGGCCGGCCGTGGTGCGATGGAACCATCGCGGCCGGCCACGAGCATTTCGCCGTGACCGGCGTGCGCGACTTTCTGGGCGGGCTGGCGGGAGCGATGGGCAACCTCGAAAGAGCGCCCCTGCTGGTAACCGCGATCCCCTCCGGCCATTTGCACGAACTGGGAGCTCTGTTGGTGTCGGCTCTGACGGCCAACCTGGGCTGGCGAACTGTGCGGCTTGGAGCCAGCGTCCCCGTGACTGAGCTCGCCGGCGCAGCGCGAGAATTGAAGTCGCGGGCCCTCGCATTGAGTGTGGTGCAGCCCGAGGATGATCGTGACCTGCCCCGCGAATGGGAGCGGCTGCGTGCACCCATGCCCCCGGAAGTCTCCTTCATCTTCGGCGGAGCCGCAGCCCCGGCGTATTGAGAGGTGATCGATTGCATACAGGCTTACTTGGTGGAGGAACTTGCACAACTACCGGTCCTCCTGACGTATCTCTGTCGCTGGGCAGCACCGGCTGCCGGGAGAAAAACGGCTCAAAGCCGGCTTGACAGGCGCCGAAACGCCGGATCCAGGGGCAGCCGCGTGATGCCACGCCGCGCCCTCCTCCCCGGTGTGCGGCCGGGTCACACCCGGCTCAGGACCGATTGAGCCGCCACAAAGTGAAGTTCAACACGGCGGCGAAGGAGACCCAGACGAGGTAAGGGATGAGCAGAGCCGCTGCCCGGCGTTGAACGCGCCAGAAGGTCACGATGGTGGCGACGATGGCCAGCCAGAGCAGCACGATTTCGGCAAACGCGGCCCCCGGCCAGTGAAGCCCGAAGAACAGTGGCGTCCAGGCCGCATTCAGCGCGAGTTGGGCCAGGTAGATCGCCAGAGGGCGCCACTGCTCCCGCCACCCGCCTCGCCGCCAAACCAGCCAGGCGGCCACGGCCATCATCGTGTACAGGGCTGTCCACACGGGGCCGAACAGCCAGTTGGGCGGGTTCCACGACGGTTTGGTCAGCCCGGCATACCAGTCGCCCGGCGAGAAGAACGCGCCCAATGAGGCCGCGGCGAAGCTCAGGAGCAGCGAGCCGACAAGCATGAGGGTGTTCACAAAGTGGTCCGTCTTCATGGCGATTGTGATGGGGACCCGTGGTTTCAAGCGCGTTCTTCGGCCCCGAAGAGTCGCCGCAGGACCTCGCTCCGGTAGGCAAAGATGCGTTCGATGTCCGGGCGCACGAGCCAGCGGTGCAGGAGCCAATCCGCCAGGACGGCGTAGCGCACGTGGTCCCGCACCAGGGTGCCGCCGCCCTTGGGCTCGAAAGTGTGCTCGTGGATCCATTGCCGATATGGGCCGCGCAGTTGCTCGTCCACGAAACGGCGCGGCGGTTCCCAGACGCTGATGCGCGTGCGCCAGCGGATCGGGACCCCGTGGATGCGAAGTCGGTAGTCGATCAGCGTGCCTTCACGCATCTCGATGGGTGGCGGCGTGAGAATGCGAAAGCGCAGCCAGGGAGGGGTGATGGTTTCGAGGTTGGCCGCGTCGGCGAAAAACGGGAACAGCTTGTCCCGGGGCACGGGCAACCAAAGCTCGCTGACGAGTTCGCGGATGGGCATGTCCGTTGCCGGTTGGGACGGGCTCAGACCTGGACGTTCTTCGACACGAACTCGATGCCGTGCGCACGGCAGATGAGGTTTGCGGCGATGCGGCCCGACTCGTAGATCGTGGGCAGACCACTGCCCGGGTGGGTGCCCCCGCCGACCAGGTAGCAGTGGTCCAGTTCTTCGAATTTGTTCCGCGGCCGCAGGTAGAGCATCTGGCTGAGCTTGTGCGAGAGATTGAAGGTGGCGCCGTATTGGATGCCCATGTCCGCCCAGGTTTGGGGCGTGAACACGATTTCCTCGCGGATGTGTTGCCGCAAATCCGTCATGCCGGCGCGGGTTTCCAGCGCATTCAGAACCCGTTCGCGAAAAGGCTCCTTCTCCCGACTCCAGTCGATGGAGGCCGTCAGGTTCGGCACCGGCACAAGCACGTAAACCGCGGAATGTCCCGGCGGAGCAAGCGTCGGGTCGGTGACACTGGCATTGCGGACGTAAAAGGAGATCTCATCCGAGAGCACCTTGTTTTGGAAGATGTCGCGTATGTTGGCCCGGTAATCGCGCGCGAAGAAGATGGTGTGGTGCGGCAAGTCATAGAGCTTGTCCAACCCGAGGTAGAGCATGAACGTCGAGCAGGAGTAATCGAGGCGATCCACCTTCTCGGGAGTATACTTGCGCAGGACGCCGGGCGGCATGAGATGCTTCATGGCGTGGCCGAAGTCGGCATTGATCACGACTTCGTCCGACCGGATGCGCTCGCCGTTCTCGAGTTCCACCCCGCAGGCGCGCCGTCCCTCCACCAGGACCTGTCGCACCGGCGTGTTCAGGCGCAGCTCCACGCCGTGCTCGGTTGCCACCCTGGCCATGGCCTCGCTGATTTCGCTCAGCCCGCCCTCGATGTGATACACGCCGTAGGCATGCTCGACATAGGGCAGGATGGCGAACAAGGCGGGGCAATCCCAGGCCGACATCCCGAGGTATTTCGACTGGAACGTGAACGCCAGCTTCACCAGTTCGTCGTCAAAGTAGTCGCCGAGCACGGAAATCAGCGACCTGCCCAGCGAAAGGAACGGCAACGCGCGAAGCAGGTCAGGCGACAGCAACCGGCGAAACGAGGAGTAGTCCTTCTGGAGGCACGGGTACATCAGCTTGAACCGTCGTTTCTCGGTCTGCATGAACCGGTCGTAGCCGGGCCCGCTGCCCGGAAAGACCTGCTCGAGCTGGGCGCGCATGGCTGCGGGATCGGTGGTTGGCTCCAGGCGTTTGTCATGGAACTGAAGCCGGTACATCGGCTCGAGCCGGACGCTCTTGAGGTAGTCGTCGATATGGCGCCCGGACTCTTCGAACACCTCGTCGAGGATGAACTTCAGCATGAGAAAGGTCGGGCCGGTGTCGAATCTATATCCATTGCGGATGATGGCGGCGTTGCGCCCACCCACCCGGGGGCCCTTTTCGAAGACGGTGACGCGAAAGCCGCGTGCGCCCAGGAGCATGGCGGTGGTCAAACCGCCAGGCCCGGCGCCGATGATGATGACGTGCGGTGCCTTGCCGGTGGCCATGGTCAAGACGTGGCTCCAGGAACGACGCAACGAAAGGTAAATGCCTCACGCACAGTGGCAAGACAACTCCGGCGCAATTCCCGTTGTCCGGGTCACGGCCTGACGAGCGCGCAAACCGACTCGCGCAGACCAGCACCCCAACTGGCCCGGCTTTCAACGGCCGCACGCGCAATCGGGCGCCAGATGCCCGGGACAGCTCACGTCAAACTGCAGCGAGTTTACCTCTGCCAGCCCGGAACAAACGTGGGAAGCGCGCGAAACAGGACAGTACCGCATCGGGCGCACCCGGCGCTGTCCGGAGGTGGGGCGTGAAAGTCAGGCACGCCCGGACGGCGCCGGTTCCACGCATCGCTCAGCAGAGGCTGCGCTCACCCGCCGCAAGTGCGTCCGTGCATGGATTCGGCAGGTGTCGGGGCGTCCGCTCACATAATCGGCCACGAGAGGGGCACACCGTCGTGATGGTGAAATCCGATCACGGAAACCCCAACGCGCCCGGGTATCCGACCCGTGGCGCGCCAGCACACATGTCGGCCGGCCTCGGCGGCCTGACGGGATTCACTTCGGCATCCGGTCAAGACTGTCGACCGCACCAACCAACCGGAACAGCCACGCATGCGCGCCCAACAGCAAGCAACGGGCCACACGACCATCGCTCCTGACGCCAGCCCGGTGGTCGGATGAAAGGTCAGTGTCCGGGGAGGTCGGACCTTCTTGCTTCCAGTGATGTCAACCACGGGCCGGACCGACACGGCTCCGGAGTCCGAGGCTCACAGGCCGGATGCTGCCGGTCTGCCTGCCAGACGGCCGCCCCGCGGATGCAGTCCCCCCTGACAGCACCGTTGTTCGTATGACACTGTCAGGTTGCCTTTGGACCCCCTTCGAAAATCCCCGACCCCCTTCGGATTCAAACCGGGACTGTCAACCCACTACAAGGAATGGCCGGAGTCGAGTCCCGCTGCAGCACAACGGGACGGCCGGGACAAACTCGGAAAGCAGGGTTCCTGCCCGCAGGGGGCTTCCCGACTTGCACTCGTCCACCGCGCGCCCACCATGGGACGCACATGGGCAACGCCGTCCACGTACCAATCGTCTTGAACAATCCGGTGCTCTCAAGGACCAACGTGTCCGCCTGTCCGCCCGGGGGACGGGGCGGGATTCGTTTGATTCAGCTTCTGGCTCTCCTGGTCTGTGTTGGCGATCCCCTCTGCGCCGGTAGACCACCCGAGTTCTGGGGCTGGGCGGACCGTCCACCCATGGGTTGGAACAGTTGGGATTGTTTCGGCACCGCGGTCACCGAGGCGCAGACACGCGCCCAGGCCGACGTCATGGCCGCACTGTTGAAGCCCTACGGATGGGAGTACATCGTGGTGGACATCCAGTGGTACGAACCGCGCGCCCGCGGCCACGGTTATCGCCCCAACGCCGAGCTCACCATGGACGAGTGGGGTCGGCTCTGGCCCGCCACCAACCGGTTCCCCTCTTCTGCGAACGGCGCAGGATTCAAACCGCTGGCCGACTATGTGCACAGCCTGGGCCTCAAGTTCGGGGTCCATCTGATGCGCGGCATCCCGCGCCAGGCCGTGCACCGCAACACACCCGTCAAGGATACCCCATGGCGGGCCCGCGACATCGCCGATACCAACAGCACCTGCCCGTGGAACCCGGACATGTACGGCGTGAACCCGCGCCATCCCGGCGCGCAGGCATGGTACGACTCGGTTTTCGAACTGCTGGCCGGTTGGGGTGTGGACTATGTGAAGGTGGACGACATCAGCCGGCCCTACCACGATCACGAAGGGGAGATCGAACTCATCCGGCGCGCCATTGACCGGTGCGGCCGGCCGATGGTTTTGAGTCTCTCCCCCGGAGAAACGGCGTTGACCGCGGGTGATCATGTGGTACGGCACGCCAACCTGTGGCGGATCAGTGACGACTTTTGGGACAACTGGCCCGCCCTCTGGCAACAGTTCGAACGCCTGCATCAATGGACGCCCTTCCGCGGACCGGGTCGCTGGCCGGACGCCGACATGCTGCCGCTGGGCGTGCTGGAATTCGGCACCCGCACCACGCGGTTCACCCGGGACGAACAGATCACCCTCAGGACCCTCTGGGCCATCGCCCGGTCTCCCCTCATGTTCGGCGGCGATCTAACGAAGCTCGACGCCTGGACGGCCTCACTGCTGACCAATCGCGAGGTGCTGGCGGTCAATCAGGCCAGCCTGAACAACCGCCAGCTCTTCCGCGAGGGCGACCGGATCGCCTGGGTGGCCGATGTTCCCGGCTCTCCCGATCGGTACCTCGCCCTGTTCCACGCGCCCCCTCCAGCAGAGGTCCGACCGGAGGCCGCCGTGTGGAGCAGTCCCGTGGTGGACCGGCACACGCCGGGCCAGGGTGTGGAGGCGGACGTCCCTCTGGAAGGCGCCCGCGAACTTTACCTGGTCGTGACCGATGCAGGCGACGACATCTTCGGCGATCATGCCGACTGGGTGGAACCGCGCCTTATCACCGACGATGGTGAAATCCCGCTGGCCAGGTTCTCGTGGCGATCTGCCACGACTGGTTGGGGGCGGGTGGCCTGGGGCCGGGACGCCGGTGGCGGGCCCATGCGCGTGGGCGGGCGGCCCATCACCAACGGGATCGGCACGCACGCCTTCTCCATCATCGCCTATGACCTGCCCGCCGGAGTGAAACGGTTTCACGCCTTTGCTGCCCTCGACGACGAGGGAGTACGGCTGGAACGGGGCGCCACGGTCCGGTTTCTGGTCTTCACCAACGATCCCCTCGCCCTGCCTCCACCCCGCACCGTGTCGGTGGATCTTTGCGACCTCGGCTTCCACGGTCCGGTCCGCGTGCGCGACCTCTGGACCGGGAAAGATCTGGGCCGGTTCCAGGGCCGTTTTTCGCAGGAGCTGCGGCCCCACGCCGCAGCGTTGTTCCGGCTTTCGCCGGCGGGTTCAACCGGCGCTCATCCCCTTCGACCCGGTGCCTCCCTCCTGCGGCCCGAAGCCCTGCGTCCCGGGACCCGCGGGGCCGAGGACGCCGCCCCGATGGTGCTCGGCCAACGGCTCGACCGCGGACTGGTGGCGTTCGTCCTCACCAACGGCCATGCTTTCGCCAGCTGGCGCCTGCTTCTGAAGGACCCGCCTGCGGTCCGGTTCATTCTCGAACGCAGCGCGGACGGCCGCACCGGCTGGACCGCCGTTCACCCGGATCCTCTGACCAACCGCTGTAACTGGACCGACATGGAGGCCGCCGGCCGGCGGTGGTTTTACCGCGTGCGAGCCCTGGGGCCGGACGGGAGTTCGACGGTCTCGGCACCGGTACAGGCCGAGGCTGTCGAAGGACCCACCGCGTTCCGCCGAATCCGGCTGCAGGGACCCTATCGTTTCGACAAACTGGGCATTGCGGATCTGGACGGCGACGGCGCACTGGACTTCGTCATCAAGCAACCGCATCAGGTCAGTGATCCGGGCGTCTGGCGTCCCAGTCAGGACACGTTCAAGCTCGAGGCCTACCGCAGCGATGGCACCTTCCTCTGGCGGCGCGATCTCGGCTGGAACATCGAACAAGGCGTGTGGTGGTCGCCCATGATCGTTTACGACCTCGACGGTGACGGCCGGGCCGAGGTGGCGGTGAAGACCGCGCCCACCGACGTGGATTACCGTGACGCCACCGGGCGGGTCACCCGCGGCCCGGAATGGTGCTCCGTCCTCGACGGCCGCACCGGACGGGAGATCGCACGCGTGGACTGGCCCGCCCGCGGCAACGTGGCCGACTGGGGCGACACCAACAACAACCGCGCCTCCCGGCACCTGATGGGGGTCGCCTATCTGGACGGGCGCCGGCCGAGCCTCCTCGTCATGCGCGGCACCTACACCAAAATGGTCGTCCACGCCTACAATCTCGAAAACGGCCGGCTCGTACCGGTCTGGCAATGGTGCGGCGACGACGAGACCCCGCCGGTCCGCGGCCAGGGCATGCACGGCGTGCACACCGTGGACCTGGACGGCGACGGTTGTGACGAGGTCGTGCTGGGCGCGGCGGTCCTCCGGTCCACCGGCCGGATCCTCTGGAACCTGGGCATGGGACATCCAGACGCGGTGTACGTCTCCGACATCCTGCCCCACCGGCACGGTCTGGAGATCATTTACGGGTTTGAAACGCGGCAGCCCCGCAACGGCATCTGTCTGGTGGATGGGCAGACCGGCCGGATCCTCTGGGGTTGCGACCATCCCACCGACCATGTCCACAGCCAGGCCATGTTTGGCGATTTCGATCCCGACAATCCGGGACCCGAGTTCTACGCTGGGGAAAAGTTCAAGCCTGACCGCTGGACCTACAGCGCCCGCGACGGCCGGTTGTTGCGACAGGAAGATCTGGGCAGCCTCTCTCCGTACGCCATCTGGTGGGCCGATGGCTGGACCCGTTGGGTGGCTGTGCGCGGTCGGATCGGTCCCTATCATCAGCCACCCCAAGACGCCTATGAAGGCCGCGTGGTGGCCGTCGGGGACATCCTTGGCGACTGGCGCGAGGAACTCGTCACCTGTTTGCCGGGCGAGCTGCGGATTTACACCACCACCCTCCCCTCTGAGATGCGCCGGACCTGCTGGCTGGAAGACCGAGCCTACCGGACCGGCCTGGCACACGCCGCCATGGGCTACCTCTACCCGCCGCAACCGGTCGGGAAATGGATCCCGGCGCCGCGCCGATGATCAGGGTGTCCGGGGCTGCCCGTGCGGCCGTTCGTTGCGGCTGAACCATGCCCGCAGCAGCCGCTGGCGGTCCGTGGGCCCGGCTGCAGGACCGGTCTCGGACCGATCCTCACCATGCTCCACACTCCAACCGTGCCATTCCCGAAAGGCGTGATAGCTCCAATCCCAATCCCACGATTCAAAGAGTTCGATCAGATCCCGCAGGTATCGGTGGGCACTCCCCTCGGGTGCCCACCGGATGGCACTGAACTCACCCGCGTAGATGTGCATGTTGTACCGTTCCTGGAACTGCCGCACCGGTTGTAACGCCTCTTCCAGCCGGTTCTTGTCCCACCACCGGCCCTGGATCGTCCCCGGATATCGCAGGGGCGGATCCTCCCCGTAGACCCCTTGGTGGGTGAACGCGTGCGGTTGGTACATGTGCACGCTGTACACCACGCGATCCAACCGCAGCGGCACCCAGTCCGCGAATCCTTCCGGCCCGCCCCAGGCAGCCGGCTCCACGATCAGCGTCCGGTCCGGATCCACGCCCCGGATCGCCCCTCCCACGCGCTCGGCCAGCGTCGGCCAATCGTCACAACCCTCGGCCACATACTCTTCCACCGGTTCATTCACCAGATCGAACCCCCAGATGGTGCGGACGCCCCGGTAACGCCGGGCCAGCTTCTTCCAAACTTCGACCAGCTTCGCCTGCGCACCCGGGTCGGTGAACAACCGATCGTTGGCCGCCACATAGCCACCGGAAATGGCCCGTCCACCCGGCGGCGAATGAAGGTCCACCACCACGTACAGGCCGTACCGTTCGCACCAGGGCAGCGCGGCGTCCAACCTGCGCAACTCCGCGTCCAGCCAGGTGTCGTAATGCTCCAGCGGCGGCCGGTCACCGGGTGCGCGCCGCCAGACCAGCTGCCATCGGACCAGGTTCGCGCCCCATTCCTGCCCCAACACCCGCAACCCCTCGGGGTCGATCTCCGGACTCACCATGGCACCACGCAACCGGGACAGCGCATGGCCTCGAAACGGCCGGGCCGGACGTACCGCCGGCGGATCCCGCCTCGGAGCTGCCACCGCCAGACGGATGTCATCGAACCACACCCGGCCGGTCACTTCCTCCAAACCCAGCACCAGCCGCACCGCGGTGGCGTCCGAGGGAATCCGTGTGGTGAAGGCAGCCCGTTGCCAGGGAAACGTGCCCACTGGCAGCTCGGCCTGAGGCCACACACGCCCCCGCGGCGTCTCGATCGCCAGCATGAACTTGATCCCGTTCCACGGGCGTGGCTTCTCGGAAACCTCCTCCGCCCGCACCCGGGCCACCGCACGAATCAGACAGCCCCGCACAGCCGCCACCGACAGATCGCGCGTCACCACGCTCGAACCCGATCGATCACCCGACTCCCGCCGAATCTCCAGGCAACGGCCGCCGGCAGGGTCCGGCACCAGCCGCACGGTGCCCTGCCATGACTCGCTCTCGTCCGCGCCTTCGAATTCTGTGGCAAACCAGAACGCGCCCGTGTCGGGCGACGCGGTCCCCTGCCCCGTCGCACCGAACGTTCCAGCCCACCCGGTGCCAACAAGAAGGATCCAAGCGAGGACTTGCCACACCCCACCGAACCGACCGCAGTGTGCCCGGCACCGGGAGGCTCTCCCTGGCCGGCACAAACCGCGTTTCCGTTTCATGCTGCTCCTTTCGAAAGTCCGGCCTTTCTTGACGCCGGAGTGACCGCCTTGCCGGCCCCGGCCCGGTGTGCAGGACCGGGACCGCCCCAGCTTCGTTTGGTCGGTCAACGGCTTGCAAGCCCCGAATGGCCCGCTTTCGCAGTTGCAGTTCGCCAGCGCGAACCCCAATTTGAACGCGAGCAATGCGGTCGCGAATGCGGGTGTGGCGCACGATCAATCCATCGCGTTTCCGTTCAGCGTCACCACCAACGAACGGCGACTCCCGACCCGGACCGGCGTTCCGGTTGAGGGTCGATCTTGGGCGCCCGGCGCCGGGAGATTCACCCAACCGAATCCGTCATGAGTGAAGCCTGGCAAAACCTGAAGGGGGCAGCCATAGCAGCCACGCTGCGCATGACCCGTTTGTTTGGCGGGCTGCCGCCCGAAGACCTTGATTCGGTCGCCGCCATCACCACCGTGGTCCCCTTGGAAAAGGGTCAATACCTGTTTCGCCAGGGCGATCCGCCCCGGGGGTTCTACGTCGTCCAGCGCGGCGCCGTGTGTGTGCACCGCGTCACCCCGGCAGGGAAGGAACAGATCATCTGTGTCTTCCGGCCCGGCGAGACGTTCGCCGAGGCGGCGCTCGTCTCACCGGGCGGCTATCCGGCTGACGCACGCGCCGTGGAACCCTCCCAAGTGCTGCGGGTGGACAAGGACGGGTTTCTGGCATTGCTGGCGCGGCGGCCGGAACTCGGCCTGCGCATGCTCGCCTCCATGAGTTTGCACCTGCGGGCCTTGGTCGGTCAGATCGAGGATCTGGCCCTCAAAGACGTGGAGACCCGGCTGGCCAACTGGTTGCTGAAACGGTGCCCACCCGACCGCGATGAACCCGTCACGATCCAGCTCGACGTGAGCAAGCGGGTGCTGGCCGCGGAGATCGGAACCGTGAGCGAGACGCTCTCGCGCACCCTGGGGCGGTTTCGCGAGCAGGACCTGGCCCTTGCCCAGGGACGAACGATCACCATACCTTCCCCTGCCCGACTTCGGAACCTGTTGCGCAGTCGGTTGGGCGAACCGGTCGAGGCGGATTCGGCCCGCCCAACGCCCTCCACCCAGGGACGGAAAACCTGTTGAAGGGGCCGGAAGATCGGCCCGGACCGCTCAGGCACCCGCCGGCCTCCATCGCCGCAGCCGCAACGCGTTCCCCAGCACGATCAGGTCGGAAAGCCCCATGGCCAGCGCGCACAACACGGGACTCAAGAACCCGAGCGCCGCCAACGGCACCGCCGCGGCGTTGTAAAAAAAGGCCCAAAACAGATTCTGATGAATCGTGCGAAGACTGGCCCGCGCCAATCCCAACGCCTCGGGCACGGCCTCCAGATCCGCCCTCAACAGCACCAGGTCGGCCGACTCACGTGCAATGTCCGTGGCCCGGGCCACCGCAATTCCCAGGTCGGCCTGTTCCAAAGCCGGCGCATCGTTGATCCCGTCGCCCACAAAGGCCACCCGTTCCCCACGCTCCTGGAGAGCACGGATGCGCGCCGCTTTCTCCTCCGGCCGCACCTCCGCCAGCAGCCCGCCTTCGTCCAAACCCAGCTGCCCGGCAATGACCCGCGCCACCTCCGCACGGTCGCCCGTCACCATCCCCACCCGCAGGCCCATCCGGTGGAGTCGCCCGACCATCTCCGCCGCGCCGCGCTTGAGCGTGTCGCGCAGGCCGAACAAGGCGAGCAACCGCGGGCCGGCCGCCCATCCGATCACCGTCATGCCCGCCCGGGCCCAGCTCTCCGCCGATGCGGTTCCCCGCCCCACGTCCACGCCCGAGGCAGCCAACCACGACAACGAACCCAGACGAAGGACCTGTCCGTCATGCCCCCGATCTCCGTCCACACCACGAGCCTCCACTCCGCAGCCGCGCAGCTCCCGCCAATCGGCCAGGCCCGTTCCACGCGGCGCCGCCGCAGCCGGACCCAACTTTTCCCGGCAGAACTCCGCCACGGCCCGGCTGGCCGGATGCAGGGAGCACGCCGCCACCCGGCCCGCCCCACGCCACACCTCCTCGGCAGGCACATCCCATACCTCGGCCGCCACCACCGTGGGCCGTCCCTCCGTCAACGTCCCCGTCTTGTCGAACAACACGGTGGTGATGCGCCCCGCCTTCTCCAGCGCCACACCGTCGCGAATCAGAATGCCCCGCCTCGCCGCCACGTTGGCCGCGGCCATGATCGCCGCCGGCGTCGCCAGCCCCATCGCACAGGGACAGGCCACAATCAGCACCGCCGCCGCCACGATGATCCCTGCCGCGGTTCCCTCGGGCGGAGCAACCGGCCAGAGCCACACCGCCAACTGCTCGTGCACCGCCCGGGCCGACTCCGGCCAGACGCCCCACCACAACCCCGCACCCAGGGCCACCATGATCACCACCGGTACGAACACACTGCTGACCCGGTCGCCCAACCGTTGGATCTCGGCGCGACTTTGCTGCGCGCGCTGCACCGCGCGGATGATCTGGGCCAACACCGTGGCGCTGCCCGTGGCCGTGACCCGCACCACCAGCCGCCCGTCCAACAAGATCGTCCCCGCAAAGACCTTCGACCCCGGTTGCTTGCCCACCGGTTCGGACTCGCCCGTCAGCATCGACTCGTCCACCGCCGACCCCCCCTCCAGCACCTCGCCGTCCACGGGTACCCGGTCCCCCGGCCGCAACACCACGAGGTCCCCGCTCCGCAACTCACTCACCGGGACGATCTCCTCGGAAAACGGACCCTCCTTCGCGCCCCGAACCAACCGCCGTGCCTCCGGAGGACGCAGCTCCATCAAGGCCCGCAACGCAGCCGACGCCCGCGCACTGACCCGGGCCTCCAGCCAGTGGCCGAGGCTGATCAGCGTGATGATCGCCGCCGATTCCATGAAATACACGTGCCCGCCCCGGCCGCTGGCCAAGACCCACAGGCTGTACGCGTAGGCCGTGGTGGACCCCAGGGCGACCAGCGTGTCCATGTTGGCCTGGCCCACCCGCAACTGACGCCATGCCCCGCGATAAAAGGGTGCACCCCCGAACACCTGCACCACCGTGGCCAACCCAAACGCCACCCATTGGAACCACCGTTCCATTCCCCACCCCAAGACCCACTCACCCAAAACCAGCGGAAGCGTGGCCAAAACCCCCACCCACAAATTCCACTGCCAGCGACGTCCTTCCCCACCAGCCGATCCCGCACCCGCCCCCGACAACGGCCGCGCCCGATACCCGACCCCCTCCAAACGGCGCACCAACTCGACAGGATCCACCGGACCGGTCCATTCCACCGTTGCCCGGCCGGATGGCAGGTCCACCGTCACGGACCGCACGCCGGGGACCGACTGCAACGCCTCGGTCACCTTCCGCACGCAGCCCTGACAATTCATCCCCTCCACCCGCAGAACCGTCATGGAGCCGTTGTCCGTCCCGGCCGGTGCAGCCCATCCACGTTCATCGCGTTCCTGTCCCACGCCCATGACGCTCCCAGGTTAGCCGCAACAGGGACGGCCGTCCACGACCCGGCACCGCGCCCTCCCGCGAGACGGTCACCCAGCAAGGGGTTGGCCCGAGACGACCGGATCCGCAGGTCGAAAACCCTTCAAGGAGGGAAGATCCGGAGAAAAAAGAAAAGTGGTGCCCGCGACAGGATTCGAACCTGTACGGTGTTACCCACTAGAACCTGAATCTAGCGCGTCTGCCAATTCCGCCACGCGGGCACGCCGAATGACACCCAATATGTACTCCGGCCGTCGGATCTTGGCAAGAGGTCAACCACTGACATGCGGACCCGCGCATCTGCGGGCCGGCACCCGGTCGCCCAACCTGCCCCACCGCCGGGTCCCGCTTGCGTGGCCGCGGGCATTGCCCTGCACGCCGCCGCGTGTATAGCCTGAAGGCCGTTTATGACGAAGCCAACAGCCGAGGTGCACAACCCGAACGAGGTACCACCCAACGATTTCATCCGCGAAATCGTCCGCCAGCACGTGGCCGAGGGACGATACCAGCGGATCCACACCCGTTTCCCCCCCGAGCCGAACGGCTACCTCCACATCGGTCACGCCAAGAGCATCTGCCTCAACTTCGGCATCGCCCGGGAGTTCGGCGGCGTCTGCAACCTCCGCATGGACGACACCAACCCGACCAAGGAAGACGTCGAATACGTCCGGGCCATCTGTGAGGACGTGCGCTGGCTGATCCGCGGCTGGGCCGATCACTGCCTCGGCCTCAAACCCCGCGGCCAGACACCCCGGACCGTCCCCGTCAACGGCCTCACCGATTATCACCTGCCGCCCGTCGTCGGCCGCCCCGACGACGATACCCTCGAGCCCTTTTTCGCTTCCGACTACTTCGAACAGCTCTACCAGTTCGCCCTGCAGCTCATCCGCAAGGGCAAGGCCTACGTGTGCGACCTTTCCCCGGAAGAGACCGACCGCTACCGCGGCGCACCCGACCGGCCGGGCAGGGAAAGCCCCTGGCGCAACCGAAGCATCGAGGAAAACCTCGACCTTTTCCAACGGATGCGCGCCGGCGAATTTCCCGACGGCGCCCGCACCCTGCGCGCCAGGATTGACATGGCCTCGCCCAACGTCTGGATGCGCGATCCCGTCCTGTACCGGATCCGACATGCCGAACATCACCACACCGGCCGCAGTTGGTGCATCTACCCAACCTACGATTTCGCCCATTGCCTCAGCGACTACATCGAGGGCGTCACCCACAGCATCTGCACGCTGGAGTTCGAGGTGCACCGTCCGCTCTACGACTGGATCCTCGAAAACCTCGACCTGCCCCGGCCCAGACCGCGACAGTACGAGTTTGCGCGTCTGAACCTCTCCTACACCGTGCTCAGCAAACGCAAGCTCCTGCAACTGGTGCGCGAAGGCCACGTGCGCGGTTGGGACGACCCCCGCCTGCCCACCATCCGCGGCCTGCGCCGCCGGGGCGTCACCCCCGAGGCCCTGCGCAACTTCGCCTACCGCATCGGCATCACCAAATACGACGGCCTGACCGACGTGGCGGTCCTCGAACATGCCATCCGCGATGATCTCAACCGGCGCGCCCTCCGCCGCCTGGCCGTGCTGCGGCCCCTGCGACTCGTGATCACCAACTACCCGGAGGATCAGGTCGAGGAACTCCCGGCCGTGAACAACCCCGAGGACCCCGGCGCCGGCACCCGCCCGGTCCCGTTCTGCCGCGAGCTCTACATCGAGCAGGACGACTTCATGGAGAATCC
Source organism: Limisphaera sp. 4302-co (assembly GCF_049537155.1). Lineage (NCBI taxonomy): Bacteria > Pseudomonadati > Verrucomicrobiota > Verrucomicrobiia > Limisphaerales > Limisphaeraceae > Limisphaera > Limisphaera sp. 4302-co. Next base: position 311,428 of record NZ_JBMVQZ010000003.1, read on the forward strand.
ACCCCCGCAATTCCACCGGCTCCGGCCCGGCGGCGAGGTCCGGCTCAAGTACGCCTACATCATCCGCTGCGACGAGGTGATCAAGGACGAACACGGCCAGCCGATCGAACTGCGCTGCACCGCCGACCTGGAAAGCAAAACCGGCGGCCGCAACGCCCAGCGCAAGGTCAAGAGCGCCATCCACTGGGTCAGTGCCCGACACGCCGTGCCGGCCGAATGCCGCCTCTACGACCGGCTGTTCACCGTGCCCGAACCCGACCTGCACGAGGACTGGAAGTCGGTCCTCAACCCCGCTTCACTCGAGATCGTTCAGGCCCGGTGCGAACCCGCCCTTGCCGAGGCCCGGCCCGAGGAACCCTATCAGTTCGAGCGCCTCGGCTATTTCGTACTCGATCCCGACAGCGCCCCGGGTCGGCTGGTCTTCAACCGCACCATCACCCTCAAGGACGCCTGGGCCAAAGAACGCCAAAAAATCGCGCGCTAAACCCGGCCCCACCGCCTGACCCCGGCTTTCGAACCCGAGGAAGACGCGGCCGCTCCCCACAGGCCGTCCCCACCTTGAAAGCCAGGCCTCACCCCCTCCCGGTCCGGCCCGCCTCAGTCGCCGCCCCGGCGACGCACACCGAACCGTTCCAGCTCCCGTTCCACCCGTTCCAGCGGTAACCCCACCACGTTGGTCAGCGAACCCGACAATTCCTCCACGATCCATTCGCCACGTTCCTGGATCGCGTACGCTCCGGCCTTGTCCAGCGGATTGACCACCCGCAGATACCGCCGGATCTGCTCCTCGTCCAACCGCCGGAAACGCACCTCCGTGCTCACGGCAAAGAGCGATTCGCGATGGACCCGCAGGTGCAACAGGCTCACCCCGGTCACCACCTGATGCGTCCGGCCGGACAACCGCCGCAGCATGGCAGCGGCCTGCTCCAGGTCGGACGGCTTGGCCAGGATCTCCCGATCCAGAAACACCAGGGTGTCCGCCCCCAGCACCACCGCGTCCGGATGATGCTTTGCCACGGCCCGCGCCTTCCGATGCGCGTTCAGTTGGCACAATTCCACCGGCGTCAGCTGGTCCCACTCCAGTTCGGGCACCTCGGCCGGCACGATGCCGAACTCGTACCCGGCATGCCGCAACAGCTCGGCCCGGCGCGGAGACGCCGAGGCCAGGATCAACACCGGCTGATCATCCATCTGCCCCTCCCACTTGCGTCGCCGGGCCCCCGCAGGCCGTCATTCCACCAGGTCGCTCCGGTAGTTCACCCGGGCCTCCAACTGCTGCAGGATCGGCCGGGCCCGGGCCAGCGCGCCCTGCGGAGTTTGTCCCATCCGACGTTCCAGCGAGATCCGCACCACCGCCACCGGCTCGCCGTTCCGGTCCCGCACCGGCGCCACCACCACCGCAGCGTCCTTTTGCGGCACATAGTACGGCCGACCCTCGCGCAGGGCCTTCGCCTCGGTCGACCCGCCCGATGCACCCCACAAACCCCGGTCCCGCGCGCCCACCACCACCAGATTCGTGTGACCGGACGGGACCACGTAGATCTTCAGGTCCAACAGCCGCGGATAACGTCGCAACAGTTCCTCCACCAGCTTCTGTGCGGGCGGTTCCAGCGGAGTGTAGATCACCCGCGCGTCGGCGAAATACGACACGGAATCCGATTTCGTCCAGAACCCGATCCGACCGCGCACGAACGACGGATCGGTAAGCGGCGGAATCAGTTCCCTGCCGTTGAGGAGGCAACGGATCTGGTTCCCCCGACACTCCACCGTCAGCTCGTGCCACACACCGGAGGGGATCTCCACTTCCGGCCCGAGCAACGGTCCCCGCTGCCCGTCCACCACCTTGTAAAACCGAAACGTGTTGCCCAACGAACTGGCACGCACCACGTAAAAGTTTCGCTCGTCCTGGAGCCGGAACACCACACCGGCCATTCGTTCCCGACGACCCCGCACGGTCTTGAACCGCGTCGTGAAGGTGAAATCCCCGAACACCAGCGGCTCATACACCAGAATCGGAAACCGCTCGTCCGTGTCGTCCTCCGACAACTGCGCCAGCACCGTCCGCCGGCTCACCACAGGCGCCTTCTGCGAAAGCGGCGGCAGTTCCGAGGGTGCCTCGTCCCAGATCACCCGCCACTGCCCGGGGGTTCCGACCCCCGCCAGGAGGCTCCTGAACCCCTCCGGCTGGCGATCCACCTGCCCGGGCCCGAAATCAAAGACCAGCTCAGCCGCCAGCAGCCTTTCCAAGCCCAGGCACAAAACCGTCACAATGACCATCCACCGCCGATGCATGCGCAGACCCAGCGTGGCAGAACGCACCGCCCGTCTCAAGCCGGCCGGTTTGTCCCGCACCACCCGATCCCGCACCGGTCGCATCCCCGGCCCCACCAGTTTCCCCTTTGCCCCGCAGCAGCCCGCCCTAGAATGTCGGCATGAACCTGAGTGTGCTCGGCCGGTTTCCCGCCCGGCGGATGCGCCGGCTCCGTGGCAGTCCCATCCTCCGCCGCATGGTGGCGGAAACCGTTTTGTTGCCGCATCAGTTGATCTGGCCCCTGTTCGTCCGCCCGGGACGCAAGGAACGGCGCCCCGTGGCTTCCATGCCCGGCGTGTGTCAGCTTTCGGTGGACGAGGCCGTTCGAGAAGCGGCCCGGGCCGTGGAGACCGGCGTGCCGGCGGTGCTGTTGTTCGGCATCCCCGAGAAAAAAGATGAAAAAGCCAGCGGCGCCTGGTCACGCACCGGCATCGTCCAGCAGGCCATCCGCACCCTCAAACGCGAGTATCCGGACCTCTGGATCATCACCGACGTCTGCCTCTGCGAGTACATGTCCCACGGACACTGCGGCGTGGTCGAGCGCCGCCGCAACCGCATGCGCATCGCCAACGATCCCACGCTCGAACTGCTGGCCCGCACGGCCGTCAGCCACGCCGAAGCCGGCGCCGACATGGTGGCGCCCAGCGACATGATGGACGGCCGCGTGGCAGCCATCCGCACCGCTCTGGACCGCGCCGGTTTCGAGGACCTTCCCATCCTCTCCTACGCAGCCAAGTACGCCTCCGCGTTCTACGGCCCGTTCCGCGAAGCCGCCGAATCAGCCCCGCAGTTCGGCGACCGCCGCAGCTACCAGATGGACCCCTCCAACGCACATGAAGCCCTCCGCGAAGTCGCACTCGACATCGCCGAAGGCGCCGACCTGGTGATGGTGAAACCCGCCCTGGCCTACCTCGACATCCTCCATCGCGTCAAAACCACCTTCGGCCTGCCCACCGCCGCCTACGCCGTCAGCGCCGAGTACTCCATGATCAAGGCCGCAGCCGCACGCGGCTGGATTGACGAAAGGGCTGTCACCCTCGAAACCCTCCTGGCCATGCGCCGCGCCGGAGCCGACCTCATCATCACCTACGCCGCGCCCGAGGTCGCCCGCTGGCTCCGCGAAGGTTGACCGAGCAAAACCGCGGCTTGTCCCCCCGACCCGGTCGCAAGCCCGGCTGCCGCCCGGCCCGCGGGCCGGAAAATACCCTGCCACCCACGCACGGGCCGACCCGCCCCGGACGCCGGGAACGGTCCCCGGAAACCACGCACGTAACGCATGCCCCATGACCGCGCGGGTTGCGCCCGGCCCCGCCGCGATGAAGGAGACGTAACACGCCCCACCGTGCCGGAAAAGGCGCGTCTGAGGTGCCGGATGCGCCGATCCCGGCCCCCGGAAGTGGAAGAGTCGGGCCGTGCCGTGGAGAATCCAACCGGAAAAAAGAAAAGAAAACCCTGCCCGGAAAACTTCAACGGATGGTCAGCACACCCCAGGCAACCAAGCCCAAGATGACCACCCCCACCACGGCCACCACCCACCAGACCAGTTTGCCGCCCTTGTCCTCTTTCTTGGCAAAGCCCGTCTTCCGAAGGTCGGCCGGCCGCGCACCGCCCTCCAACTCGCTCAGACTCACCCCGCGCGGGATCGGCGACGTCTGGCCCATGGGCTTGGAACCCGGGCCCGCAGCCGGGGCCGGTTGGGTCCCAGCCGGGGCAGCGGCGCCACCGGCGGCAGCCGTCCCCGCAGACGCCGGTGCCGGAGCGGGACCGTCTGCCTCCAGGCGCATTTCCACCGCGCCCAACCGCAGCACCTGCCCGGGCTTCAACACCGCCTCGGTCACGGGCTCTCCGTCAATGAACGTACCGTTGGTGGATTGCAGGTCGCGCACGCGAATCTCCTGCCCCTGGATCAAAACCTCGCAATGATGGCTGGAGACCGACGGTTCGGCGATCTGAATGGTGTTGTCCTCCAGACGGCCGATGGTGATCCGTTCACCCTTCAGCTCGTAGGCCCGCCCGGCGAACCCCTCTGTGAGGACAACAAGTTTGGCCATAGTTGCGTCAGCTTACCCGTGCGTGGGCGATTATTGCCGCAATGCCCTGCAAGTCAAACCCTATTCCCACCCGGCGCCATTCCGCGCACACCTCCAAACGCCCCGGCGCGGTGTCTCAGGACCGCGCTCCTTCCCCGGTCTCCGGCAAGGGTTCGACCCCCTGCTCCACACTCCGCGCCCACAGCCACAGCAGATCAGACAACCGGTTCAAGTAAACCAGGGACGCATCACTCACCCCTTGCGCCTCCGACCGCAGCGCACACACACGCCGCTCCGCACGACGACAAACCGTTCGCGCAAAATCCAGCGCCGCCGAAAGCGGGTTCTCCCCGGGCAACGCCCACCCGCGCGGCGCCTTCAACACCGCTTCCACGCGGCCCACCTCCTGCTCCAACCGCTCCACCTGCGCCAACCCCAGCAAGCTGAAGCCGTCCGACTCGAACCGCGTCCGATGCTCCGGGGCAGTGGCCAGCTCGCCCATCAAAACAATCAGCTCCCGCTGGACACGCAACACCGCGTCAGCCAACCAGGCGGGCGGGCGCTGCGCCCGTACCAGGCCCAACGCGGCGTTCAATTCGTCCACCGTCCCATACGCCTCCACCCGCATGTCCTGCTTCGGCACGCGCCGGCCGTACATCAGGGAGGTCTGTCCATTGTCACCCTGCCTCGTCACGATGCTCATGGGTCCCTACGCCAAAGTGGAAACTCCAGACCCTCCTGTCAAAGGGTCGTTGCTGCCCGGCCTGAAGGCGGTTCAACCGATCCAGCCGGGGCTCCGCACCCGGCACATCCCCCGCGGGGGCATCAATCTTCCCGCGTCCGGAGGCCCTGCAGGCCGGCGCGGCCGTGGCAACAGATGCTGCTTTTCGGCCAAAAGCTGCGAAGCGCTGAATAGAAAAGGACCGTACCGTGTCCAACAAAAGAGGGCGGGAGACGCGCCCGCAAAAAGGGTGAGGGACGTGCCGGTGGTCATGCAACCCATCCAAGGGTCCCTCAAGGCCCGGCGAGGTAGAAAGGAGCTGCACTATGAAACGTGTCTGGTGGATGATCGGTCTTCTGGTCGCAGGACTGGCAACAAGCGGCCTGGCAGCCGAAGCCAAGATCAAGGCTTTGTACGACAAGGAATGCGCCAAATGCCACGGTGACGATGGCAAGGGCGACACCAAGATGGGCAAGAAACTCGGCTGCAAGGATTACACGGATCCCAAGGTCCAGGCCGAGATGAAGGACGAGGAGGCCTTCAAAGCCATCAAGGAAGGGCTCAAGGACAAGAACGGTCGCACCTTGATGAAACCGATCGAGGGCGCGAGTGACGAAGACATCAAGGCGCTCGTCCAGTACATGCGGTCGTTCAAAAAGTAACCGTACGCTGGCTGCCTGCTGAACGTCTCAACGTTGGCGACCCTCCGGCCCGCACCACGGACCGGAGGGTTTCGCTTGCAAGCGGGCGGGCGTCCGCGCCGTTTGGTGCCGATTTCAGCCTGCCGGCTTAATCCTCCGGTTCACTGAAGGCTTCCACCCGGTAGATCTCCACCCGGCAATCCGGGCTGCGCCAGGCATCAGGCGCACACCCGGCCTTGAGCGAAAGCTGCTCCATGAAGCGCCGTGGGTCCCGAAGTTTTTCCCAGACCTGCGGGAGAAACGTGGCAGCATGCGGTCCCACGTGGAGGATCACCCCGTCCCGGCCCGGCTCCAGAGAACGCAACAACTCGTCCGGCCCGGCCACCTCCAGCAGTCGCGGCCGGGTCAGCACGCTGATTTCAATCCTCAGCTGACCCAATTCCGAAGGCGCCACCGGTTCGAACCGATAGTCGTACAGGGCCGCGTTCCTCGAGTTCTCCATCACCGCCTGATACAGCGGCATCTGGGCGGTCAGATGCCCGATGCAGCCCCGCAACACCCCGTGCCGGGTCAGCGTGACGAAACACGCCCGCGGAGCCAGCAACGTCAGGGGAAGCGACGCCGGACTCACCACGGGCATGCGTCCGGTGCGCACCAAGGTTTCCACGGTGAGTCGCGCCAGCCCCAGTGCCTGCATGCGTTCCCGGCCGTTCAACAGATGCCCCGCCGGCGGATCCGCGAACAGCACCGCGCCATCCGGGGCAACCAGACCTTCCAGCGCCGGCACTCCTTCACCCGGCAGGCCGCGCCAGAGGACACCCTTCCAGTGCAGTCCCGCTCCCAACCGGGCAAGAAGCCACCACTCGACCGCGCTCTCCTTCACCCCTGCCGCCTGCAGGCCGTGAGAATCGCACCCTGCCAGGGCATGGAGTCTGTGGTGCAACACATCCTCGCACCCGCTCTCTGAAAGAAACTGCCCGTCATCGTCCCGCAGCCCCACCACCAACAGCAGGTCCGGAAACAGGCTCGGCACCAACCGCCGCACCAGCGAATCAGGATCACACTCCCCCACCAGCACCCACACCCACTTCTCCAAACCCAAACACCGCACCCACTCTTCCCACCGACCCGTTTCCACCGTTGCCGGTGAGGTTCCTTTCAACGGCTCCGCGCCCGGCATGCCGGAGGACTGCTCCCCGAAAAACGGTACCCGTTCCCGACGCACCAACGGCAGGCCGGTCAACCGCGCCGTGCGCCGCGCCAGCACGTCTGCCTCCCGCCGGGTCCACGGCACCTGCTCCTCCAACGGCTCCACCACTACAGCGGGTTCGCCCAAGCCGGAAACGCCCGTCAGGATCATCGCCCCCTGCCAACCCGCCCCGTCCGCGCAACCGCCAACGACACTCCGGGCGCGGGACGGCCTCGCGGCTGCCTGAACAACCCCGATTGCCCGCAAATCCGCAAACTGCCCACTGCACGCCATGAACACGTTCCGATCGTCACCCCGCCTGTTGTCGTCCCAAGTCCCCAGCCAAAAACGAGGCGGATGAAAAGCTCCAACCTGACCAAACCACCTCCGCCTCGCACCGTCCCGCCCGGGGTGCATCCGATTCAACGGGGAAGAACCAACCACCACCGCGGGGAACCGCCGTGCCGGTCCGCGCCACTGTTACTGCCATCGTCACCAATGGCCACTAAACACCGGGCCCGCGAACAGGGCAAGCCAGCAGCGGTCACCCAGCAGTCCGCAAAACGATTCACGATCTTGCGCCCGCCACTCCGCAAGCAGACCGCCCGCAACCACCACCAGCGCGAACCGCAGCCGGCGCCGATTCGCGGCACTCCTGACCGCCACGCCATTCACGGCCGTCCACGGGCCGGTGGCGCCGGCCCCAGGGCATCGCGCAGGGTCTGCCACGGCCGCAGCGGGATGAGCAGCACGCGTGGAATGTGGATCGGCTCGGCCGTGGGTCGTGCCAGCGTCCCCGTGATGCGGAACTCCAGAATTTTGCTCACCGGCCACAGGGCCAGACTGACCACACGCCCCACCAACCAGGCGTCCCGCAGCAACTCCGCCTGCACAACCGCCTCCACCTGTCCGTCCAGGCTCACCCGCCCGCGGTATTGCAACCGCATCGTGGAGGCGCGACACTCAAGGTCGTCGGACACCAGCACGCCGTTGGTCAAAACGAACGTGGCCCGGCCGCTGGTCACCCGGCTTCGACCCAGACCCGGCACCAGCGCATCCAGCGGCTCCGACAACACCCCGAAAAGCGGGATGGACCAGATCCACCCGTCCCGCAGGCTCGCCGCGCCACGGCCGTTCCAAGTGCGCCAGTCACCGGTGTGCGCCCGGTCCACCAGCAGATCCACGTCCAAGGTCCCCTCCAACCGGCTCCCGGCAGGACCCACATCCCGCATCAGCGCCGCCAGGTCCACTCCGTGCCCCTGCAGGCCGAACCGGAAGGCCGTTCCGTCCGGTGGAGAAAGATCAAACAATGCCCAACCCTGCAACTGCCCGCCGCACAGCGCGGCCGTCACATTCGTGAGCGCCACGCTGTCGCCCCGCCAGCGGACCGTGCCCGTGACCTGCTCGGCACGGAACCGCCACCAGCGAAACGGTCCACCCTCCACCTCTGCCACCAAATCCGCCCCCTGCCGCCCGCGCCACGGAACCGTCCCCTGCAACCGGACACGCGGCGGCCGCTCGAACCGATACGGCGCCAGTGTCCGGGCCGTCCGGGGGCCAATCGCCGCCGTGACCGCGGCCGGATCGTCCACACAGAGCACGTTGGTGAAATGGACCTGCTGGCCGGCGAAATCCACGGCCAGTCCGTCGGCCATCAACCTCCCTTCCGCCCGTTCAATGCGCGGCTGCAACACGTCCAGCCATCGGTTGCTGTAGGCCAGCGTCGCCTCCAGCCGCTGCACGGCCAATTCGCGAAACACGAAGTTGGTCCAGTGGACCGTTGCGTGTCCGGCCACGGTGTCGGGTCGTAGAAAGGCCCCTCTTGCCTCGCCCGCAGCCGTCAGCGGTTCGTGCCACTGCAGCAAGGAGAGCCAGGTCAACTGGTTCGTGTGAAGCAGGGGGGCAAACGCGTCCGGCGGCAGCTGAAACTGGAAACGCCACTCGTACCTCCGTTCCCAGGGCCAGACCCGGTAATCGGCCCGCAACCAACCGTCGGGCCGTGCCACCTCGAGGTCCGGCAAATGCCACATCCCATTCGAGTACTGCACATGGGACCGTGCCCGTGCGGCGCGGAATCCCCGGAAGCCACCCGACTCCAGCATCACCTCGCCGGTCAGGCTGAGCCTCTCTTTCAGCGCCCGACTCCACGCTTCGCCCTGCGGCGGCCAGGGCGGCAGTTGCAACTCTCCCGAGATCTCCATTCGTGGCGGGCGGTCCCAAGCCCACTGCCCGAGCCAGCGCCGCGTCCGCTCCGACAGCCACGGTTCGAGCTCCTTCGGGTCCGCAACCGAGTTCGCATGAAAGCGGGCCTGTCCCGAGGCCGCCTCGACAAGCAACTCACCCCGGACCGGTCCGGACGGCAGGGCCGCCTCGAGCCTCCGCACGCGCAACTGCGGCGGAGCCCAGTCCAATTCGCAACAGACTTTTTGCAGACCCACGCCCCGAACGCGGGCGGTCTCCGCGGACACCGTGCCGTCCAGGCTCCAGCCCGCGGCACGACACCAGGGTTCCTGCAAACTCGGCCCCTCGTCCGCTCCGCCACGCCGCACGTGTCCGGACCCCTCCATCCCTTGCACAAACACGCCGTCTGCCTCCGCGGCAGCAAGCCTCAGCCGCCAACCCGCCTGCTGCACGGCGCGCGTCTCCCCGCCCCGGACTTCGAACTCCACCACCCCGTTCGTGCCGGTCATCCAGCGGGTCGTCACGACCGCCACTTCGCACGTGCCGTGGATTTCCCACGTCCCGGAAGGATCGAATTGCAACACCCCGGCGGCCTTCAACTGCTCGCCATCCCCGTGGCTGGTCCAAACACGGTCCGCCTCCCATACCGCCTCTACCCGTGAGCCCGTTCCCTCCGGCACCGGTGTCATCATCAGTCGGAGCCGGAAGCCGTGCACCGTGCCCGCCGGTGTGGCCGCACCGGGCACACGCATCTGCCACCAGAGACGAAGGCGCTCGGGAGCGCGACCGTCCCCCTCGAACACCCCCACCACCTCCGGCGCGGCGGTGAAGGTCGTCCGCGCCAGCCAGGACCGCCAATCCGGCGCCCCGGTTTCCCCCTCCTGCCCCCTGGGGCTCCGCGAACGGCGCAAGCCCTCCCATCCGGGCCACCCTCTCAACGCGGTGGCGTTGGTCAGGACACCGGAGACCCGGCAGTACACTGGCCCCACGCGGGCCCGTAAATCCTCCACCCTCCAGGTGTCGTTCGGAAGAAAACGGATCCGGGTCCGTACCTCCTCCACCTCCCACGGAAACCCCGCCTCTTCACCCGCGCCCCGGTCGAACTGGAACCGTCCCCGCACCACCTCCAGTCCCTCCACTCCCGGACGCCCGCGCCAGAGACCCGCAAGATCGAGGTCCAGCCGCACACGATCGGCAAACAGCCGGGGCGCATTTGTGGCGTCCGACGGGCAAACGGAAACCTGATCCGCCACGATCCCCGACCCCAGCCGCAGGCGCAGCCGCGTAAACTCCAGTTCCAGCCCATGCTGGCGCACTTGGTCCAGCAGCGGCCCCTTCAACGAGTCCGGCAGGCCCACACGGTCCAGGTAAAGCAGCCCTCCCAGCAGAAGAAGCAGCACCACCCAGACAAACCACCGGCAGGCCCAAAACGCCCAACGACAACCCCGCGCCCAACGTCGCCATCTGCTGCCGGCCATGCGCCCTCAGGACCCGGGTTCGGGAGGCAGCTTCAAATACGCCTGCGCCAGCTCCTGCACCACCGGCGAGGTCACGAACAACCACGGTTGCCCTTCCAACCGCACCATCCCCAGCAACGGGAGTTCCTCCCGAAGCCGTGCGAAGGTCACCGTCAACGCCTGGCCATCCCGGCGGCGCAGCGTGACCGACCAACCCACACGCTCAAAACCAAACTCTTTCGCCCGTTCCTCGCCCACGCCCACCCACGCCATGGCGTCCAGCTCACACAAGGCGCGCACGGCCTCCCCCACTGCCAGACTGTTGATGATCCCCTGTGATCCCGGCGCCAGCGTCCACGCATGGGCGTCATGCCGGATCATTTCGCGCCGCCGCGAGCCTTCGTGCACGATGACCCGCTCCACCTCCGACTCCGGCACCCGCCAGATTCTGCGGTCGCGCAACTGATAGAACGCCGTGGGCAATGCGGCCAGATCCGACGCACGCACCGCGTACACGGCGGGTTCGTCCGGCCGCCGCACGAACACCTTGTCGTCCTGCGTCAGTCCGACCTGGATCTCGCCCAAAACCGTGTTGGTGTCGCCCGCACCCTGCGCTGCCCGGCGCAACACGATCTGGCGCTGCGGCGGCGCCAGTCCGAACCGCGCCAAATCCGGCTCGATCACGACGTCCTTCACAAACTCCGCCACCTCGAGCCGCCCCAGCAGATCGAGCAACCCCTCCATCAACGGCTCGTCCGCGGGAAGGTCCCACGGAAGGATCCGCCATCCCACGGGCAGCCGGTGCACGGCAAAGTTCTCGCTGCCCAAAAACTCCACCGCCGCAACCTGCCCCTCCCATCGCAACAGCCGCCGGTCACGAAACTCCGCATAACCCACCTGCCAGGCGCCCACCGGCCTGGATGCCACCGTCACAATCGCAGCTCGTCCCGACTCCCGCGCATACACGCGGTCCGCCTGATTGCTGGGACTTCGACCGAACTCGAACCGTCCCACCAGGTTCGTCCCCCGCCACAACCCCAGGGCCAGGCTCGGCGGCGCCAGCCCGTAGAACTCCGGATCCGCCCCGGGATCGTCCGCCACGAACTCCAACACCTCCAGCCCGGCCAATCCCTGCCAGAGGGTTTGGATCCGCTCCGCATCCGCCCGCGCCCGCAACGGTTCGATCAACCGCCACCGACCGTTCTCCGGCGTCCGTTCCAGCGCGAACCGGCCCAACTGGTTGCTCACGGTGAGGCGGTCGAAGTCCCCCGAAGACACCCGCACCCATCGGCGCTCCCGCCAGTCGGCCGGTTGCGTCGGCAACCGCCGGAGCACCTCGGAACTCACCACCCACAGTTCCCCCTCACCGACCACCTGCACGAAAACCTGGTCGCCCGGCGCCGTCCGATCACCGAATTGGATCTGGACCACCTTCCCCGGTGCCTGCACGCGCAGGGTCACCCGCGGGGTGTCCAGTCCGAACTCTGCCAGTGCATCCGGCCGCTCCAGCAGCTCCGAGGTGGTCAACACCGTGAACACGGGTTCCCGCACCAAGGCCTCCAAAAGTGCTTCCACCCGGCGATCGTCCGCCGGATCACGCAGCGGCGTTTCCAACCACCAGGTGCCGTCCTGGCGCGCCACCCGCAGCGGCAATTCGTGCGGTCGCCGCACCTCCAGGGCCACCACCTCCGCGGGGTCCCACCCCGCCAGCAACGGCCGGGGCCCGCGCGGCGGCTCTTCCCAGCGCCGCTCCACAAACCAGATGAACCCCAGCAAAACCAGCGCCAGGGTCACCCAAAGACCTGTAAACCTTGCCTGCATCCGCGCTTTCCCTTCCGCGGGCACGCCCGCCGGCCCGACCGGCCACCCGTTCCGTGCCGCCTCAGCGCCGCCGGTGCCACCAAATCACCAGCCCCACCAGGAGGAGACCGGCCGGGATTCCGGCCAGCAACGTCCATTCCAGCGCGCGCATCTGACGCGCACTCAGCGTCACACGGAATTCCCGCACCGGTTTCGACCCCACCTGGTGCAGCAGGAACGTCCGGTCCAACAACCAGTTCACCGCATACGCACCGAAATCCGCATTGTTCACCGAGTCGATCAGCTGGTTGCCCAGGAAAAACGAATCACCCACCACCACCATCCGCGTGTTGCTCCGGCCTGTCACCACGCCCGGGACGGCGCCCTTCTCCACCGCCACCGCCAGCGGATACGACCCCATGGCACTGCCGCCGCTCATCAGCCGGCTCCGTTCCCCACTGAACGCCAGCTCGGTGACCGTCACCCCTTCCACGCCCCCAACCGTGCCCGTCAACCGGCCCACCGCACGCGGCCGCCACAGATGAAGCGCCGCGGGCAGGCCACCCTCCACCAGCGGCCGGATCACCGGGTGATCCCCGAACCGCATCACCTTGATGTCCTGCCCGGTGATCGTGTTGTCCCGGTCCACCACCGGCCACAAACCCACCTGCACGCCCCACCGCTCCAGCAGAGGTTCCAACCCTGACCCGCGCGACAACGAGTAGCTGTTCAACAGCACCAGCATCCGGCCGCCCTGACGAAGATAGTCGTCCAGCTTGCGCGCCACCGCCTCCGGAACCGGCTGCAAAGGTCCCGCCACGATCAGCAAATGACAATCCTCCGGCACCGCGTTGGTGCCCTCGAGGGAAAGGGTCGCCGGGACGATGCAGTTCTGCCGCAGCAGACCGGCGAACCGACGGTAGCCCACCGTCTCGTGATCACTGTCGGGGTCGTGCTCCTGATGACCGGCCAGGAAATAGGCACGCAAAGGCTGCGACATCGTCACCGCCAGCAGTGCCGAGGTGAAGATCCGTTCCCCATGGAACGCCACCGCACGCCGCCGGAATTCCGGTTGCCCGTCCCCGCCCACCGGCTCGAGCGTGAACTGGGTGAGCATCCGCCCGTCAATGCTCATCACACGTCCCTGGCAGTCGAACAGGATCAGGTTCTTGTTCGTGGCACCGGCCAGTTGATACTCCGCAAAGACCTGCTGGGCCGCACCCGCCTCCCGCAGGTAATCCACCGTGCGGACGTGCACCCGCGGATTGGCCAGTTGATATTCGCGCAGCAGCCCCACCACCAGCGGGTAGAACGGGTCTTCCCGGTCGTAAAACACCGTCACGCGCACGTCATTGGTCAGACTGTCCAACACCGCCCGCGTCTGGGGAGACAGCCGCGTGTCCACCTCGGCCGTCACGTACCAGCGCAACGGATGGCGCTGGGCCAGATAGTTGACCATCCCCACCAGGGCCAGCACCGAGATCGTGCCCAACCCCACCCGCAGCCAGGCCGCCCAGCGGCGGCCGGCCGAAAAGGAAGGTTGTGTGGCGCGATCCGTCTGCATGATCCCCTACTTCCAGTGACGCGCCTCCACTGCGCGCAGCGTCAGGTACAGAAACGCCAGGCTCGTGCTCCCGTACAACACCACCGGCCGGAGGTCCACCACGCCGCGCGTGAAATCCCGCATGTGCTCGACCAGGGTGAACACACCCAGCACCCGCGCCCACACCGGCCCCTCCGCCCCCGGTTCCGGAGCCGCGAAGCTCAGCAGAAACAGGCTCACCCCCAGCAACCCGGCCACCATCGCCGCCACCGTCTGGGACCGCGTCAACGCGGAGGCAAAACAACCCAGACTCAGAAACAACATCCCCAGCAACGCAATCCCCAGGTAGGTGCTGCCCAACAACGGCCACTCCAACGCCTGCGCCTCCCCGGTCCAGTACCGGATCAGCGCCACGCAACCGGGCAGCGGCAACCACACCACCAGGAAAAACACCAGTGCCGCTGCGAACTTGGCCGCCACCACCGTGCCGTCCCGCACCGGACTGGTCATCAAGGTCTCGTACGTCCCGGAGGCCCGTTCCTGCGCAAACAATCGCATCGTGATCACCGGCCCGCTCAACAGCATGATGATCCAGAAATACGGCGTCTGATAGAAAACCTCCGTCACGTGCACGGGCAGCGGCGTCTGCCGCACCGCAAGCAGGAGATCCACGAAACTCAGCCCGATCAAAAACGCCACCGCGGCCATGATCACCCAGCCGCTCAACGACACCAGGTAGGCCGCCAACTCCCGCCGAAGCAGCACCCAAAAAGCCGTCATCTCACCACTCTCCCTCTTCCTCCTCGCCGCGCTCGTCGTCCTGCTCCTGCCGCGCCGTCACCTGGACGTAAATGTCCTCGAGCGTGTAACGACGACGCGTCAGTTCCCGCAGGGGCCAACTCCGCTCCCGCACCCAGTGGTACACCAGCGGCCGCAGATCCTCCGAACCCGCCGCGCGCAACCAGCAACGCCAGTAACCGCCATCGGCCGGCGTCATCTCCCAGGAGGCCACCTCCGGCCGTCCCGCCCACAACGCCCGCAGCTCGGCCTCCGGCGCGGCCACCTCCACCAGCACCTGGTGATCCGCACTCAAACGCTGCTCCAGCTCCGCCGGCGTCCCCGCCGCCAGCACCTGCCCGTCCCACAGAATCAACATGCGATGACAGATCATCTCCGCCTCGGGCAGGATGTGCGTGGACAACAAGACCGTGTGCCGGCCCGCCAGGCTCTTGATCAGCTCCCGCACCGACCGGATCTGGTGCGGATCCAACCCGATCGTGGGTTCGTCCAAAATGATCAGATCCGGCTCGTGCACCAGGGCATCCGCCAGACCGACCCGCTGACGGTACCCCTTGGAAAGCTGCCCGATCAAACGACGGCGCACCTCCGTCAACCCGCACTGTTCCAACACCCTCTCCACCCGCTCGCGGGCCCGGCGCCCCCTCAACCCCTTCAGCCGGGCACGAAACCGCAGGTACTCCACCACCCGCATCTCCGGATACAACGGGTTGTTCTCCGGCATGTAACCGATGCGCCGCCGCACCTCCAGCGACTCGCGGGCCACGTCGTGCCCCGCCACACGGGCCGTGCCGTAGGTCGCCGGCAGAAACCCTGCCAGAATCCGCATGGTCGTGCTCTTGCCCGCACCGTTCGGCCCCAGCAAACCGACGATCTCCCCCTGCGCCACCGTGAACGACACCCCGCGAATCGCCACGCGGTTCCCGTAGCGCTTCGTCAGATCGCGCACTTCGATCATGCAAGGCTTGTCCATCGGTTCGGCTCCCGCACCTTACCCGGAGCGGCCCCTGTCTGCGATGAAAAACCCCTCACCGCACCTCCACCTCCACCGTCACCTGCCGGTACTCCACGAACGCCTGCCCCAGCCGCCGCGGAACCACCAGCGTCAAATACACCCGGTCGCCCGGCGATTTCTCCATCAACACCTCCACGACCTGGAACAGGCTGCCCACCGAACGACCATCCACGCCCACCAGCAGACTCCGCGCAGGCACCCCCGCCCGGTCGGCCGGTCCCCGAGGTTCCACCGATTCCACAAACATCCCCTCCCCGGGCTCCACTTGAAACCCCGCGGCCACCTGGGGCGTCAGTTGCAGCAACCGCAGGCCCAGTCGCCGCTGCACCAGCTCCTCGAACGAGACCAACCGGACCTCCAACGTCCGACGCGTGCGGCCCTCCCGCACCCCCAGGCGCACCGGTTGCTCCGCCGCACCGGTGATCTGCCGGTTGAAATCCACCAGCCCCCGCACGGCACGGCCGTTGACCGTCTCGATCTCCATCCCCTCCCGCAGGCCGGCACGCGCTGCCGGGCTTTTCGGCTGCACACTCACCACCACCAGCGGCCCGTGCAGGCCTTTGACCCGCGCACCAAACCACAACGCACGGGTCACCTCCGGAGAAAAAAACTCGCTCAGCGCTTCGTTGACCTGCTTCACCGGGATGGCAAAGCCCACGCCCATGCCCTGACTCTCCCGGTAGACGGCCACGTTGATCCCGATCAGTTCGCCCCGCAGATTGATCAACGGCCCACCGCTGTTGCCGGGGTTGATCCCCGCGTCCGTCTGCAACCAGTCCTGCGTGCCCAGCGGTTCACCCTCCACCGGCGGCCGCCGCGCCTTGGAACTCAGAATGCCCCGACTGGCCGAGGTCCCCAGCCCGTACGGATTGCCCAACGCAATGACCGTCTCCCCCAGGATCAGATCGTCGTCCGCAGCAAAGGCAATCGCCGGAAACCGTTCGCCCGGCTGCGCCCGAACCTTCAACAACGCCACGTCCTTGTGCGGCGTGTAGACCAGCGGTTCGGCCTCCAGGATCCGTCCGTCCTGCAACTTCACATACACGCGCGAGGCCCGGCGCAGGACATGAAAATTCGTCAGGATGTAGCCCTCCTCGTCTATGAGCACCCCGGACCCTATGCTGCTCGGTTCCTCCCGCCGTTCCACCGGCGCCCGCCGACCGTAGAACTGATAAAACAGGTCCTGGTACGGATCCCGATACTCCACGATCCGGGTTGTGGCGATGTTCACCACCGTGGGCAGCGCCCGTTCGATGGCACGAACCGTGGCGTCCCGGCGGATGTCGTCCGGCTCGGACACGGCCGCAGACACCCGCAGCATCAGCATCCCACACAACACCATCCGGACGGCCGCCCGCCGCAGACGCATCCCGTCCCATCCGGCACTCTGCCCCGCAGGCCGCCGCCCGGGCACATCATCCCCCGCCGCTCGCCCTTTTACACGCATCGTTCTCACGTCTCTAAAAACCCTGCGGCAAATTCAAGGTTGCGGCACGGGCCGGTCGCCCGCCGCGGCTTCGCAGCCGGCACCCGCCCCTTCCGCCCACGTCCCATGAACCGGCAGGATCCCTCCGGAGCCCGCCGGGGGGCACGCCTGCATCCAGCTCCCCCTTTGACGGCCCCCGACACGGGCGTGTTCACAAAGGACCGTCAGCGGAGCCGGTCCATCCATCGCGCACCCGGACGGGAACCGTCCGTTCCCCGAGTCCCCCCAAGAAATTCCCGTGCAGGGCTCGAACGGACCGGACGCCCCCCGTTCGCGTGCCCACCGCGGCCTTGACAGACCGACCCTCCCCACCTCACAAGCTGGTCTGTGCCGAAACACCCCCACTGGTACTTTCAGATTCGCGAACATGCGGGCCGGCGCGAGGGCCTTCGCGAAGACCATGGCCTGCCGTCCGAACGGTTGCTTCAAGCCGTCTGGCTGCATCAGCGCCTCTTGCGCGACCGGCTCCAAACCAGCGACGGACGCTCCATCGAGGTCGTTCACCCGGGTTTCCCCCGGCCCGAAGGCGGGCCCGACTTTGAAAAGGCCCTGATTCGGATCGAAGGCGGCCCCGTCCGACAGGGCGATGTGGAAGTGGATGTCCACGCCAGCGGTTGGCACAGCCACGGCCATGATCGTAATCCCCGGTTCACCGGAGTGATCCTGCACGTGGTGTGGGACCTGCCGGACCCGTCGCAACCCGGCAAGAGCCCGGGAAACCGGGAAGCCCCGCTCACGCTGGCCGTGCACGACTGCCTGGATGCGCCCTTGGAAGAACTCATGCTCTGGCTGGACCGTGGCGAGCATGTGGTCTGGCCCGAACATCTGCGAGGGGCCTGCTGCAGCCCGCTGAGCCGGCTCTCACCGGGCGAGCTGGAGTCGGTCCTGGAAGAGGCCGGCCTGGCACGATTGGAAGCCAAGGTCCTCCACTTCCAGGCCCGCGCGCGAGTGGTGGGATGGGAACAGGCACTCTGGGAAGGCCTGTTCCGCGGCCTGGGCTACAAACACAACACCTGGCCGATGCTGTGGCTGGCCGAGCGGCGCGACCGATGGTGGGAACCGCAGGCGCGATGTGAAACGCTCCAAGCCCGGCTGCTCGGCCTGGCCGGGTTGTTGCCCGAGGAAACCCGATCCCTACCACCGGAAACAGCCCGGTTCCTGCGCAGGCTCTGGGACATCTGGTGGCGCGACCGCGCGGCGTTGGAAGACTGCGCGCTGCCACGGACGGCCTGGCACTTGCACGGCGTGCGCCCCGCCAATCACCCCGAGCGCCGGCTCGCCCTCGCGGCCTGTTGGTCGGCGGACCCTGCCTGGATCCGGCGCCTGGAGCAATGGATCACCCGCGACCTGCCGCCACGGGCGCTGGTGCCCGGTCTCCTCCAACTCATGCAACCGAAACAGCCGGGATTCTGGTCCCGGTGCTGGACCCTTCGCTCCACCGGACGCGCCCCGGCCGAGGGTTGGATCGGTGCCGCCCGGGCCACTGAGCTGGCCGTCAACGTGGTTCTCCCTTGGTTGGGCGCCCGGGCGCGAGCCGCCGGGCATGAACCGTTGTGGAACCGGGTTCTGGAACGCTATCTGGCCTGGCCGCCTGCAGCCGACAACGCCGCCTTCCGTCTGGCCCGCCAACGGCTCCTGGCCGGTCGGGCCCTACGGGGCACATGTGCCCGCGCCGCCGTTCAGCAGGGACTCATCCAGATCCTGCGGGATTTCTGCGACCACGCCAACGCCCGGTGCGACGGCTGCCCCTTTCCCGCAGCGCTGGAAAGCCGCACCGGCACGCCCGCCCGGTCAACCTGACGGCCGCCCAAATCAGGCCCGGTCCAGATCGAGTTGATTGAACGGGTTGTTGCCAAAGCCCTGCCCGGCCTGGGAAGAAGGCTCCGCCGAACCCGGGGAAGAGTCCGATCTTTTCCCGTCCTCGGGCTCGGCCGGCGCGCCGCCCTTGCCGCCCGAGTCGGCCTGTCCTACTTCCGCCCGGGTCCCGGCGGCAGCCTCCGCCTCCGCTTCTCGCGGGTGCTTGGCCCGCTTGTGACGCGGCCAGGGACTGACCATCACCACGATGTTTCTCCCGTTCAACTTCGGCTCGAAGTCCGGATGCCCCCACGGGGCAATCTTCTCCAGGAACTTCTGCACCACCTGGAATCCGAACTCCGTGTGAGCCATCTCCCGACCCCGGAAGCGCAATGCCACTTTGACCTTCATCTCGTCGCAGAGGAAGTCAATGGCGTGCATCGCCTTCACGCCCAGGTCGTGCGGGTCAATCTTGGCGCTGAGCTGAATCTCCTTGACCTTGTTGGCGTGGTGGTGCTTCCGGGCCTCCTTTTCCCGCTTGGCCTGTTCGTAACGGTACTTGCCGTAATCAATCAACCGGCAGACCGGCGGATCGGCGTTCGGCGCCACCTCCACCAGATCCACCCCGTGCTGGCGCGCCAATGTCAGAGCATCGCCCAGCGGGAGAATGCCGATCTGTTTGCCATCAATACCAATCACGCGGACTTCCCGGGCACGGATCTTCCCGTTCACCCGGACGAAGTTGCCGCGACCCGACGAATGGTTGGAAGAAAAAGGGCGGCTCAAGACACCCTCTTCAGTTGTTGGTCCTTCGTTTCGATGTTTGGTTCCTTCTTTTTTGTGCCGATTCTTCGGCCGTTCATTCTATGGCCTAAGTAACCGCCACCCGGGAGCAGTGCAACAAATTTTTGCCGCCTTGTCTCTACACCACGCGAAAGATCCCGCCGCCCGGGGCGATGTCGTCCGCGGCAGGTCACTCCATCCGCCGGATGCCCACGCCCGGAAATCGGCCACACGACCGGCCACCCGTTGTGTCCCGATCGCATGCCCCTTGCGTTTCGAACGACATGTGCCCGGATTCACACTTGTGACCCGCCCCGCGGATCGGTTCAATCGCCACGCCATGCCGGTCACATCGGCCACGGAAATCCCACCGCCGCGGGCAGGGCTGCGCACGGCCCTCTGGCACGACCGTCTGGATCGCGCCTCGGGCGCCATCCTGATCGCAGCCGTCCTCTTTGCCCCTTGGGCGTTCGGCGGAACCCCGGCGTGGGCCATCACCGCGCTCAACGCTGCCGGCTACGCCGCGGGCGCACTCCTGCTGGTGAAGCTCGGCCTCCGATGGTTCCTCGGCTACCAGCCGCCGCGGTGGGAATCGCGTCATCCCTCGCCGGCGATTGCCGGGCACCTGGCCCGTGTTTGGGCCCCCACGCTGGGCGTGTTGACCCTGCTGATCCTCACCTACTGCGCCCTCTCTGCCCTCAACGCCCGCGCCGATTACGATCCCGAGCTGGGAACCTTCCAGTACCGCCGGGCGTTTGTCCGCTGGCTCCCGCACAGTTACGACGCCAGTCGTTCCTGGCAAACCTTCGCCCGGGTCCTGGCCCTGGCCTGCTGGTTCTGGGCCGCCCGGGACTGGTTGCTCGGCAAAACCATGGCCGATCGCCGCGAACTCCATCGGTGGGACCCAGACGGAAACGCCGGACTTTTGGTGCCCCGGCGGTTGCAGCTCCTGCTGGGGGTCCTCAGCCTCAACGGGGCAATCCTGGCTGCGGAAGCACTGCTCCAACGGGCCAGCGGAACCGAAAAACTGCTCTGGCTGGTCCGGCCCCGCCTCAACGCCGTGCCGGAAGCCCAACTGGGCCCGTTCAACTACCGGTCCAACGGCGCGCAGTACTTGAACCTCGTCTGGCCGGTGACCCTGGGCCTGTGGTGGCGACTCCATCACCTGCGCCGATTCCAACGGCGCACCGACAGCAACTCGGGCCGCGTCCGTTACAGTCGCGCCTATCATGGCCTGCTGCCCGCAGCCGGCTTGATGGCCGCCACCAGCGTCTTTTCACTCAGCCGGGGCGGGGCGGCGGTGGCCGTCGGGGCGATGATCGCTGTCCTGGTGATCTTTTGGGTCGGCTGGCGCAGCCGCAGGGCGCGCGTCCGGTTGGCCATGCTGGGATTCGGCGGGCTCAGCGTGGGGCTCGGACTGTGGCTCGGCGGGCAGGCGTTGTTCCAGCGGTTCGAGACCCTCGACGAGGGCTGGGTCCAGCGCGAGACCATGTACGACACCGCGCGTCGGATGGCCCGCGATTTTCCCTGGTTCGGCACCGGCCCCGGCACGCTCGGCCCGGTCTTTCAACTTTATCGCAAATCCACCGAGGAATACTGGCCCGCCCAGCTCCACAACGACTGGCTGGAGTACCGGGTGACCTGGGGCCGGGTGGGCATGGGCCTGCTCCTTCTGGCCTTTGGATGGGTGTGGGTGCGGTATCTCCTGCCCGGCGGAGTGATCACCAGTTGGCGCCTACCGCTGCTCTACGCTGTGGCGTTGGGCGGCTGCCTCCTGCACGCCCGATGGGATTTTCCGCTCCAGATCTATTCCATCCAGCAACTGGTCCTGCTGCATTGCGCCGCCTTGAGCCTTTTTTCCCATCCGCGGTGGGGTGCCACCTGACCGGGCCGGTGCCACCCGCCCGAAGGGACCCGCTCGTTCCGACGCGTTCTCACCCCGTCCTGCCCGCGGCCTCCACGCCGCCTGTCCGCAAGTTCCCAACCCCTCACCGGTTGATCTTGCTTGATCGGGCTCGACTGCGAAGGGTTCACCTCACTCTTTGATGCCCCGGAGGTGCAATCTGGCACGATTCTGGCTCTCCGGTGAATCAGCGGTGGAAAGGCTTATGACAGCAGGTCCGTTGCCTTTGAACTGGTTTGACCTGGCCGTGGTCACTGTCCTGCTTTTGGGCATCTGGCGCGGTCAGAAAAACGGCATGTCTGGGGAAGCACTGCCCCTGTGCAAATGGTTGGTCATCGTTTTGGTGGCCGGGCGCGCCTACGAACCGGTGGGGCACTGGCTGTCGGCCAACAGTCCATTCGGTCTGCTGACCTGCTATGTTCTGGGTTACATCCTCACGGCCCTGGGGGTGATGGCCCTGTTCTCGCTGGGCAAAAGGCTGCTCGGCGGCAAACTGGCCAGCAGCGATCTGTTCGGGCGGGGCGAGTACTACCTCGGCATGGGGGCGGGCATGTTGCGATTCGCCTGCGTGCTCATCGCTGTTCTGGCCCTGTTGAATGCCCGCATGTACACGCAGGCCGAGGTGCGGGCCATGCGCCGGTATCAGCAGGAGGTTTACGGCAGCAACTTCTTCCCCACGCTGCCCATGATCCAGCAGGAAGTGTTCGAAGCCTCGTTCCTGGGCCCGAAGATCCGCAGCTACTGCAGCACCCTGCTGATCCGACCCACGCCGCCCGGTGGGAAAGACCTCCGGCAGGCCCGCCGTCAATTGCCCGAGTTCTGAACGCAGGCGCACAAAGCCGGAGCATCGGCCGCAGAAGAAGCTCCACCTGCGCCCTTCGGGCCCAAGCCGACCACGCCCCTGCGCGGCCCCGCGGTCGGCCGGTTCTGTCCGGCTTGACGGTCCGCCCCGGTGCCGGACTCCCGCCCCCGCGGGCGTTGAAGGGCAGTGCGGATCCGCACCCGCCGGCTGGGTGCAAGCCCGTTGCCCCCTCACGCGGCGCGAGCCAGCCGGGCCGACCTCTTTTTCCCGGCGGGCTGCCCCGGCTGATGGTTCAGCAGCGCCTTTTTCAAGGCCGCCAGCACGCGCCTCCGCACCGACAAAGGGGTGCCGGGAATCCGCGCCCCGGCGGCAGCCGGATGCCCCCCGCCGCCGAACTGGGCGGCCACGGCCCCCACGTCCACCCGATCCGACTTCGACCGCAAACTGACCCGCACCACGCCGGGTTCATATTCCTCGAAGAGGCAGGCCACCACCACCGGTTCAATCGCCCGAAGATGATCAATGATCCCCTCCGTGTCGGCCGGGTCGGCTCCCGACCGGGCAATGTCGGCCCGGGAAATCCAACAGTAGGCGATCTGATCGTCGGCGGTCAGTCGGAACCGACTGTAGACGCGCTTGAGCAGTCGGACACGGGTCAGTGGGAAGCTCTGATACACCTCGTGGCAGATGCGGGCCAGGTTGGCCCCGCTGGCCACCAGTTCGCCCGCCACGTGATACGTGGATGGCAGGGTGGTGGGGTACTGGAACGACCCCGTGTCGGTGGAGATGGCCGTGAACAGGCAGTCTGCAATGGCGGGGGTGATCGGCCAGCGCGCCGCCCGGAGGAGGCGATGGATCAGCTCGCCGGTGGATGGCTGGCGGGGCACCACCCAGTTGATGTCGCCGTAACGCGTGTTGCTGATGTGGTGATCGATGTTGATCAGGCAGCGTCGTTCGGCAATCCCGGCCAGGACACCGGCGCCCAACCGTTCCAGACTGGCCGCGTCCGTGGCCACCACACAGTCGAACACCTCGCCCGGGCGCGGTTTCTGGATGCGACCGTCAGGGTCCAGGAACCGGTACTTTTCCGGAACGGCATCCTCGTTCCAACAGGTGACGTGCTTGCCCTGGGCCTCCAGCGCAAGGGCCAGCGCCAGTTGGGAACCGATGCAGTCTCCGTCGGGCCGCAAATGACCGACCACACAAACGCGCCGCGCGTCCCGGAGGACCTCCAGGATGCGCGCCACCACACGAGGTATTGCCTTCACGGGTTGGATTCGGACGGCGGGGCTTCCTGGCCCCGCTCCAGTTCCTCCAAAATCTGGATGACGCGGTTGCCGCGGGCGATGGAATCGTCCACCACGAACCGCAGCACCGGGATGTACTTCAACACGACCGAGCGAGCCACCAAATCCTGGATGCGCCACCGCTGCTCCTGCAGCCGGCGCACGCTCTTTTTCTGCTGCTCGGCCGTGCCCAGGATGCTCACGTAGACGGTGGCATGGCGCAGATCGCCCGACACCTCCACGTCATTGACCGAGACCAGGCCCAGTTCCTCCACCGGAAACTCCCGGCGAATCACCGAGCCGATCTCACGCTTGAGCAGCTCGCGAATCCGTTCGATGCGATACGAGGACATGTCGAACGCCTTGTCTCGGTGGCCGCCGCCCGACCCGTCAGGGCGGGCACCCGACGATCGCGGTGCCCGACCTCACAGCGTCTGGGCCACCTTCTCCACAGTATAGCACTCGATGACGTCCCCCGGCTGAAAGTCGCCGAACCCGTCCAACCGAATGCCGCATTCCAGCCCGGCCCGGACCTCGGACACCTCGTCCTGGAACCGGCGGATGGACTGGACGTTGCCCTCGTACACGATGTCCTTGCGCCTGCGGACGCGGACGCGCCCCCTGGTCACACGCCCCTGCAACACCATGCAGCCGGCCACCGGCGGTCCCTTGGAAAGCGGGAACACCTGTTTGACCTCGGCCGTTCCCAACACCACCTCGCGCGTCACCGGCTCCAACAAACCGGCCATGGCCTCGCGCACCTGATCGATCAGCTCGTAAATGATCGAATACAGCTTGATCTGAACGCCCTCGCGCTTGGCCACCTCCTGCGCCCCGGTGTCCACCCGGGTGTGAAATCCGATCACCACCGCGTTCGAAGCCGAGGCCAGCAAAATGTCCGACTCGGTGATCGTCCCCACCGCACTGTGAATGATCTCCAGCTTGACCTTCTCCGAGTCGATCTTCTTGAGGGCGTCCACAATGGCCTCCACCGATCCCTGGGTATCGGCCTTGACCACCAGCTTGAGCACCTTGGCCTGCTGGGCGTCCAGCACCTGGAACAGGTTCTCCAAGGTCACCTTGGCCCGGCTTTCAGCGGCCTGCGCACGCAGGGCCTCCTGGCGTTGTTCGGCCAGCTCGCGTGCCTTCCGCTCGTCCTCCACCACGGTGAACTCCAGCCCCGGTTCCGGCACCCCGTTCAAGCCGAGGACCTTGACAGCCATCGAGGGACCGGCCTCCTTCAGACGTTTGCCCTCCTCGTTGATCAGGGCACGCACCTTGCCGTGGTAGGGCCCGCACAACAGGGCATCTCCCACACGCAGCGTCCCCTTCCGCACCAGGGCCGTGGCCGTGGGACCGCCCGGGGTGATCCCGGACTCGATGATGTTCCCCACCGCCGGCCGGTTCGGATTGGCCTTCAGTTCCAGCAGATCCGCCTGCAACAGGATCATCTCCAGCAGCTTGTCCACGCCCTTCTTTGTCAGGGCCGACACCTCCACGAAGATGGTGTCCCCGCCCCAGTCGTCGGGGACCAACCCGTGCTCCTGCAATTGCTGCCGGACCTTCATCGGGTTGGCCTGGGGATGATCCATCTTGTTGATGGCCACGATGATCGGCACCCCGGCCGCACGCGCATGGTTCAACGCCTCGATGGTCTGGGGCATCACACCGTCGTCGGCCGCCACCACCAACACCACGATGTCCGTCACGTTCGCCCCGCGGGCACGCATGGCACTGAAGGCGGCGTGGCCCGGCGTGTCCAAAAAGGTGATCTGCGCCAGCTCGCCCTTCCGCTCCGGATGTGGAAACGAAATGGTGTAGGCACCAATGTGCTGCGTGATCCCACCGACCTCCTTGGCCGCCACGTTGGACTTCCGAATGGCATCCAGCAACGTGGTCTTGCCATGGTCCACGTGCCCCATCACCGTGACCACCGGCGGCCGTGGCCGAAGGTCCTCCGGCCGATCGGTCGGATCCAGCTCCACCTTCTTACGGGGCTGGGGAGCGGCCGCCGGGGCATGACGCTCCCGCTTCTCCACCTCGAAGCGGTACCCGTATTTGGCGCAGATGGCCCGGGCACAGTCGGCGTCCATCGTCTGATTGACGTTGGCAAACACGCCCAGGTCCATCAGGTCCGCTATGATCTTGAAGGCCTTCTGATTCAGCTTTTCAGCCAAGGCCCGAACGGTGATCGGCGGCTTCAAGCTGATCAACGGAGCGTTCGGAGGCACCTCCACCTTGGCCAGCCGCCCGACCGCAGGCTGGGCAGGCTTGGGAACGGCCTTTTCCTTGTCGTCCCGGGCAGCCGGGGCGACCACTCGAATGGCGGCCGCGGCCGCGACCGACGCCGACGGCGCAGGAGCCGACCTCCCGGCCGGGGCCTTCGCCGGCTGCGGCTTGGGAGGCGCAGCTGGAGCCGGCTTGGGCGGCGGCGCCTTGGGCCCGCTCTTGGCCTGGGGCCGCGGTGGCAACGGGATGAAACCGATCTTGTCCCCCACCTTGGGTTTCGGCGGCGGAGGAGGCGGTGCAGGAGGTGGAGGAGGCACAGGCGCAGCCGGCGCCGCACTCGCGGCATCGGTACCCGCGCTTTCCTGAGCGGCCCTTTCGCCAGTGCCAGCGCTGGCCGCAGTGGGCAACTCCCGGCCCGGCTCACCCGTGCGCGCCGGGCCCACTTCCTTGGCCGCGGTCGGCACCGTGGAGGCCGCAGACCCTTCCGGTTGGGCAGCCGGTTGCGGAACGGCCCCGGCCGGCGCCGGAGTTTCGGCTGTGGGGACAGGCGGTACACCGGCGCTCTCGGCCGCCGCCGGAGCAACCTCACCAATGGACGGGATTTCCTCCTTCTTCTCGGGCGCTTGCGCAACTGCAGGAGGACCAGCCGCAGGGACGGGCTCGGCAGTCGTCACGGGTGCGGGAGCCGGTTCGGCCGCCGCCGGCGCAGCCGGCGGGGGAGGCTCAGCAGCAGGCTGAGGCGGGAGAGACACAGGTTGAGCCTCGGCGGGAGCCGGCTCGGACACGGCGGGTGCAGAGGAGGCCCCGGCCGCGGCGGGAGCGGCGGTTCCGCCAGGGCCCGGTTCCGCGGCAATCTCGACGGTTGCGGGGAGGGCGGACTCCTCCGTTTTGGCTTCCTGGGCCGGCGGCTCTTCCACGGCCGCCGCCGCGGCGGCGGCGGCAGCGGCACGGGCCGCAGCCTCCGCCTCGGCCAATTGCCGGGCGGCGATGCGATCGGCAAAGATCTTCCGGAGCTCCGACTCGAAGTACTCCGCGGTAATCTTGTCAAGCGTGCTGCTGGCGGCGCGCACCCCGGTCAGGCCCAATTCCTTGGCCTTGGCCAGGACTTCCTTGTTGTCCAGACCGAGCCGCCGCGAAATCTCGTAAATGCGAACCGGCATAAAATCTCAAATCGTCCAAACTCCCGGCCTGCGCGGCCTCGAGTGGAGCAGGCTAACAAAGCGCGGCAAGGCGGCCAATCCCAAAGCCGGTTGACTTCACGAGCCGCCGGTCCCGCCGGTTGCTCCGGTTTGGGTGTCCTGGCCCAGTGGGATGGTCCGGCGTTGAGCCTCCGCACGCGCGGCCTCCAAGATGGCGGTCGCCTGATCGGCGATCCCGGGGATCTCTTCCAAGTCGCTCGGTTCCACTTGGAGGAGGTCTTCCAACCGGGTCAGTCCGTGGTGCACGAGGATGTCGGCCTGTTCCCGGCTGATGCCCGGGATGGCGGCCAGGGCTTCCACAGCCTCGGCCACCTTTTCCTCGAATCCCTTGACCACGATGGCCTCGGCTTCGATGTCCACCTGCCAACCGGTCAACTTGGCCGTCAAACGGGCGTTTTGGCCCCGTTTGCCGATTGCCAGGGAGAGCTGGTCTTCCGTCGTGATGACCTTGATCCGACGCCGGGCCTCGTCCACCTCAAACGCCTTGATCTTGGCCGGTGCCAGCGCGTTGGCCACAAAAACCCGGATGTCCGGCGACCAACGGATCACGTCCACCCGTTCGTTGTTCAGTTCGCGGACGATGTTCTTCACGCGCTGGCCCCGCAGGCCGACGCATGCCCCCACCGGGTCCACCTTTTCATCCCGGCTGTGTACCGCCAGCTTGGTGCGAAAGCCCGGTTCCCGCGCGATGCCCTTGATCTCCACGGTGTGATCCCGGATCTCGGACACCTCCATCTCGAACAATTTCACCACAAAACGTGGGTCCGCCCGCGACAGGATGATCTCCGGCCCCTGCGGTCCCTGTTCCACCGCCTTCACAAAGGCCCTGATGTGGTCGCCCACCTGGTACTCCTCAGTGGGGACCCGTTCCCGATTGGGCAGAATCGCCTGATACCGGCCCAGGTCCAGGATCACATCGGATCGCTCGAAACGGCGGACCGTGCCGGCGACGATGTCACCCACGCGGTCCTTGAACTCGGTGTAGATCAGTTCCTTCTCAATCTTCCGGATGTTCTGAAGGATCCACTGCTTGGCGTACTGCGCGGCAATCCGGCCGAAATCGGTGGGCGTCACCTCCACTTCCACCTCGTCGCCCACCTGCGCGTCCGGCTTGATTTTCTGAGCCTCCGCCAGCGAGATCTGGTCGTGTTTGGAAACCACCCGCTGCGCCACGATCAACCGCGCAAACGCGCGGATCTCCCCCGTCTTGGGATCGATCTCCACCCGAAGTTCCCGGGCCGGCCCCACCGCCTTCTTCGCGGCAGACAACAGCGTGTCGTGCACCACCGCCAGCATTCGCTCGCGGCTGATGCCCTTCTCACGCTCGTAGTAGTCCAGCAATGGCAGCAAATCCACGTTCATATCGCATCTCTCCGGCGGTCAGCCGCATCCGGAGAACAAAAAAGTCGGCAGATGCGAATCTTCCGACTTCCACCCGCTGGTATCCCAGCACGCTGTTGACCGCACCCCTAATCTATGACTTCACCCCACCACCCGTCAAGGCCGGCCCTCGGCCCCTGGGACATTCTGTCCCCACCCCGACCGCCCCACTTTCCCGTCCCTCACCCCGGCGCACCCCGACCACGGCAGACAACCGCGTTCACCCCGCCCCAACCGTCCCGTTCGGTTTCCTCTCAGCTCGTCGCACAGGCCCGTCCGGCAGAACGCCTGCTTTTCCGCCTTTTCGCCTCTCCACCCGGGTTTGACGGATCACCGTCCCGGGCGGAAATTGCCGGCGGAGAGCTGAGGCCATGAAAGTCAAATCACTCATCCTTGTGCTGGGCCTGAGTCTCGGAGTCGCCGCTGCCCGCACCGCCGCGACCGAACCCGGGTCCACCCACGCGATCGCCGCCCCCCCTGCCACCGAAGCGGCTGCTCCCCAGACCAGCTCCTCATCCGCTCAAACGCCCGAACAATTCCGGGTCGGCGGCGGTGTGGGATCGGCATCGCTGTCGGACGTGCTCGTCAACCGCCTGACCCGGGAGCTCAGCGCCTCCGCTATTGAACGGCCGGCGCGGCCCAATGAGGTCACGGTGGGCCGCCGACATTGCAGTGGTATCCTGGTCCAGGCAGCTCGCTCGGCACATCCCCTTCAGCTCCTCAACCCTTGGGCCCCGGAATCGGCCGGGTCCGGAGAACAAAACCTGGTTCGCGACGTCGTCACGGGTGCGCCCGCCGGTCTCAAATTGATCGCGATCAACTTCTGACGGTGCGGTGCGCCGCCAGGGCGTCAGACCCCGCCCACCGCCAACGGCACGGCAAGACCGCCACGTGGCTGTGGTTCCGCCGGCCGATGCGCGGGGGGCTGTGAGAAACGACGCCCACGGACTGCCCCATCACCGGTTCAACCGGATCCGATAGAACTCCGCCGGGCGATCGGGGGAAACGGGGAGAAACCAATTCGTGCCCGACAAGCCCGGCGGTAACGGCCCCAGCGGCACCCAATCCTGCAGGTTTGTCGAAACTTCCAGCGTCCCGGCGACGGGCAACGCAGGCACACGAAACCGCCAACCCGAACCGTCCGGCTCGGGGGCGACTTCCAAGCGGGGTTTCGCATACACGGTCAGGCGCACCGGTGCGCTGGTGGCTGCACCGGCCCAATTGGTGGCCACCAGGGTGTACTCACCGGAGTCGCTCGCCCTCAGCCCGCTGAGGAACAACAGATCCTGCGTGGCCCCTGCCAAGGGTGTGCCATTGAACAGCCACTGATACGTAATGGGCGAGGTTCCCCTGGCGATCATCCTGAACCCGGCGGATTCGCCCTCGAAGCGAATCAGATGCTGCGGCCCTTGGAAAAACCGCGGCGGACTGGCGAGCAGTCGGACGACCTCCAGATCGAACCACGCATCCGCCACGGTGCTCTCCATGAGGTTGGTGACGAACCGCCGTACGCCGAGCTGATAGATGGCCGTCCGCTCGGCCGGCGAAAGCACCCGGGGAAAGATGAAGACGTCATCGGCCGAGAACGGGCCCGCACCCGGCTCCAGCTGCAGCGCCACCCACGGGTTCGTCGTGGCCTGAGATGCCTCCGCCGGAACGCTGTACACCGGGCCATTGTCCATCTGGATGCACGCACGGGTACCGTCATACCAGGCCATGACCAGACGCCACTGCCCCGGGAGTGTCCCAGACGTTTGGTCCTGCACCTCGACTGAACCGAGTCGGAAACGGTAACGATTGAGAGTCGTGCCCGCGTAGTAGAGCCGGAACTCGCCCGGTTTTCCAAGGGCCGTGCGGGTCGCACCCGGTATGGTCCCGTGGTACCACCGAAACCATCCGCCCACCGTGAATGGCCGGTCGGTCCTCACACCGGGCACCTCCGGCAACTCCAACCAACTGTCGGCGGCAGCCGCGTTGGAAACGCAGCCCACCCACCGGCCCACCCCCGCGACGACCCCTGTGCCCACTCGCACCCAGGCCAGGCCCCCCTCCAACCGCTGCCAGGGCGGCTCGGGCTCGTCGAACGGCCAGATACCCACCGGCTGCAGTGATGCCGTGTATTGATGCAATTGAACGGCCAGATGATTCGTACCGGGACGAAGGGCCTCCGCAGGCAAATCGAACTCCGCCTCCGACGGGGCAGCGTCCACCGGCCCGAGCGCGGACTGACCATGCTCCAACCATCCCTCCGGCAGATTCAGCCGGAAAACCTCGCGTCCGTTCACGTAAACCACCGCGCCGTCGTCACAGTACAAACGGGCGCGATACCGGGAGAGCTCCACTTCCGGCAGGACAAGGTCCGTCAGGAAATACACCGTGGGCGCCAAGGTCCCGTCCTCGCCCGCCAGGCTGGTGACCACACCGGGCAGGTTCTCACCAAACGGTGCCACACCGGCGCTCCAGCTCGTGTTGGTCGCTGCGTCGTCCCACCATCCGGGACCGAGCGGTATCCCGCGACTGTCGTACCGCCACACTGCGTTCGTCGGCAGGACGGGCAAGCCTTGCCCGTCCCACGTCACCACCACCCTGGCCACGCCACTGGTTGCGGCGCCCTGGCCGTTGGTCACCACCACCCAATAATCACCTGAGGCGGTCGCAACCACGTTGCTCCGGAGAAACGCCGGACCGGCAGGTCCGTCGCTCACCACCGGCGTCCCGTCCTTGAACCACGTGTAGGTCAACGGCTCGCGTCCCACCGCCACCACCGTCAAAACCAGCGGATTTCCGAGTTGCACCGCCGCCGACCTCGGGTCCGTGACGATCTGAGGCCTCTCCTCCCAGGCGCCTCGGACGCGCGCGACCCGACTGGTGATGGAACCCCACAGGTTGCTCGCCACCACGACATAATCTCCCAACGTTGTCGCATCGGCGGCGGCAAGACGGAGACGCCCCTCCGAAGTCGCGCCGACCGGCAACCCGTCCTTGATCCAAAGATAAACCGGCTGGGGCCAGCCCAACGCCTCGCACCGCAGCACCAGATCTTCCCCGGGTTCCACCACGCGCGAGACCGGTTCCTCCACCCACCACGGTTCACCCGTAACGAGGCTCTCGATCGCGGCCGCCAATGCCCGACGGGCCGCGTACAATGCCTGGGGATCTCCCCCTGCATTGGTCAGGGCCGGCGCCGCAAGGGCCAGTGCCTGTGTACGAACGATCCCGGCGCCCGCAACGGCAGGATGATCCGGACCCCAACGCAATGCACCGCGCTCCGCCAGCGCGCCGAGCAGCCAGAAGTACTCCCGATCTTCCAACCCCTCACGGATCAGTTCCCACCGAATCGAATCAATCGGCCCCGCGACCACCGGGTTGGTCGGCGGCTGTCGCACCGGCGGGTACACCAGCACACCGTCACCGTTGCCCATCGGCTGGCCGAATTCGTTGGTGACGGTCGTCTGGGTCCAAGGGTTGATCGGCTGAAACTCCCGGTCGAGGTACCAGTTGACGTCCCAGTACAAATCGCCCCGGATGCCGTATCGCTCGGCCAGCCAGAAGCGAATGCGATGGGAATACGCCGGATGATCAATGAAGTAATTCGGCACCGGCCATTTCGGGTACGTGGCCACGTACCACGGAACCTCCTCGCCCGCCGCCATCCGTTCGAACCACCGCGGTGCGGTGAGGTTGAACACACTGATCACGGCCAGCGGCACCCACAGATCCACCAAACCGTACAATTCCGGCAACGGTTCCCGCGTCAGCAACCGGCGCAGATCCGGCGCAGCGTACAGGTGCACATGCATCCCATCCCGCACGAACGGCAACAAATCGTTCGCCGGTTCATCAATCCAATACGCGCACGCCTTCTCCATCCAGCCTTTGGCCCTCAGATGCGAGGCGATCCCCGAAACCAGCAGCGTGAAAAGCGAGTTGTATGGGGAAGTGAACCGATCATGTCCGAACAAGCTCCACGGCTCGTCCAGGTACACGAACGTGTTGAAACCGAACTCGTCCAGGTAGCGCGAAAGCGCCCGGTCGAAGGCCGAAAAATCATAAAGAAAACCTCCCACGCCCCACTGCCACGCCAAGGGCGCATAACGTTGGGGCCACTGGGGGGAGACGCGGTGCCGCCGGAAATTCTTCATGTAGAGGTCCCAGACCGCTTCCCGTTCGGCATCCGTCAGCGGACCGTGCCACCTCCCGGGCACGGCAACGTCGTAGAGCGTGCGGGTGTGGGTGACGTCCGATAAGGTGAAATCGAACACCCGCAGGTTGACTGCAACCACCAAGGGCGCCGTCCACCCCTCCGCCTCGATGAGCAACCGGCCCTCGTACTCTCCCGACGGTTGTGTCCTGGGTACATACACCGTGACCCAGAACGGCTGGTGCTGTCCGGGTTCCAGGCGCAGCCCGGCCGGAACGGGGACCAAAGGGTCCGGATACCACCCGGCCGACCCGCCTGCGTCCGACGGCAGGGTCACCGGGACATACTCCACCAGCCTCACCTCCACGTTCGTCGAAGCCAGCAATCCACCGCCGCCTTTCCGCACCCAGTCCTCAACGCGCACCACGACGTTGCTGAGGGGCCCGGCCGGATACAACACCAGCTGAAAAGGCTCATACTCGTTGCGGGCCGCTTCGATCGTCACCCGGCTCGTCTCCCCCAAGGGCAGGGCACGCTGTCGCCCCACCTTGTACGTACCCTCGCACCACCAGACCGCGCATGCTGCAGACCCCGGAAGACGGTGGCCAAAGGAACTGTCCTCGATGGGCGACACCGCGCCCGCCAGCCACACCCCACCCAGCAGTGCCAACAGACCACCGACCCACCTGCCCTGGATCATGCGCCGAACCTAAACGCACCGCCCGATCCACACAAGGACAACACAGCCGTTTCGCCAGCACCCGCGCGTGCGCCCGACCACGCCCGTGCCCACCCTTTGCCCGCTGCGATTGCACGCCGCCCCTCACGCACCGTCACCCGCCCGGGAGAAACACTGCAGCACCACAATCCCCGACAAAATCAACACCAGGCCCACGAAGGCCGGCAGATCCAGCCGTTGACCGAACAACCACCAGCTGGCCACCACGACCAAAGCCAAACCCGCCCCCGACCAGATGGCATACACCACCCCGACCGGAATGGATCGCAACGACACCGACAAGAAGTAAAATGCCAGTCCGTAACCCACGATCACCAACGCCGAGGGGCCCCAGCGCGTAAACCCTTCCGACGCTTTCAACGCCAGCGTGCCCGCCACCTCCGACAGGATCGCCATCCACAACGCCACCCACGGATTCATGGTCTCTCAGCCCTCAAAACAAGTCAGGCAAGCCGTTCCGGCCAACCCCTGCAAAGAAACGCAGCCGATCAGGACCCGCCGGCCGGACCGGCCCGCAAACAAAAGGCCCGACACTCTGCCACCAAACCTCCAGCGGCACCAGCCCCGGCTGCCGGCCAACAGGCCCTCCGGCAGCACACGGCCTCCAACCAGGTTTCAGATCCGCTCGCCGCCAGACCCCTCGGTCGCGCCGCTCTCCCCGCCCGGGTCGGACTGTCCCGGCTTGCAGCCCGCCGGCCCGTCTCATTGACGCCCCGGAACCGCCGGGCTAGTTTGCCCCGATGGCAGCAACCAGTCTGGCAGAGCCGCAACAGCTTTCGGCAGCGTCCACCGGAGTCGCCAGGCCCGCGGACCGAGCGGAGCTGGTCGCCGAAATCCTGGACCTGAAGCGCCGCCTCAACGCGGTCATCCTGGCGCACAACTATCAGGTCCCGGAAATCCAGGACCTGGCCGACTTTGTCGGCGATTCCCTGGGCCTCTCGCAGCAGGCCGCCCGGACACAGGCGGACGTCATCGTCTTTTGCGGCGTCCGGTTCATGGCCGAGACGGCCAAGATCCTCAACCCGGACAAGCTGGTGATCCTGCCGGACATGGAAGCCGGTTGCTCCCTGGAGGAGAGTTGTCCGGCCGACCAACTGGCGGCCCTCCAAAAGACCAACCCCAATTTCTACACGATCGCCTACATCAACTGCAGCGCGGCCGTCAAAGCCCTCAGTGACGTCATCTGCACCAGCGGTAACGCCGAGAAAATCGTCCGCGCCGCCCCGGCCGATCGCGACCTCCTCTTCGTCCCGGACGAAAACCTCGGCCAATGGATCATGGAAATCACCGGGCGGCCCATGACCCTCTGGCAGGGCCATTGCTACGCACACGTCGAGTTCCGCCGCGAAAGCCTCTTGCGGTTGAAGGCGCAACATCCCCACGCCCGCGTGGTCGTTCATCCCGAATCCCTCCGAGAAGTGCGCAACCTGGCCGACGTGATCTGCTCCACCGAAAAGATGATCCAGTGGTGCAAGACCAGCCCGGACAAGGAATTCATCATCGTCACCGAATCCGGGATCCTGCACCGGCTTCGCAAGGAATGCCCGGACAAGACCTTCTATTGCGCGCCCACCTTCGACGTCAACCGCATGCCGGGCGACGCCTGTCGCTGCAGCGAGTGCAAGTACATGAAGCTCAACACGCTTGAGAAGCTCCGAGATTGCATGAGGCGGCTGCACCCGCGGATCGAACTGCCGCGGGACCTGCTCGAACGGGCCCGCAAACCGATCGAGCGCATGCTCGAGATCACCGCCCGGACCTGAAGGGCCGCCAAGCAGCAGACGCACCACCAAAACCTGCCGCGGCGCACCCTGCAAACTTGCACGGCGGCTCCCCCAGAACTACAAACCGGTCAGACGGCCATGGCCCGGCCACAAACAGCCGAACCTGCCCAGCGCCTGCAACTGGAACGTCAGCTGTGGAACGCCGGCAAACGACGCATCGCCGGCGTGGACGAGGCCGGACGCGGTCCCCTGGCGGGGCCGGTCATCGCAGCCGCTGTCGTACTGCCGGAAAGCTGGATCGCCGAGGGCCGGGTCGCGCCCGAGCTGGCCGGGCTGAACGACTCCAAACAACTGGCGCCGGCCGTGCGGGAACGGCTCTACCAACAGCTCGTGACCCATCCGGAAATCCGGTTCGCCGTGGCTGCGGCAGAGGCGGACGAAATTGACCGCTGGAACATCCTGCAGGCCACTCATCTCGCCATGCGCCGGGCGCTCCAGGCGCTGGATCCCGCGCCCGACCACGCGCTCGTGGACGGTCGGCCCGTGCCGAACCTGCCGGTGCCGGCCACCGCCGTCGTTGGTGGCGACACTCGCAGCTACTCCATCGCCGCAGCCAGCGTGCTGGCCAAGGTCACCCGCGACCGGCTCATGATGGAGCTCGACCGCCGGTATCCCGGCTACGGCTTCGCCATGCACAAGGGTTATCCCACCCCCAAACACCTCGAAGCCCTGGCACGGCTCGGCCCCAGCCCCGTACACCGCAGATCCTTCGCCCCGGTGCAGGCTGTCCAACTCCGGTTCTGGCCATGAAAACCATCCTGTTCTGGTGGGCGCACTGGCGCAGTCGCCTCACCGGCCGCCGTCCCCCGGCCGTCCACCTGCAAAGGGGCGCACTCGGCGAACGGGCCGCACGGCGCCACCTCGAAAAGGCCGGGCTCCAATGTCTCACCACCAACTACCGCACCCCACGCGGCGAGCTGGACCTGGTCTGCCGCGACGGCGATTGTCTGGTGTTCGTCGAGGTCAAGACCCGTTCCTCGGAAGAATGGGGCCGTCCGGCCGCCGCAGTGGATCTCCGCCGCCAACGCCGACTCACGCGCGCCGCCCTCTGGTACCTCCGCCGCATCGGCAGGCCCCGCATCAAGGTCCGCTTCGACATCGTGGAGGTGCTGCTCGACCAGGATCGCGTCCGCGAAATCCGGCACCTGCCAAACGCGTTCCCCATGGCCGCCCCGTGGCGTTACGACTGATCGCCGCCCCGGGCTCGCACCGCTGGAACCGGCTCCTCCAACACCCTCCCCCGCGCACGCCACACCGCCGCGCCACCTGTCCCGCCCGCAAGCGCCCCCTTGCACATTCGCCGAAATGAGCGATGGTACACTGGCGGCCAGCCCCCAAACCCCGCGGTTTGGAAACCTTGAAAGCCCGATCCGGAACCATGAAACCCGACGGCACACCGGCCCAGCCCACCGAAACGTGGCAGATCACCATCCTCTACGATCAGCCGGAAGCCCGCCAATGCGCAGCCCGCGCATGCGACAACCTGGTCCGGCGCTTCTGGGCCCGCGTGGAGTTCGACACCACTTGGTGGGCACTCGACGAACTGGAAGGCCCCGAACATTCCCGGGCCGCGCAGCGTCTCCAGGAAACCGACATCGTCGTGCTGGCCATGGCCAATCTCCAAGCCCTCCATCCCGGCCTCCTCCGCTGGCTGGAGCAAACGCTCCAACAGCGCCAGGGCCGGGAAGGCGCGCTCATCGTGTTGTGCGCCGGCCAGACCGCGCCGCTTCACCGGCTCCAGCCCGAGCTCAACGCCAGGCTCCACGCCCTGGCACGCAGGGTCGGCCTGGATTACCTCAACGAGCCCCCGACTTCGCTCCCGGGCCGACTGCCCCATTCCCTCGACAGTTACACCCATCGCGCCGAGCAAAACACCGACGTGATCCGGCGCATCCTGGATTCCCCGCCGCCACCGCCGCCGCCCGCCTGGTACCCCTGAACCGGCCTAGCCCATCCGGCCGGCCGTCAAACCGGCCCGCGCCGCGCCCGCGGATGCCGCCCCGCACAATTCAGTTGCGCACCGGCCGGTCCTGACCCACACAATCCCGGCGATGCAAACCATGAAAACGCAGATCTGTTTCTGGATCGCAGGCGTATGCCTGGCCGCAAGCCTGGCGCACGGCCAGAACACCAATGCCTTCACCGACGAGAAGGAAAAGATCAGCTACGCCCTCGGCATGAGCCTGGGCAACAACTGGAAACGCAACGCCCTCGAACCCGACCAGGTCTCGCTCGACATCGTCATGCAGGGGCTGCGCGACAGCCTCACCGGCGCACCCACCCGGATGACCGAGGAGGAAATGCGCGCCACGCTGCGCGAGTTCAGCAAATTCATGCAGGAAAAAATGCAGGAAAAACGGCGCCAGGAAGCCGAGAAAAACCGCAAGGCCGGCGCCGCCTTCCTCGAGGAAAACAAGAAAAAACCCGGTGTGGTCACCCTGCCCAGCGGCCTCCAATACCGCATCATCCGCGAGGGCGCCGGTCAAAGCCCCAAACCCGCCGACACCGTTCTCGTCCATTACCGCGGCACCCTCATTGACGGAACCGAATTCGACAGCAGCTACACGCGCGGCGAGCCCGCCCGATTCAATGTCAGCGGCGTCATCAAGGGTTGGACCGAGGCGCTGCAGCTCATGAAACCGGGAGCCAAATGGGAGCTGTTCATCCCGCCCGACCTGGCATATGGCGACGTGGGCCGACCCAACATCCCGCCCGGTTCCACCCTCATCTTCGAGGTCGAGCTGATCTCGATCACCACCCCGGCCACCTCTTCATCTTCCGCCAGTGCCCCCGTCACCAGCGACATCATCAAAGTCCCATCCGCCGAGGAACTCGCCAAGGGCGCCAAGATCGAGGTCATCAAGGCCGAAGACCTCAAACGCCTGGAAGAAGAACAACGGAAAGCCGCCGCCAAGGCACAAACCAATCAGTAAACGTCACCCACGCCGGGCGGACAAACCGCCCAACGGCTGCCACCTTTCGGGCCCCGCCCTCACCCACCCCGGGTCGGGGCCCGCGTTTTTGCCGGCGGGACAGTTTCTCCGCGCCCCCGGTAAAGCCCGGCCACCACGCCCCCGCTGGATCCCGCTCCCAGGCAAAGAGCAGGGCCATAGAGCCGGCCCACCGCTCGCACCCGGACTCCCCCACGCCCAAGCCAAAAAACGGCGCATGTTGGCCAATCGACGGCAAGCCCCATCCGCCAACCCCTGCCACACTGCGGGCGTAACGTGGTTCTGGCGCCGGCCGGGACCCGGTCGCAGGGGTTGAAGTGCGGCCCGGAGCGATCGCCGCAGCGTTCGGGGGTTGGCGTAGCAAGAGGGCGTCGCTGCCGGCGATGGGGTTGGAGAAACAACGGGGTTGCAAATGCCTCCGGAGCCCACAGGGGCGCGACCGAAACCTTAAACCGGCGCCAGAACCGCTTGCTTTTACCGACTCACTCCCCATGTACGCCCGCGCCCGGGACCCCGCCGGGCCGTCCCTCTCCGGCAAGGGCCATCACGCGGCAACACACTCACCGCCCCGCCAACTGGGCCCGGTACTGCGTGGGCGATTGTCCCAGGATCTTCTTGAAGACGCGATTGAAGTGCGTCAGCGACTGGAAGCCGACCTCGAAGGCGATTTCGCTCACCCGCAGATTCGGATTCAGCAGCAGGTTCTTGGCCTTCTCGATGCGCACGCGCGACAGATAATCCGTGAAATTGATGCCGGTGTACTTCTTGAACATCTTGCAAAAGTAAAACGTGCTGGTGTTCACCGCCTTGGCCACGCGCGAGAGCGAGAGATCCTCGGCCATGTGCTCCTGGATGTATTCCTTGGCACGCGTGATCACCGGGGGCTCGGCGTTCTTCTGCTGCAACAACACCTGATTGCTGATCAGGGCCAGGTGCTGCGCAAAGATCGTCAGCAGTTTCACCGCCGATTCATGCTGCCGGGGCGAAACCACCCGCGTCTTGAAAAAGGCCTCCTCCAGGCGCGCCCGGTCGCAGTCCAGCCCCCACTCCTCCAACGTCCGACATACCCTGGCAAACTGCTGTCGGGTGGGACGCTTCCGAAAAACCTGTCCCGTCTGCAAAAATCCGACGATTTGGTTCCCCAAGCGGATGGGAACCGCCGTGTCGCTCAGTCCCGCGAAACAGTTGATCGTCCGTGCCCCCTCCACCGCCATCTCCACCAGCCGCTCCTGCACCTGCAGACAGGCCGCGCAGGACCGGCTTCGCTCGGACATCAAACTGCAGAACGGACTTTCGTATCGCTTGCCGTGATGCGAAAGCCGCCAGCTCTCCACCGGTCGGAGCGACACCACCAGACCCGTGGCCTCCGAAAAAGCCCGCTCGTACTCCTGATACACCTCCGAGCGCAACAGCGCCTCGATCAGGCTCCGGCTCTCGGCCGGGTCCATCAGCGTCACCTTCTCCCCACCGCTGTCTCTGCCCATCCCCGTAACCGACGCCGGACGCGGCCCCTGGGCTGGTTTCGGCTCCGGCGAGGACTGAGCCAACGTTGTTTGCATGGCGCCAACGTACGTCAAACCCGACTTGTCCACAAGAGGAGCCCCGACCCCGCCCACCCCCGTGCCGGCTCACGCCCACCTCCCACTCGCGCATTGATCGAGATTCCAACCATGCTTAACATCCGATGCGAAAAATGAAGGATTTCTTTGCATTGATCGAGGCCCGAAGGTCGGTCCGTGCATTCGAGAGCCGCCCGGTCGAACCCGCGTGGATCGAAAAAATCCTGCGCGCGGCTCAGCGCGCCCCCTCGGCCGGCAACCTGCAGGCCTACGAGGTCGTGATCGTGCGGCATCCGGAAACCATCCGCGCGCTGGCGGGGCTGTGCTACAACCAGTCGTTCATTGCACAAGCCCCCGTGGTGCTGGTGTTTTGCGCCGACCCCGCCCGGTCGTCCGCCAAATACGGGCCCAAGGGCGAGACGCTGTACGCCGTCCAGGACGCCACCATTGCCGCCGCTTATGCAGAACTGGCCGTGGCTGCGCTCGGGCTGGCCACCTGCTGGGTCGGCGCCTTTGACGAAGCCGAATTGATCCGGCGACTGCACCTTCGACCCGGCCTGCGCCCCATCGCGGTGTTCCCCGTCGGCTGGCCGGCCGAACAACCGCCCCGCACACCCCGGCGTCCCTACGAAGAGGTGGTGCACGAGTACCGCCCCTGACAGGCTCGCCGAAAACCGCGACTCCCCCATCACTCGGGCCCAACCTCGCGGCTCGAGCGGCCGGAGCTGCCCTCACCACAGGTCAACGGAGAACGGGCCGGTCACTCCAAAAGACCTCAGAGCGTTTCCAACAGCTTTTTCCATCGGGCCCAGGCCTCGTTGCGGGCGCGCCGGTTCTCCGGCGAGGCGTCCGGGGCCTCCCCCGCCCGCATGAATCCGTGTCCGGCACCCTCATAAATGACCGGCTCAAACTTTTTCCCCAACCTTTCCAGCGCAGCCCGCAGGGCTGGCAGACCGGCATTCACGCGGGCGTCCCGCTCCGCATAAAACCCGTACACGGGCCTCCGGATCCGCTCCAGGTCCTCCTCCCTCTCCGGAGCGGTCCCGTAAAACACAAAAAACGCCGCCGGCTCATCCGTCAGGGTGGCCAGCCGAAACGTCTGCGCGCCGCCCCAGCAAAACCCCGCCACCGCAACCTTCCCGTTGCAGGCCGGCAACTTCCTGACGAACTCCATCACCGCCTGCACGTCCGTGGCAATCTGATCCGGCGGCAACCCTGCTATGGCCTTGCGCACAGCGTCCGACCCGCCCAGCTCCGCCGTGCCACCCCCGCCGGGCGCCATCCCGGACAACAAATCCGGCGCGATCGCAACGTAGCCGGCTTCCGCCAGCTGATCCGTCACGGACCGCACCCAGTCCGTCAGACCAAAAATCTCGTGGATCACCACCACCGCCGGCGCCCGCTCCGACCTTTCGGGATAGGCAA
This sequence comes from Limisphaera sp. 4302-co, assembly GCF_049537155.1. Lineage (NCBI taxonomy): Bacteria > Pseudomonadati > Verrucomicrobiota > Verrucomicrobiia > Limisphaerales > Limisphaeraceae > Limisphaera > Limisphaera sp. 4302-co. The sequence goes on from NZ_JBMVQZ010000003.1 coordinate 352,575, forward strand.
GGAAACATTGAACCTGCCGCGCCCCGTTCGTCACCGTCACCCATTCAAGATGTCGCGGCGACTGTTCCAACCGTACCCGCGCCCATTCCTGTGCAGCGGCCGCTGCACAACCGATCCCCAGCCCCACCGCCAGAAAGCACCCCAACCTCCGTCCTCGATCAAGTTCTCTCATGAGCATAAGTCCTCCCTCTTACATGGATTCCGTAAATCACAGCCGACCCCGGGTACTGTTCCGTCGCGCCTGACAACCTACCGGGGCCCCGGCTGTTTTCGTCTCAACAGCAGCAAATCTAACTCATCTTTTCGCCCTTGCTTGGAAAACCTTCCGGCAACCGTCCCACCGGGCCGCTGGCGCGAGTTCACAGCAGCACGCCCCTTTGTTCACGCACACGCCCCCGGCCTCCGCCACTCCTCCCGCCCGAGGCGCCCACCGAATCCGATTCCGGACGTCCCCCTCCTCCACACCCCGGCCCAGCAGTTCTTTCCCATACGATCCCCCGGGGCTCAGACACCGAAACACCCGCCGACAAACCGGCCCTGTAAAAATTTCAGACACGATGCCGTCCTCCCGTGACGCACAAACCAGGTTGTCCCCCAACGCCTTGTGTGCGCGAATCGCCGGCCTGCCGATTCATTACCAAATCTTTATTGGCACAATACGTGCTGTGCCTTGACCTGTCTCCAACCTCGGCTTCCGGCCGAGGGAAAGGTGAAGGAAGACCCATGCAGACGGCAGCGCTGAACAACGTGGCCGGGCCGGCCCCGGCGCAACGAAATGACCCGCCAGCGGTCGGGTCTGCGGCCGTATCGCCGCCGGGTACCTCCGTTTCGGCCTCATCCGGAGATGCGATGGTCGGATCCTCCGGGAAGGAATGCGCAGAATCCTGGTTGTCTCTTCTGGTCCAGGAAGCCCCGGTGGGACTGTTCATCTGGGAGGGCGGGTCGCTGCGGTATGTCAACCCGGCCTGCGACCAACTGCTGGGCGACGCGGGTTCCACTCCGGCAACGGGCCGCGACCTGTTCGAGCGGGTGCACCCGGAGGACCGATCTGCGCTGGAGGCGGCGGTAAAGCAGGCCCTCGAAGCGCGGACGGGGACCGCCCGGTGCGAAGCCAGGCCGCCCTGCGACACCGCGCGCGAGCGTCGGGTGGAAATCGAGCTCCGGCGGGTCACCCATCAGGGCAGGATCCTGTTGCTGGGCGCGGTGCTGGATGTGACCGAGCGGCGCCGGTGGGAAGAACGCCTCGCCAATGAACGGGCCGTGTTACGCACCCTGGTGGATCATCTGCCGGTTGCCATCTACCTCAAAGACACGGCCACACGGAAGACCCTCGTCAACCCGGTGGACCAGCGCAACCTCGGCGTCCGCAGCGAGGCCGAGGCCCTCGGCCGGACGGACTTCGAATTCTTCCCCAGGGAACAAGCGGAGGCCTTTTACGCCGATGACATGCAGGTGCTGACCACGGGCGTCCCCGTGTTGAACCGCGAAGAAAGGATCACCCGCCCGGATGGTTCCAGCGGTTGGCTGCTCACCTCCAAGGTCCCGCTCCGCGACACCTCGGGTCGCATCATCGGCCTTGCGGGTATCGGACTGGACATCACCGATCGCAAACTGGCCGATGAGAAACTGCGCGCGTTCGCCGCCCAGTTGGAACGCAGCAATCGCGAGCTGCAGGACTTCGCCTACGTCGCTTCACACGATCTGCAGGAACCCCTTCGGAAAATCGTCGTCTTCGGCGAGCGCCTCTGCGAACGCTACGCGGAGGCCATCCCGCCCGAGGCGCGCGACTATTTGGAACGCATGCGCCGGGCCGCCCAGCGGATGCAAACCCTCATCAATGACCTGCTGGCCTTTTCCCGCGTCACCACGCGCGCCCGTCCGTTCGAGCCGGTGGACCTCGGCCAGGTCCTGCGCGAGGTCCTGGGCGACCTCGAGGCCCGCATCGAACAAGCCGGTGCCGTCGTCTCCGTGGAACCCCTGCCCGTGCTGGAGGCAGATCCCCTGCAGATGCGCCAACTTTTTCTCAACCTGCTCGGCAACGCCCTCAAATTCCGCAAACCTGACGTGCCACCCCGCGTGCGCGTCCACGCCGAGCCGGTCCACGAAAGACGATCGGACCGCGGACCGGAGAGCCCGCCGGAGGCCTTTTACCGGATCAGCGTCGAAGACAACGGAATCGGTTTCGACGAGAAATACCTCGACCGCATCTTCAACATGTTTCAGCGACTCCATGGCCGGGGCGAATACGAGGGCAGCGGCATCGGGCTGGCCATCGCGCGCAAGATCGTCCTGCGCCATGGAGGCCACATCACCGCGCGCAGCCGCCCCGGTGAAGGCGCCACCTTCATCGTCACCCTGCCCGTCCACCAACCTGCATCCAACAACCCGCATGCATGAAAGGAAAGGAACGACCCATCACCATCCTCATGGCCGATGACGATCCGGACGATCGCGAGCTGACCCGCGAGGCCTTCCGCGAAAGCCGCCTGGCCAACGAATTCCACACCGTCGAAGACGGCGAGGAACTCATGGATTACCTCCACCGGCGCAATCGCTACGCCCACCTCAACGGCGCGCCCCTGCCGGGATTGATCCTGCTCGACCTCAACATGCCCCGGAAAGACGGCCGCGAGGCGCTCAAAGAAATCAAGAGCGACCCGCACCTCCGCCGCATCCCCATTGTCGTCCTCACCACCTCCAAGGCCGAGGAAGACATCCTCCGCAGCTACGACCTGGGCGTGAACTCCTACGTGACCAAGCCGGTCACCTTCTCCTCGCTGGTTGAGCTGGTCCGCGTCCTGGGCCGGTACTGGTTCGAGGTGGTCGAACTGCCGCCCGAGGACGGATGATGCCCACCCCCCGCCCATGGAACGGCCGCCGGTACAGGTCCTGCTGGTCGATGACGATGAGGATGATTACATCCTCACCCGCGATCTGCTGTCCCGACCTGGCCTGACCGCCCCTTACCACCTGACCTGGATCAGCCGGTACGAAGACGCCCTCACAGCCCTGGCCTCCGGCCGGTACGACCTCTGCCTGCTGGATTACCGTCTCGGCGCTCGCACCGGCCTCGAACTGCTCCAGGAAACCCGCAACCTCCCCTCACGCCCACCCGTCATCCTCCTGACCGGCCAGGGCGACCAGGCCGTGGACCTGGCCGCCATGGAGGCGGGGGCGGCCGAATACCTCCTCAAGGCCGAACTGACCGCCGAAGGACTCGACCGCGTCCTCCGCTACGCCCTGGAACGTCGCAGGGCCGAGGAACGCCTCCGCCGCGACCGCGACCTCATCAGCCGCATCATGGAAACCAGCCCGGTCGGCATCGTGGTCGCAGATCAGCAGGGCCACATCACGTTCGCCAATCAACGGGCCGAACAAATCCTCGGACCGCTTTCACCCGCGCCGCACGCCCCTGCCCCGCGCCTCTCGGACTGGCCGCTCCAGCCGCTGGAAAACGGTGCCGGTTGCCCGGGCCCGGTCCCTTGGCAGACCGTCCTCCAAGCCGGCGCCACGCTCCACGACCTGCGGTTCTTCTGGCACGGCGGCCAGCGCCGGCTGGCCCTCTCCCTCAATGCCGCCCCGCTCCGCGATCCCTCGGGCCGGATTGACGGGTTGGTGGTCACCCTCGACGACATCACCGAACGCCTCGAACTGGAGGAACGCCTGCGCCAGTCCCAGAAGATGGAATGCATCGGCCAATTGGCCGCCGGCGTGGCCCACGACATCAACAACGTCCTCACCGTCATCCAGGGCCACGCCGACCTCCTCCGGGAATCGCTTCCCGATGACACCCCCCAGGCCCGTTCCATCCGCCAGATCTGCGCCGCCGCCGAGCGCGCCGCCCGGTTCGTCCGCCAGCTCCTCCTCTTCAGCCGCAAACAGGTCGTTCAGGTCAAACGACTCGACCTCAATCAGGTCCTCCACAACCTTGCCCAGTTGTTGCCCCGGCTCCTGGGCGAAGACATCCACCTCGAGCTGGATGCAGCCCCGGCACTCCCACCGGTTGAAGCCGACCTGGGCATGCTCGAACAGGTGATCATGAACCTGGCCGTCAACGCCCGGGACGCCATGCCCCACGGCGGTCGATTGCGCCTGGCCACCTCCACCTTCTCCCTGCCCGATTCCGAAGCTCCCCGACGGGGCGCACCGCGCGGCGGCCTCTACGTCTGCCTCGAAGTCACAGACACCGGCTGCGGCATGGACGCCGCCACCCTGGCCCGCATCTTTGAACCTTTCTTTTCCACCAAGGAGACCGGCAAGGGTACAGGTCTGGGCCTGGCCACCGTGTACGGCATCGTCAAACAACACCAGGGTTGGATCGAGGTCACCAGCAAACCCGGCGCCGGCACCACCTTCCGCATCCATCTGCCGGCCTCCGTCGGATCGCCCACCGGAAGCGACGACACCACGTTCGAAGCCCGTCCACGCGCCCAGCGCCAGGAAACCATCCTCGTCGTGGAAGACGAACCCGACCTGCGCGACCTGGTCTGTGAACTGTTGGCCACCTGTCACTACACCGTCCACGCCGCCGCCAACGGCCCCGAAGCCCTGGCACTCTGGGACCGCTTGGAAGGACGCGTGGACCTGCTCCTGACCGACGTCGTCATGCCCCAGGGCATCAACGGCCGTGAACTGGCCGAACAACTCCGCCGCCGTAAACCCGATCTGCGCGTCATCTACACCAGCGGCTACACCGGCTCCCTCGCCGGACGCCAGCTCCGGCTCGAAGACGGCTGGTTCCTCCCCAAACCCTACCGCCCGGCTGTCCTCGCCCGTGTGGTCCGAGCCTGCCTCGACAGCCCGGTCGGTACGGCTCCCCCACCGGACCTCGACCCCGTCCTCGCCGGGTTCGGACCCGACAGTTTCGTGGCGGCCTCCCCTCCGCGGGTCAACCCGGCCTGAGATCGGCCGCCGTCGTTCCGCGCCACGGACGCGTCCCCTCACGGGCCCAGCGCCCACCGCGATCACTGTCAACTCACCCCCAGCCGAGCCACCACGCCAACGCCCCGGCCCAAACCAGCGACGGTAAATAGGCCGCCACCTCCACCCGACGCACCTCCAGAATCAAAAGCGCCACGCAAAACACCAGCAACCCGCACGTGGCCGATACAGCCTCGGCGGCATGCACGGACGCCAACCAGGGCTCCGCCATCAGCAGCAAAAGCGTCAGTGTCCCCTGAAACGCCAACACCGGCAACGCCGACAACATCACGCCCGCACCCCAAATCCTGACAAAACCCATCGTGGCCAGCCCGTCCATCGCGGCCTTCAACCCCAACGGTGCCACATCCCCGCCCAACGTCTCCGCCACCGGTCCCAGAAACGCCAGCGGCGCCACACAGTACAAGGCCGTGCAAACCGCAAATCCGTCCGTCCACCGACCCCGTCCACCCGCCTGCAAGGCCGATTCCATCTTCGCCCGGGCGTACCGGCCCGCCGCGTTCGATCCCTCCTGCAACCGCAAAAGCTTGCCGCTTGCGCGGCCCAAGCCCAGTGACACCACCACCAGAAGCAGCTCCACCAAATGCGACAGAAACGAACCACTCAGGCTCACCCAGGTCAGCCGCAACCCGAAGTACACCGTCAGCACCGCCAGCACGATCTTCAGCCAACCCTGCGTGGCCGGCGGGATCCCCCGGCGCAGCACCAGCCCCGCCACGCCTCCCACCACAATCGCCAACACATTCAGCCATGTCCCTGTCACGGTCCCGACTCAACCACGGTACACGCCCGGCGAGAAGGCAAATCTCCCGGAACCGCCCCGCAGCCGCAACCACCTCCCCCACAACACTCCCCCACGAGCTGGTCAGCTCACTTCGACCACCTTATCCTCTCCGAACGGATGATCCGACTGGTCCTGTTCGACATTGACGGTACTTTGATCCGCACCCCCGGTGCGGGCGTGGGCGCCTTTGTCCAGGCTTTTGCCGACGAGTTCGGCATCCGCAACGGCGTGGACCGCCTCCAGTTCGCCGGCCGGACCGACACCAGCCTCGCCCGCGAAGTCTTCCACGCCCACGGAATCTCGCCCACGCCCGAACATTTCCGGCGCTTTTTCGACCGCTACGTCTTCCTGCTGGACGAACGCCTGCGCCGCCTGGGCGGCGAAATCATTCCGGGCGTGCTGCCGTTCCTCGATGCGCTGGCCCGGCTCCGACCGCCGCCCCTGCTCGCACTGTTGACCGGCAACATCCGGCTGGGCGCCGAAATCAAGCTCCGTCACTTCGGGCTCTGGGACCGGTTCCAAACCGGTGCATTCGCCGACGAAGCGGAAGATCGTCCCGCCATCGCCGCGCTGGCCCGCCGCCGGGGCGAGCGGCTGCTGGGCCGCACCCTCGGAGACGACGAGGTCCTCGTCGTGGGCGACACCCCTCACGACATCCACTGCGCCCGTGCCATCCGGGCCCGCGTCCTCGCCGTGACCACCGGCGGGTTCACCCGCGAACAACTCCGCGCCCATCAACCCTGCTGGTTGGCCGACAACCTTGGCCAGGTCGACCCCGAGCGTTTGTGCGCCTGACCGGCCGGCGTGCCCTGCGCACGCCCCGGAAATCGCGCCATCTCCAACGAACCCCGCACCCGCTGCGCCCCAACGTGCCCGGCCCCCACGCTGGCAGCAGCCTCCCTCCTGTCGCCGCCAAGCCTCCCTGCCGTGCCGCAGCCGCGTCCCTCGTTAACGCTCACCCCACCCCACCGGCCACCCAGAGGTCCTTTTTCCCGGAACCCCAGCCGTCCTGAGCCCCAACCCTGAGTGCCACGACCTGCTTGCCGACGTGCCGGTCTTGTCCTCCTCCGAACGCTCCCCCGGCACAGCCCTCTGGCGTCCATAAGACGCGCCCACATCCGTAAAAAATCTCTTGACAGCAGAGAGAGAGAGAGAATCCGCATCGCAAAGCCATGAAAATGTGTGCTCCCGGGTTCATGGCCGTGTGCGGCGCCGCACGAGGAGTTGTCCGCGCCCCTCTCTCCGTTGCCATCCGCCGTGAGGATCTGCCTCACCTTGACTCTCCGAAGCTGCTTGGAACATCGCGCCGGTCCTTACGAGCTCTTGGGGTTGGGTTGCTGATGATCGCCTGCACGTGGCCGGCCGGCGGAGCTGCGGATACGGACCCGACCTACCTGGTGGCCGAGGGCACGGCCGTTTCCCACGTCCTCGTTACGCCTTTCCAGACCAATGCATTCGGCGAGCCGCTCTTGGAGCCGAACGCCCTGGCCAACTTCAGCGCGATCTTTCAGGGGACCCGGTACCGCCTGATCCTCCAGACCCAGCCGGCCCGACCGGATCTTGCGCCTGCCCCACCATTGCCGTTCCCCCAGAAAGTGGGCACCCATCATGTGACGGAGATCTTCTGCGACGGACAGGACAACTACATCGTCGTCCGCTCCTACACGGCGGCAGGGGAACCCGTCACCACGCAGGCGTTGGCCTCCGCGGGGCCGTATCCGGCACATGCAGCCTACGACCGGCTACCCGGCGACCTGTGGCTGGTCCTGGCCCACCAATGCCAGCCACTTGCGCAACTGCCCCGACTGTTGGAATCGCATCCAAGTCTCTCCACCGTGGTATTGGAAAACCTGATCACCAACGCCTGGTTCGAGATCACACCCGCGCCGGCCAGCAACCGCGTGGAGAACATCCGCTGGTATCGTCCGGGTTACCTCGTGGATGCGCGCGGGCGCCGGCACTCGCCGGGCCCGGCATACGCAAAGGGTGTTCTGGCAATGGGTCTGTTCCTGCGTTATGAAGAACAGCTCGCCGAAGGTGTCGTCACCCAGCATTGGGAGCATTCTATCTTCCTGGAGAGCAGGCCCATCGCACATCGCGACGACGTGGTTGCCATCAACCGACTTGCCATTAGTGTCCATCTGCGTCGAACAAACGATCCGAGCCTGGAAGCCCGGCTTGTCCCACCTGCTGTTCCGGGGCCGCTCAACATCGTGGATTACCGGTTCGAGGCCACAACCCTCCGAGGCATCGTCTACCCCATTACGAATCAGTGGCTCGCGCGTGACCATCCCTTCGTCCAGGGGCTTGCGCAGGTGATGGCCACCGCCACGGGTCAGTCGCGTCCCCAACAGTTTCGAAGAGTCATCCTGGGCCGGATCTTGTTGGTGGCGCTCCTTTTGGCCCTGCCAGCGGCTCTTGCCTACCGCCGGTGGGGCCTTCGGACAAATGACAGGTAAAACAGCACACAAGCACGGTGTTAGCCATGAAAACAGACCTCCAGAACAAGAAGTCGGCGCGTCGGCGCTGGGTCGGCGCGGGCATATTGCTCCTCTACGGTTCCAGCCTGGTCTCGTACGTGGCTTGGGCTGCGTGTAACGGCAAAGTGTGCGCATCCTCGCCCACCACTTGGGAAGACACGCGCACGTGTACACGCTACGTCCGTGATGACCAAGACTGCGTGTACCCTCACAGCGGTCCCAACCCGACCAACGATTGCCAGCGGGTACTTAGCCCCGGGGTGAGGCTGCGAACAACGACCGGGACTCCGATAACCTTTAAACTGAACCTTAACCTTGGCATTTGCACGTTCACGATCGACTTCGGTTGTATCTTCTGCGACTACTCGCGCGCAACCACTGTGGACTCTTCTACGTGGGGTTACATCTGTGCCATCAGCTCCTGCCCGTGAAAACCCGATTTAACGCGCCGGCCAGCCTGCCTGGCGCAGGCGGCCGGCCACATCCCGGCACCACAGTTCAGCCGGTCGACGGGGCGTCGGGCTCACGCTGACGAATGACCCGCGCACCCGTGGATAACAACGTCGCACCGACACCACAGTTGGTCAGTCAGTTCCCAGTGAGATGCATGGCGTCTCGTCTGCTTGGCTGCTTTGGTCTCTGCGTTTTTGGTGGCTGCCAGGCACCGCGCACGAATTATGGCATGCACTTGCTCTGACAGGATCAGCCACTGGTCGGGCTCACCAAACAGGGCCGCCATATGCACGGGATGGATACCAACGTTACGCGGTGGTACGTGGCCGTTGTCCGTTTGCTTTTGCTTCTGACGGCTGTCGCCAAGCTGTTGAGCGTGGCGGGCGAAGCAAGGTTCCTGGCCGCGCCTGATCCCGTGTTTCTCCTGCCCACCCGGGCGGTTTTATTGATGGCCGCGCTCACCGAACTGGCTGTCGCAGCCTATCTCACTTGGGGGCGGAGCCCGACACTGAAACATGGAATCCTGCTCTGGTTGGCGTGCGTGTTTTTGGTCTACCGCGGGACGCTCAGATTCGCCTCCCCTTCGACACCGTGCCGGTGCCTCGGTTGGGTGGGCGATCTGATCCCGGTACCGCCCCATTTCCTGGAACGTGGTTTGGAGGCCCTGTTGATCGGCATCGTCATCGGCAGTGGTCTGGGCTTGTGGCGTCTGCGCCGGATTGCGCCGTCCCGGGAAACGCCCGCCGACTCAAACCCTGTGCGTGCAGGATGAACCAGCGTGGTCGCGCAACCCGGGCGGGCAGGACGGGCAGAACGCAACCGCACACCACGCGCCAGAGGTCGGTCAAAGGCGCCTCGGTCGGAACGCCGCCCCGTATATCACAAACTCGGGCTTCGCCCTTTGAGCCACTTGCAGCGACAGCGCGGGTGGTTGAGAAGACCTTTCCGGGACAAGACGCACAGAAGTGCCTCGTATGAGATCCGCTCCTGCAGGCGGCAGCCCGCAGAATGAGCCGGCCCAACCACGGGCGCCTGGCGCCGACCTCTGTTCCGTGCCTTGCCTCGGCGTCATCGTGCCCTGTTACAACGAAGCCGCGACACTTGACACTCTTCTTGCGCGGGTACTGGCTCGGCCTGAGACCGCCGAGGTCGTGGTGGTGGATGACGGTTCGACCGACGCTTCTTCGGCAAAACTGGAAGCCTGGGCGGCACGAGACCCGCGCGTGCGAGTGCTGCGGCACGACGCAAACCGCGGAAAAGGCGCGGCGATCCAGACCGCCCTACCTCATCTCCGCTCCCCGTTCGTCGTCATCCAAGACGCTGATTTGGAGTACGACCCTGACGATTATCCCAACTTGTTGCGGCCCCTGTTGGAGGGCCGGGCCGATGCGGTCTACGGCACACGCTGGGGCACGGGCGCGTACACGAAGACACCCTTTTGGCATCGGTGGGGGAATCGGCTTTTGAGCTGGTTGGCCCGCAAGATCACCGGACTGCCGATCACGGACGAGGCCACGGGCTACAAGGCCTTTCGCCGGGAGCTGCTGGTGCGACTGGAGTTGCGGGAGTCGGGCTTCGGATTCTGTCCCGAGGTTACCGCAAAACTCGCCCGGCTGGGAGCCCGCGTGGTCGAAGTCCCCATCCGCTACCAGGGCCGCACGCGGGCCGAAGGCAAGAAGATTCGCTGGCACGACGGCTGGGGGGCCGTGCGTTGCTTGTTGAAGTACTCGCGGATGCGGCTGCCTGGGGACGGATCCTGCGCAGTTGCCCGCACGGTTTCTGCCGAGTCAAATGCAGAGAAGCCTCCGGACAGCGCTTCCCGCGTTTTCCGGTTCATCTGGCTGTCGGCTGCCGGCTTGTATGGACTGGGTTTGGTATGGGCGGTGGGCCTGGTGTCGGGGTGGGGTCGTTGGTACTCCGCCAGCCCGTACTATCGCCAACAAGCCGCAGCGTTTTTACGGGGTGACCTGGCGTTGAGCCGCGATCCGGCCGATCTGTCCCATGACCTCTGCTGGTCGGAAGGCGGCGTGCACCAGGTATGGGGTCTGGGCGTGCCCCTTTGGAGGTTGCCGTTCGAGCTCGGCGCGCGCGTGGCGGGATTCGAGACGTTTCCCGACATGCTGGCGTTGGCGGTTGCGCTGGCACTCACCGCGTGGTGGGTCTTCACCACGCTGGAGGAATTGGGTCGGCACCTGCGGTCGGTCCCCACCAGTCAAGTGGAAGGTTCGACCATTCCGATGCGCGCCGGTGCCGGTGAGCCGGAGCGCCCACGGACGGGTACGGATGGGCGCCACGGTGTGCAAGGACCACACGCGCCCGGGGTGAAGGGGCACGGAGCCATCTGGATCCTGATGGGGACGTCGGCCGCGGTTCTGCTGCTTTTTCCGCCGTGGCTGAATCTTCTGACCACCCGGTTTCTCGTTTGGGAGGAGGCTGTGGCTTACGAGTACCTGGCGGGCATCGGCATGATCGCGGCGTTGATCCGGGTGGTTGTTCGGCCGGGAGCGGGACGCTTTGCCCTGCTTGGTTCACTGGCCGGGCTGGGCATGTTGGTGCGCCCCACGCTTGTCTTCCACGGTGCAGCGGCGCTGCTGGCCGCCATGGCGGGCCTCTGGCTGTGCCGACGGACCGGTGGCGAAGGTCCCGACACGGGCTCGACGGCCGCGGCTCTGACGCCCGCTCGTTCGGTATGTCTGCTCGGGCCGGGAGTGGGAATCTACCTGCTCTGCGGCGCGCTGCTCTACATGACGAACCTGCTGCGGTTTGGCGGTGGATTCGAGTTTGGGCACAAGCTCAACCTGCAGGTCATGATGGGGTCCGTTTACGTCACCCGTTTCGATCATCCGTTTGCCTCGGTTTCTCCGGCAGAAGCCGCGGCGGAATTGTGCGGACTGCTCTTTTGCAAAAAGCGATTCAATGGCTGGTTCTGGTATGAGCCGAACCTTTTTGCCGGTCAATCCGACACGCCGCGTTGGCGTGAGGTTGCCAGCACCACGTACGATTTTTTCTATCTGGCCCTGATTCTGGCGGGATGGGCCGCCGGGCTGTTTGCGGCGGTCGGGTTGACGCGACGAGACCCGGCATCTCCGCCGGGCGCAAGAAGCCCGGATCCGCCGCACACGTTGAGCGACGATCGTGGCCAACCGGGTTCCGCAGCGGAAGGGCCGGCTGTTCCGGAGACAGAACGGCCCGGTCCCGCAGCTCTCTCCTCCCACGTTCCTGTACGGGCCAACGAGGCGGGGACCGGGCCCGGCCACCGGATCACTTTCGAGGAGGCTCCTCCGGGGGCGAACCGGGAGGTTTGGCGGCGGGTCCCGATTGTATTGGGCGTTTATTCCTTCTTCGGGACAGCGGCACTGTCGCTTTTTTACCTGCGCAACTGCGTGATTGCCACCCGGTACATGCTCGATTACATGCCGGCCTTTGCCGCAGCCATCCTCGCAGCCTGGTGGGGTTGGATCTACCTGCTGCAACGCTGGCGGAAGACACAAACCGCCCTGCACCTGTCGGCGGCCACCATCCTGGTCTGGCTGGGCATCGACTTCATGAAGTCGACTCATGCATACGGCGATCCGCAGGTTCTCACGTGGAGCGAGTGCGTCACGGCCATGCAGCGCCAGAAGGCGGAAAAGGTGAAACTGCCCCTCGCTGGCGTTTATGAATCCCCGGACGAGCCGGCGCAAACCGGATTGAGTCATAACGGAGCCGGCTGGAATCCTGACGGAACAGTATTGCCCACGGTAATCCTTTTTGTCCACTCGCCCCTCTTTATCGAGCTCGAGTTGGCTCCCTTCGAGTGGGCTCGAATCGAGCCCGATCCTTCGCAGCTCCGGGCCAAAATCGGTTTGGAGTTTCTAAAGCTGGAGAAGGTCGAACCTACAGCAGAAGGATGGCGGGTGCGATTTGCGGGGCCGCGTCAAAAGCGTTACCAGGAGGGGTTGCAACCCTTGTTCCTGGCCATGGTGCCCCGCGAGTTCGTGGCCGAAACCCGCGACCTGCCCTGGCGTCTGTTACGGGTGCGCTGGCGGGAAGGTCCGTGACACCACACCGGTCGCCCCTGCTGCGGATCCAGCCAGCCAACCAGGGGGAGGGCTCCCAACCGGGTTGCGTGCCAGCTCGAGCCGGGAAACACGGCAGGAGGGAAGGGCAAAAGGCACCGGAACAGTCGGCCGGGTCTGAGGAGTTCGTACAGGCAAGCCTCATGCCTCGAGCGCCGAATTCCAGGCCGAACCTGCCGGTCGTGCCGGGGGAGCCGCGCCGCCGGGAGAGCGGCCCGGGATGTTCCGGATCGGCTCTCCGGGCGCCGCGGAGCGGCCGGCACGAGATCGGGTTTTGAGGAGTGGGAATGAGCGCACGCTCCGGAGGGCGGATGTGCGCGGTCCGCGAGGAAACGGCCGACCGGCCTTGACGCTGCCCCCCTCCGCCCGTAGGTTCGGCTCGAACGTGGGAGCAACGCCTATGCATTTGAACAGTTTTCTTGTCCCCATGGTCGTCGAGCAGACCGGCCGGGGGGAACGTGGCTATGACATCTATTCGCGGCTGCTGGTTGACAGAATAGTCTTCCTGGGCACGCCGATTGACGACATGGTGGCCAACCTGGTCATCGCTCAGCTGTTGTTCCTTCAGATGAGCGATCCGAAGAAGGATGTGCACCTTTACATCAACTCACCCGGCGGCAGTGTCACGGCCGGACTGGCCATCTACGACACGCTGCAGTACTTGACCTGCGACGTGAACACCTACTGCATCGGTCAGGCCGCCAGCATGGGCGCCGTGCTGCTGGCCGCCGGCACCAAGGGCAAACGCTTCGCACTGCCGAACGCCCGGATCATGATCCACCAGCCCTGGGGCGGTGTCCAAGGTGCCGCCACCGACATCAGTATTCAGGCGAAGGAAATCCTGCGTCTCAAGGACCGCCTGAACGAAATCCTCGCTTTCCACTGCGGCAAGAAGGTTGAAGAGGTCGCCAAGGACACCGACCGGGACTTTTACATGTCCGCCGAGGAGGCCAGGGCCTACGGTCTGGTGGATGCGGTCGTCCAGTCCCGCAAGGAAATCCCCGGCGCGGTCGAGCAACGGACCTCCTGAAGCCGTTTGAGCCGTCCCTCGATCCGGAGGTTTCCTTGGCCCGCACCCACCAGTCCGCCCAATGCAGTTTCTGCGGCAAAAGCGCCCGCGAGGTCCGCAAACTCATTGCCGGCCCCGGCGTTTACATCTGTGACAACTGCGTCCTGCTCTGCAAAAACGTGCTGGACGCCGAACAGGCCGTGCAGGCGCGGCAGGAACGGCCCCTCACCGTCCCCAAGCCCCACGTCATCAAACGCGAACTGGACCGCTACTGCATCGGGCAGGACCAGGCCAAGAAGGCCCTCGCCGTCGCCGTTCACAATCACTACAAGCGCATCCTCAGCCGGCGTACCACAGCTACTCCGGCGGAGTCGACCCAGTCCGATCCCCATGCCGAGGTCGAACTCGAGAAAAGCAACATCCTCCTGATCGGGCCCACCGGATCGGGGAAGACGCTGCTGGCACGCACGCTGGCCCGGATCCTCGACGTCCCCTTCGCCATAGCCGATGCCACCACGGTGACCGAGGCCGGTTACGTGGGCGAAGACGTCGAGAACATCGTGCTGCGCCTGCTGCAAAATGCGGATTACGACGTCGCCCGTGCCCAGCGCGGGATCATCTACATCGACGAAATCGACAAGATCGCGCGGAAAACGGAGAACGTTTCCATCACGCGGGATGTCTCGGGCGAGGGGGTCCAGCAGGCGCTGCTCAAGATTCTGGAGGGCACCATCTGCAATGTCCCGCCCCAGGGCGGCCGCAAACATCCCCAGCAGGAATACATCCGGGTGGACACGACCGACATCCTGTTCATCTGCGGCGGCGCCTTCGTGGGGTTGGAACAGATCATCCGGCGCCGGCTGGGGCACCATGTCATGGGATTCCATGCCGACGCCCGCGGCGCCGCCGACACGCCGGGCAGCCTCCTGCCCCATGTGGAGCCGGAAGATCTCCTGCGCTTCGGTTTCATTCCCGAATTCATCGGTCGTCTGCCCGTCGTTGCCACGCTGCAGGAGCTCACTGAAGATCAACTGGTGGAAGTCCTGACCACACCCCGCAACGCCCTCATCCGCCAGTACGCGAAGTTGCTGGCCCTGGAGGGGGTGGAACTGGAGTTCACCTCCGACGCACTGCGGGAGCTGGCCGCCGAGGCGATCCGGAAAGGCACCGGGGCGCGTGCACTCCGAAGTTTGCTGGAAAAACTGATGCTCGACGTGATGTACGACGTGCCCCGCCAGCAGGACGTGACACACGTCAAGATCACGCGTGCGGTGGTCCGCGGCGAATGTCCGCCCCTGATCCGCCGCAAGTCCGACGAACAGGCGGCTGCCTGAGCCGGTTCTTTCCGGCAGTTCCGCACCGGCCGGACCGACCGGCCTGCCCGAACGCGGCGGGGCCCCTCACCGCTCCAGGCTGCGGTCCACCAGCACGTCCATGTCCAGGAAGACCTTTCGCCCGAGCTGGGCTTCCAGGTCCACGCGCGCCGCCCGGCCGATCTCGCGGATCCGCCGCCCTCCCACACCGATCAACATGCGTTGGTACCGCGGGTTGGCAGCCAGAATGGATGCCTTGATGTGATACATCGGCCGGCCCTGGCGATCGCGGGTCTCCTCCACGCCGTGGACCTCCACCGCGGTTCGGTACGGCACCTCCTCGTCCATCAACAGGTACACCTTCTCCCGGATGATCTCGCCAATGAGAAACCGTTGATCGGCGTTGGTGATCTGGTCTTCCGGATAGAGGCGCGGTCCCACGGGGAGATGGTGAAGAATGCCCCGTACGAGCTCTTCCAAGCCCTGGCCGGTGTAGGCGGACACCTCGTAGCAACCCGCGTACGATTCGCGCCGCGCCAGCCAGGCCTCCACGTGGGGCCGTTCCGGCAGATCGCTCTTGTTCAGGCAGAGCAATCGGGGCTGCCTCACGCCCTGGAGCGCCTCCAGCACCATCTCGTCCTCGGGTCCGATGGCCCGGGACGGGTCCACCACGTGGACCACGACGTCAATCCCCTGGAGGGCGCGCCGGGCGCGCTCGTGCAAACGGTCCACCAGCCGGTTGGCGTGGGTCTTGAAGAAACCCGGCGTGTCCACGAAAACGATCTGGCCCTCGGGCCGGTTGACCACGCCCTGGATCGGATCGCGCGTGGTCTGCGGTTTGGGCGTGACGATGGAAAGCTTCCGGCCGACCAACGCGTTCAAGAGAGTGGACTTGCCCACGTTGGTGCGGCCCACCAGCACGGCCAGACCGCAGCGGGTCTCGGCAGGCTGCACCTCTGTCGGCGTTGCTTGCCCCGGGTTGGCTTCGCTCATGCTTCCAAACTAGGCAGGAAACCGTCCCCGGCCAAGGTCGGCAGCGTGGCCATTGCCGCAAAGGTGCGATTGCCGCTGCGGACCTGCGAATCGCCACCGGTGCCTCAGCGGGGCATTCCCCGCCTCTGGACCGGCTTTTCACCATCCGGCCGCGGCATCCACATGTCCTGCCAGCCCAGGCCGCATTCGCGGATCATGCGCAGGGCGTAGTTGTGAGGGAGCAGTTCCCGGTCGGGATTGTTGGTACCAAGGGTAAACTTGACCCCCGCGGCCCTGGCCTCGCGAATGAACTCCGGTTTCGGCAACTCGAGACGGCTGTTGATTTCGATGGCCACGCCGTTGCGCGCGGCCGCCTCGATGACCCGCCGACGCCGCTCCGGTGTCCAAAGCTCATCATATCGTGGCGCCAGCACGTCGGGCAGATACGTCGGATTGGCATAGAAATCGATCGGCTCCGTCTCCAGGATCCGCACGATCGTGTCCACCAGATGATCCATGAACGCCTCCGGATCCTCGATCTTGACTTCTTCCGGAATCCAGAGCCGCATCCGCCGACCCTGCCGGTCCGTCAGCGTCATGGCATCGGTGAAGACGTAATCGAACCGCGCCACGGTCGAGGCCGAAAACAGCCGGGTCCATTCCCGGCCCTCGGCCTGCAGTCCGGCGAACACCGGCGCGTTTCGAATGCTGTCCAGCCATGCCTCCGCCGCCGCGTCGTTGGTCACCGCGAACCCCAGCCCGCCGTTCACCGCCAGGCCGTAGTTCATCCCCGTGCGGCGCATGTGGGTCAGGACCTCTTCCAGCGTCAGACCGCCCTTCAAGTGCGCATGAAAATCCACCAGGGGAAAATTGGCCATGCCCAGTTCGATCATTTGGCGCCAGGTGGCGTCGGGTTGTGGCCGCTGCACCCCGGGCACGACATCATCAGGGAGGTGTCGCACACGGATTCGACGAAATTCCACGCGGCTTTCCGGGTCATGCCCCTGCAGGGCGAACGTGCCGCGGCCGAGCCGTCGGCCCGGGCGGCTCTCGGGTGCCATCGGCGGTTCCGGCTCGACGTAGTCCACCACCCAATGGTCGTTGACATAGACGCGGACCCGGGGCACTTCGACCACGATGCGCAGTCGGAACCAGGTATTGTCCGGCACCAGTTGCCTGTACACGTTGCGCAAACCGTAGAGGCTGCCGGTCTTTTTGAGTTCCCAGTAACCGTTGTGCGGGCGGGCGGAGTTGTTGATCTGCACTTCGAACCCACGGGCGGGCCAACCGGTCTCCTGCCACGCCGATGAAAGTAGATCCCGGAATTGGCACCCGGAGCAGCGCGCACCTCCGCCTCCAGCTCGAAGTTCCGGTATTCCGTCCCCACACCGTCGCGGCCGACGTAAAACAGATGCGCCCGGGGCCCTTCGGCCACGATCACCCCGTCTTCCACCCGAAAAGTCGCCGGGTGCTCCGAAGCCCGCCACCCGCGAAGACTGTGCCCGTCGAACAGGTCGACCCACTCTTCCGAGGGAGCCGGGTGCGAACGTGCCGGGGTGGCCAGCAGCACCCCGGCGACAAGGAACGCGCGCACGTTCATGGGCCGCAGTGTGGGCGGCGCCAATCCCGCGCACAAGTCTCCACGGGACCTTGTGCGGGCGTTACTCGGTGTTGGGGTACGACCCCAGGACCTTCACGAAGTTGCAGTGTTCGGCCAGCAGCTTCAGCGCCCGGGCCAGGCGCGGTTCCTCCGCGTGACCCTCCACGTCAATGAAGAAGAAGTATTCCCAGGCCTTTCTACGACTGGGCCGGGATTCGATCTTGGTCATGTTGATCCGGTACCGCCGGAACGCTGCCAGGGCACTGTGAAGTGCCCCCACCCGGTGCATGACGCTGATCATCAGGCTGGTCCGGTCGTTACCCGTGGGCGGGGTGCTTTGCCGGCCCAACACCAGGAACCGTGTGGCGTTGGCGGCATTGTCCTGGATGTCCCGCTCCAGAATCGGCAGGCCGTATTTCTCGGCCGCCAATTCCCCCGCGATGGCCGCCGCGTAGCGCGTCTGTTTGGCCAGCTCCGCAGCCCGGGCGTTCGATGAGGTTTCGATGATCTCCACGCGCGGCAGGTTCGCCTGCAACCACGCCCGGCACTGCCCCAGCGACTGGGGGTGCGCGTACAGCCGCCGGATTTTGTCCTTGGGATGCCGGCTGAGCAGGCAATGCTGGATGGGCAGCACGATCTGGGAGACGATCTTCAGGTCGCTGTCCACGAACATGTCCAGCGTGTGGGTCACGACGCCCTCGGTGGAATTCTCGACCGGCACCACCCCGTAGTCGGCGCGTCCCTTGCTGACCTCCTGGAAGACATCGGGGATCGTCTTGAGCGGCAGGTACTTCAGGCTCGAACCAAACCGGCGGATGGCCGCCTGATGGGTGAAAGTGGCCTCGGGCCCCAGATACGCCACGATCAGGGTCTTCTCCAATGCCAGCGCACTGGACATGATCTCACGGTAGATCGCTCGAAGCTGCTCGTTGGTGATGGGGCCCTTGTTCAGCCGGCAGACCCGCTGCAGCACCGCCTGTTCCCGATGCGGCGCGTACACCTCCTGGCCCGATCGGCGTTTCAACTCGCCGATCGCCAGCACATGCCGCGTACGCTCGTTCAGCAGCTTCACGATCTGCTGATCGATCCGGTCAATGGCCTTGCGATGTTCCTGAATGTGCATACCCCGGATCAGCATATGCCAAGCCTCCGTCCCTTGGGCAGCAAAAAGCGGCATGAGACCGGCCCGGTTGCGCGCCCTTTTGTCCCGAAGTTCGATGCCCCGGAAGTCCCCAGCCCCGGATCGGCACGGCCCCGTCTCGAGCAGGCAAGGGCCATCCACGGTCCGGGAAAAGGGGTGGGCAAGCCCAAACTCACCGGGGCCGGCGGCACGGTTACGTGCCCAACGTCCTCTACACCTGCGGCGCCCTGTTCCATGCCGGCAAGCTGGTCATCCCCTGTGCCATGAGCGATTATTGCACCAGCTTCGCCCTGGTGGAGCTGCGTGAACTGTTGGAACTGCTGACCTGATCCCAAGCCATTCCATCCGACCATGAAACACCGCTCTCGAAACCGGTTCGCCGTGGTCTGCGATTACGTGTCCCGCCAGTGCGGGATCGCCACCTTTTCCCACGACGTCTACTAGACCCTCACCGCACCGGAGATGGGTGCGGAATGCATCATGGTGGCCGTCAACGACCGGCCCGAGGGTTGCGAGTACCCGCCCGAGGTCCGGTTCGAAATCGCCGAGCGCGACATCAAATTCCTACCGTCGCGCCGCCGATTTCCTCAATTTCAGCGACGCCGAAGTGGTGTGTGCCCAACACGGGTTCGGCATCTACGGCGGGCCCGCCGGCAGTCACATCCTCGCCCTGCTCCGGCCCCTGCGCGTGCCCGCCGTGGTCCATCTTCACACCATTCTCGAGCAACCCCATCCCGACCGGCGGCGCGTGATGGACGAGAGGGTCCGTCTGGCGGCCCGGTTCATCGTCATGACCGAGCGCGGTCGGCGCATGCTCCGGGAAATCTACCACGTCGAACCGGACCGCATTGACCTCATCCCGCACGGGATCCCCGACATGCCGTTTGTGGACCCGAGCTTTTACAAGGACCAGTTCGGCGTGGAAGGAAAGAAGGTCCTGCTGACCTTCGGCCTGCTCTCACCGGGCAAGGGCATCGAATACGTCCTGCAGGCCCTGCCGGAGGTCATCAAGGTCGAGCCCAACCTGGTCTACATCATCCTCGGCGCCACCCATCCCAATCTGATCCGCGAACAGGGCGAGACCTACCGGCTCCGGCTGGAACGCATGGTGGCCGAACTCGGCCTCAAGAAACACGTGATCTTTTACGACCGCTTCGTCGAGCTGGAGGAACTCAAGGAGTTCCTTGGCGCCGCCGACATCTCCATCACCCCCTACCTCAACAAGGCCCAGATCACCTCCGGCACCCTTGCCCAAGCCTTCGGTTGCGGCAAGGCGGTCATTCCACCCCCTACTGGCACGCCGAGGAACTGCTGGCGGACGGTCGCGGTGTGCTGGTGCCCTTCAGAGATTCCGCGGCCATCGCCCGCGCTCTGATCAATCTGCTGACCGACCCCGTCAAACGCGACAACATGCGCAAACAGGCCTACCTGCTCGGCCGGCAGATGGTCTGGAGCCAACTGACCCACGCGTTCCTCGAATCCTTTCGCAAGGCCCGCGAGGTTCCGCTGCGCCAGGCCCGCAGCCGCCTGGCCCTCGACACGCAGGAGCAACAACCACGTGAACTGCCGCTGCTGCGGCTCGACCACCTCCGCACCCTCACCGACAACACGGGCATCCTCCAGCACGCCGTTTTTTCCGTCCCCAACCGCAAGGAGGGCTACTGCACCGACGACAACGCGCGGGCCCTGCTGCTGACGGTCCTGCTGGAACAAACCGGCGACGACACGCCCGAGGTCCGTCTGCTGGCTTCCCGGTACGCCGCGTTCCTCAACGATGCGTTCATACCGGCCACCGGACGATTCCACAACTTCATAGCTTCGATCGCCAATGGCTGGACAACCCCGGGTCCGAAGACTGCCTGGGGCGGGCCCTCTGGGCCCTGGGTGCCTGTGGCGGCCGCTCCCAGCGCCCGGATCTCCAACAATGGGCCGTCCGGCTCTTCGAAGCCGCACTGCCGGCCATCCGCGACACCGGGCCCCACCTCCGGCCCGCGGCGTTCGCGCTTGTCGGCATCCATGAATACTTCCGGCGTCTCAGCGGCGACCGCCTCGTCAATCAGATCCGGGAGGAACTCACCGAACGACTCCTGAAGGTCTGGCACCCACACGCCAGCGATGACTGGCTCTGGTTCGAAGACCGGCTCGCCTACGCCAACGCGCGCCTCCCCCATGCCCTCATCCCGGGCGGCCGATGGACCGGCAATCAGGAGGTCTTGGAGATCGGACTGCGCAGCCTCCGTTGGGTCATGCAGATACAGACCGCCGAAGCCGGACATTTCCGGCCCATCGGCAACAACGGTTTCCACCGCCGATATGGCGAGCGCGCCCAGTATGACCAGCAACCCCTCGAGGCCTACACCGCCGTTTCCGCCTGTCTGGAGGCGTTCTTTGCCAGCCGCGACGAGTTCCGGCTCAACGAGGCGCACCGCGCCTTCGACTGGTTCCCCGGCCGCAACGACGTGGGGCAGCCCCTCTATGACCCCGGTACCGGCGGCTGCTTCGACGGGCTTCAGATCGACCCCGTCAACCGCAATCAGGGAGCCGAGTCCACGCTCTCGTTCCTCCTGGCCTTTCAAGAAATGCGGCTCGTCAGCAGCACGCTCGGAACCTTTGATCAACCGGTCGAAACGCCGGCTCCCGTGCAGGCAGCAAGCGTATGACGCCCACCAACCCCAACCGGTCCGAGACCCTCGGCATCGGCGTGCCGGGCGCCGGTGCCTTCGGGCTCTTTGCCCTTCAACACTTCCTACAGGTACCCGGCGTCCGCCTGGTCGCCCTGGCCGGCACCCATCGCGAGGCGGCCCTCGCCATGGCACGCCGGTTCGGCATCGAGCAAACGGATACCCCGAAATCACTCGTGCAACGGCCGGACGTGGACCTCGTCTACGTTGCCACGCCGCCGTTTCTGCACCATCCCCGGGCCCGCATGGACCGGCAGGAACTGCGGCTGTTGTTCGAGCTGGGCGATGTCACCCTCGAGGAATGGATCCCCGTGCGCGCCACCGTACGCGCCGTCGTGCACGAGGCCCGAACCCGCCGGCTGATGGAGCTTTTCCCCGGTGCCCACTTGGACATCCTGGCCGTCTACGGCGGTCGCGACCGCGAAGCCATGGGCCGCCACAAAACACTCGATCTCTCGCAGCGGATCGAACTCCGGTGGGGGCCCGGTCAGGAGAAGATGCGGTGCTACGGGGAGCTCCTCCGCGCCCTGTTGCTCGACCAGATTCGCTGGATCCGGGATCCTTCCCACGCCCGCAAAATCACCGAGGAAAACGGATGGCAAACGGTCGCCATGGCCGAGGCAGCCACCCGGCTGGCGGGGGAAACGGCCCCGGCCGAAAATCCACAGCGGGGCTCTCCGCGTGTCAACCTGCCAAGACGCCTCCCGTGCCGATCCCTTTGCCACGAAAAACCAATTTCTGTCTGTTGCAGCCCTCCCAGGTACCGCCCTCCCGGCCCGATCTCCGCTTCGTCGGCACCTTCAACCCCGAAGCCATTGCCACCGGACCCCGGGAGGTCACGCTCCTGGTCCGCGTGGGGGAAGCACCGGCGGAAAGCACGCGCGGGTGGATCAGCCTCCCCCAGTTGGGACGTCGATCGCGGTGAAGTCGTGGTGGACCGGTTCCGCGAGGAGGAGGTCCTCTTCGTGGACCCGCGCGTGGTCGTGGTACGCCGCACCGGTTACAAGCGCCTGACCTTCCTCTCCCACATTGCCGTCTACGTCAGCCCGGACGGCCAGCGCCTGCATCCGGAACCGCGGCACCGCTGGTGGCCCGCACAGCCCTGGGAGGAGTACGGGATCGAAGACCCGAGGATCACTCCCCTGGAAGGCCGGTTCCACGTCACGTACGTAGCCGTGTCGCGGCACGGCGCCTGCACTGCCCTGGCTTCCACACGCGACTTCACCCGGTTCGAACGACACGGCATCATTTTCCCACCCGAGAACAAGGACGTCGTTCTCTTCCCCGAACGGCTGCAGCAGCGTTACGTGGCCATCCACCGGCCCAATCCCAATCAGCATTTCTCCGGACCGGAGATGTGGGTGGCGACCTCGCTCGATCTTCTCCATTGGGGCGGCCATCAACCGCTCTGGGGCGCCACCGGCACATGCGACGCGGGCCGCGTCGGAGGCGGCACCCCACCCATCCGTACACCGGTCGGCTGGCTGACCCTCTACCACGGCAACGACCGGCCTCCCGACGGCACCGGCGTGGGGACCTACTCCGCCGGAGCCCTGCTGCTGGCACCCGACGATCCGACGCGCGTCATCGCCATGGCCGGCAGGATCCTGGTCCCGGAAACCTCCTTCGAAACCCAGGGCTTCGTGCCCAGCGTCGTGTTCCCCACCGGCATCGTCGAACGCGGACCTTCCCTGTGGGTTTACTACGGCGCCGCCGATGAGAAGTGCGCCGTGGTGGAACTCGAGCGCGACACCCTGCTGCAAGCCCTTCAACCCGTGCGCACCCGGCCCTGACCCGCAATCCCGTCACCATGCCCAAACCGCCCGGAGCGAAAACCGGCGGACCGGTGCATGCCTTCCATCGGGTGCCGGCACGCACCGGCCGGGTCCGGGGCAAGCGGTAATCCGGCTTTACCCAAGCAGGCGGTTCCCGCCAACCTGCTCTGGCATACGTCGAAACCAGCCGAACGCCGGGCGCCGTGCCATGAAAGCCAAATCGCTTGTTACTGCGGTCGTGATCCTACTGGGATTCCTTTTTACCCTGCAGAATTCCGCCGTAGTGGAGATCCGGTTCCTGTTTGGGTCGGTCCGCATGTCCCTGGCCCTGGTCATCCTTCTGGCGGGCGCAGCCGGGCTGTTGGGTGGCTTCCTTCTGGGCACCGCAGCCCGACGACGGAAGTCGGACTGAGCCGCATTCTCGCCTTGCCGAGGGCCGACAGCGGATGCCAGCCTGCGGGTGGTCCGGCGGTCAGTCCGACTCGAGGCCGCGCAGGACCGATTTGAGGGAAAAGAGCCTGCCCGGACACTCGGTGTGTCCCGGCACGATCCTCTTGTGGGTGGTGACGGCGTCGGGCTGAAGACCGCATCGTTCCAGCAATGCCTGCAGCAGCGCCTCCAGGCTCTCCAACTGCCGCCGTGTGGGTTTCGACCGGTTGAAGTCTCCGACGAGACAGATCCCCACGCTGACCTCGTTGAGTCTGGCGCTGCTGAGATGGCCGCCCGGCAATTGGCAGTTCCAACGTTGGCCCACGTAAATCTCCCCGTCCTTCATCCCGTGGCCGTTTCCGATCACGAAATGATAGGCCAGCCCGTTCTCCATGTGTCGGACCCGCCTGTGATAGGCGTCCATGGCCCGGGGCGTTCCCGCCGTGGTGGCGCTGTGATGGATGATGATGTACCGCCAGCGACCCTTTCGAACCGGCGCCTGTTCGATCGCCCGCCGCACCGTGGCGGGCAGGGGCGACCGCTCCGCCGCCACCGGTCCCTCCGGGATCACCAGCCGTTGCCCCGGGTGGATGATGGAATCCAGTGTCAACCCGTTGGCCCGCGCCAGATCCAGCACGTCCACCCCGTGCTCGCGGGCGATCAGGGTCAGATTGTCGTTTTTCCGCACGGTCACCGTCTTCGCCGGCGCCGGGCGTTCCGCTTTCCCCGCGCCCTCGGGCAGCTTCAGTTTCTGCCCGGGTCGAATGATGTCGTCCAACTCCAGATCGTTCAGTTTCGCCAGGGCCGAGACCGACACGCCGTGTTCCCGGGCGATCGCGGTGAGCGTATCCCCTTTTTGCACCACGTACACTCCGGGCTGGCCGGCCCACCCCCACAGCGCACTCCAAAGGCTCAGGCTCCACATCAGCAGGCGCAACCCCACCTGTCGCCTCCGCCTGCCACCGGGTGGCTTGGCTCCCTTGCTTGCGCGCACCGTTCCGATCATCTCGCTCGTGCGTTCCCGCTCGGTTTCTTTGGATTTCGTCCGCCCCGGGGACCGTGCGATCCTGCCGCGGCTCGTCCTTCGAGCGATCCCCCGCTCCGGCAAAACTCCCTCCGATAGGTTCCGCCTATCGCACACAGAGGGCGGAACGATTTCCCTTCCCTGCCTTCATCTGGTTCACTGGTCGGCGGTGAGCGGGCAGCCGGTTCGTCTGCCCGCCACCGCAGTCCAACAGAAACAGGAAATTCGAAGAGAGGCAAACCGAAGATGAACGCAGAAAGCAAATGTCCTTTCCATCAGGGCGCCATCCTGGACGCGCCGACCGTCCCCGCCGGCATGGGCCCCTCCATCCGTGACTGGTGGCCCCACGCCCTGCCGCTGGAAATCCTCCATCAGCATTCCGAGAAGTCCAATCCCATGGGCAAGGACTTCGATTACCGCAAGGAGTTCCAAAGCCTCGACTATTGGGCGCTCAAAAAGGACCTGGCCGCGCTCATGACCGATTCGCAGGACTGGTGGCCGGCGGATTTCGGTCATTACGGGCCGTTGTTCATTCGCATGGCCTGGCACAGCGCCGGCACCTACCGCATCGGTGACGGGCGCGGCGGCGGCGGGCGCGGCCAGCAACGTTTCGCCCCCATCAACAGTTGGCCGGACAACGTCAGCCTGGACAAGGCGCGCCGGCTCCTCTGGCCGATCAAGCAAAAGTACGGGCGCAAGATCTCGTGGGCCGACCTCATGATCCTGGCCGGCAACGTGGCGCTCGAAACGATGGGCTTCAAAACCCTCGGGTTTGCCGGCGGGCGCGAGGACACATGGGAACCGGACCTGGACGTCTACTGGGGAAAGGAAACCAAGTGGCTCGAGGACAAGCGCTACGGCGGAGACCGGCAACTGGAGAACCCGCTGGCCGCCGTCCAGATGGGCCTCATCTACGTGAACCCGGAAGGCCCCAACGGCAATCCCGATCCGGTCGCGGCCGCGCGGGACATTCGTGAGACGTTCCGCCGCATGGCCATGAACGACGAGGAAACCGTCGCGCTGATCGCCGGCGGTCATACTTTCGGCAAGTGCCACGGTGCCGGTCCCGCCAGCCACGTGGGCCCCGAACCGGAGGCCGCCCCCATCGAACAGCAGGGACTCGGTTGGAAGAGCACCTTCCGTTCCGGCAAGGGACCCGACACCATCACCAGCGGTCTGGAGGTCACCTGGACCCAGACGCCCACCAAGTGGAGCCTCTACTACCTCGAGAACCTCTTCAAATACGAGTGGGAGCTGACCAAAAGCCCCGCCGGCGCGTGGCAGTGGGTCGCCAAGGACGCACCGGAGATCATCCCGGACGCCCACGACCCCAACAAAAAACACAAACCCACCATGCTCACCACGGATCTGGCCCTGCGCTACGATCCGGTCTACGAAAAGATCGCCCGGCGCTATCTGGCCAATCCCGACGAGTTCGCCCGGGCCTTTGCCCGTGCGTGGTTCAAACTCACCCACCGCGACATGGGCCCACGCTCGCGCTACCTCGGTCCGGAGGTGCCCCAGGAAGAGTTCCTCTGGCAGGATCCCATCCCGCCGGTGGACCACCCTTTGATTGACGAGGCCGACATTGCCCGGCTGAAACAGCGACTGCTCAACTCCGGCCTCAGCATCCGCGAGCTGGTTTACACCGCCTGGTCGGCGGCGTCGACCTTCCGCGGCTCCGACAAACGTGGCGGGGCCAACGGTGCGCGGATCCGGCTGGCGCCCCAGAAGTTCTGGGAGGCCAACGAACCGGAACAACTGACCAGGGTCCTGGGCGTGCTCGAACAGATCCAAAAGGAATTCAACGGGTCCGCACAGAACGGCAAGAAGGTCTCCCTGGCCGACCTGATCGTTCTGGGCGGCTGCACAGCCGTGGAAGAAGCCGCCCGCAAGGCCGGCTACAACATCACGGTGCCGTTCCATCCCGGCCGGACCGACGCCTCCCAGGAACAGACCGACGTCGAATCGTTCGCCGTCCTCGAACCCTACGCGGACGGTTTCCGCAACTACCAGAAGAAGGAGTACAGCATCCCGGCCGAGTACTTCCTGGTGGACAAGGCCCAACTGCTGACCCTCACCGCGCCGGAGATGACGGTGCTGATCGGGGGCCTGCGCGTCCTGGGTGCCAACTTCAAGAACAACCCCGACGGCGTGTTCACGCGACGCCCCGGCGTGCTGACGAACGACTTCTTCGTCAACCTGCTCGACATGAGCACCGAATGGAAACGCCTGGACGAACGCGGCATCCGCTTCGAGGGCCGCGACCGCAAGACCGGCGAGTTGAAATGGACCGCCACGCGCGTGGACCTGGTCTTCGGCGCCGACTCACGCCTGCGCGCCGTGGCTGAAGTCTACGGAGCCGCCGACGGCGAGGAAAAATTCGTCCGGGACTTCGCCCGGGCCTGGAGCAAGGTCATGCACCTCGACCGGTTCGACCTCAAACGCAACGGCACCCTGCCCAACTGAGTCCGAGCCGGCCCGCCCCGGGGCTGCGTCCCCTTCCGGACGCAGCCCGTCGGGGAGCCGAACATTCCCGGCGCCCCGGGGTGCCCGCCCCGGGGCGCTTCTCCTTTTGAGCCCGCCGCGGCAAGGGCCCCACCGCCCGCATCCCGGCGGGCCTTTTGACTCCGCACCCCGGTTTGGCGTACGCTGCGGCCGCCATGCAGATCATCCGGGACCGGGATCGAGATTTCGAACTGCGCCTGGCAGAGGCTTGTGCCGCCTCGAGCCTGTTCGACCCAGAAATCGAAAGGCGCACAAGGGAAATCGTGGACGCAGTGCGGGACCGCGGAGACGCCGCCCTGCTGGAGTACACGGAGCGGTTCGACGGTGCCCGACTCCGCGCCGACCAGCTCGAGGTCACCAGGGCGGAGCGGATGACCGCAGCCTTGAAAGCCGATGAGACCCTGCGGACCGCCGTGCGCGAGGTGCTCCGGAACGTGACCGCCTTTGCCCGGCGCTCCCGCCGCCGCAACTGGCAGATGCGCAACTCCCACGGCGCCGTGGTGGGCGAGAAGTTCGATCCCTTCCAACGCGTCGGCATTTACATCCCCGGCGGGAAAGCCCCCCTGATCTCCACGGCGCTGATGACAATTCCCCTGGCAAAGGTGGCGGGCTGCCCCGAGATCGTCGTCTGCACGCCGTGCAACCGCGAGGGAGCCGTGGATCCGGCGCTGTTGTACGCGGCCAGTGCCGCCGGCGCAACGGAGATTTACCGCGTGGGTGGCGCCCAGGCCATCGCCGCGCTGGCCTATGGCACGGCCACGATCCGCCCGGTGCAAAAGATCTTCGGCCCGGGCAACGCCTACGTGGTGATGGCCAAGCGCCTGTTGGTCGGTCAGGTCTCGATCGATTTGCTGCCGGGCCCGAGCGAGGTCCTCGTGCTGGCCGACGACACGGCGGACCCGCGCCTGGTGGCGGCCGACATGCTGGCGCAGGCCGAGCACGGCTCGGGCGAGGAACGGGTCTGGCTGGTGACCACCTCGGGTCGGGTCCTGCGCGGGGTGGAACGCCAATTGCGCAAGCAGGTGCAGTCTCTGGAACGCCGCTCCCTGATCCAGACGGTTCTGGAGCGGAACACCTGGCTGATCCAGGTGCGAGATCTGGAAACGGCCGTCAGGATTGTCAACCGGCTGGCTCCTGAGCACTGCGAAGTCCACACGCGCCAACCCGCCCGCGTG
The DNA here is from genome assembly GCF_049537155.1 of Limisphaera sp. 4302-co. Lineage (NCBI taxonomy): Bacteria > Pseudomonadati > Verrucomicrobiota > Verrucomicrobiia > Limisphaerales > Limisphaeraceae > Limisphaera > Limisphaera sp. 4302-co. The sequence continues at coordinate 380,918 of NZ_JBMVQZ010000003.1, forward strand.
GCGGAGGGCATCCGGACCGCGGGCGCGTTGTTCCTCGGTCCCTGGTCGCCCACGGTCCTCGGCGATTACGTCGCCGGGCCGAGCCATACGCTGCCCACCGGGGGCGCGGGCATCTCGTTCGCCGGGTTGACGGTGGACCAGTTCCAGCGCCGGACCAGTGTGGTGACCTATGATCGGACGGCACTGCGCAAGGCCCTGCCGGTGGTGCGGGAGATGGCCCGGCGGGAGGGCCTCTCCGCGCACGCGCGCAGCGCCGAACTGCGATTCGAATGAGTTCATCCGGCGGATCGGAGACCACCCGACCTGCGCCTCTGGTCCGGCCACGGTCCGGCATCCTCTGGGGTTGGGTGGGATTGGCCTTCCTGGCAGCGGGACTGCTGGCGCTGGTGCTTTACCGGTGGTGGTTCCCCGAACCGCGGCGGCGCCTGGCCGGTGCGATGGTTCAATGGGTGGGCTTGTTGGAGTCCGGACCGGGCACCAACGCGGTCACGCTCTCCGGTCGCCTGCGCATCGTCGAAGCCCACGGCCGCTGGCGCCCCTGGCAGGGGGCCGACCTGCACCTGATGTTTCAGCCGCCCGATCGGGTCCGATTGGAGGGACGCGGCCCCGGCGGCCTGAAACTTTTGTGGATCCGAAATGGTGACCGCCTCGAAGTCCACAATCTCGAACATGGCCGCGGGTTCTTGGGCCGACCGGCGGAGGTACAGGCTCCGGGTGGAACAACCGAGACGCTCGACCCCATCCGATCGCCGGTGGCCCCGGGCAAGGTCTGGATGGCCGTGCTCACGCTGGACGTTCAAGAACTCCCGGGAACGACGGAGCGCCCGTCCAACGAATACGCCATCCGCGTCCGGCCCCGGCCGCAGGTGGTCCGCTCGGGTGTCCTTCCACCCGGCGAGGTGCGGCTTTGGTTGCAAGAGGCGGATGGATTACCGCACAAGGTGGAGATTCGGTCCTCCGAGGAATTCCCCCTGGTCGTTCTGATCTGCGACGACTGGCGGATCGAACGAGCCACGGCAGCCGATGCATGGCATTTCCAGCCCCCGCCGGCCCATCGAGTGGAGCAGGTCCCGATCCGGGCACTGGCCGGGTACTGGAACCAGTGGTGGGACATGCCACCGAGCTCCGCCCGGGAAACCCGCCCGTCTGAGGTCTCCGCCAACCGGGGGAAAAACCACGCCGCCCTGCACAAGGCGGAAGGGACGCACCCGGACGCTCCCGTTTTGACCGTGCAGGGCCCGGCAACGGAGCGTGCCCGCGAATGGGGCAACCCACACTTCGGGCAGACCGGTTGGACGGTGCGACGGCTGGTTTACGGCTGGGGCGTCCATCGTTCCTTGGTCGAGGGAGAATGGCTGGTCCCCCTCGGTGCGGTGGCCCGGGCCGCAACCGGGCCACCCGCCGAAGCCGGTGACATTTACCAGGCGCTCGCCCGGTCGGCCGGACTGGATGAGGCCGAGATCCTCGCCGCCCATCAACTGGCCGCAACACTTCCTTTCCAGTACTGGACCGCGCATGTGAGACGCGAGAACCGGCTGGTGTGGTGTCTCGGACTGAGCGGGTCCGATGGCGACGGCTTCCTCGCGGCCGAACAACTCAGGTGGTTGGTGCACCGACCCGGGTCGGGACTGGCATGGACAACTCCGGTTTGGCCGGGCCTGTGGAGCGGACGACTCCTCCTCAACGAACGCCAACTGGCCCTTTTGTGGTTGGACGGACCTGCCGACCCCGGTTCAGCAGGGTGGTTCCCCATCCTTTTGGGCAACCTCATGGAGCAATGCGCCAGTGCCGAGGCCGCCGTGGAGCGGTTGAAAGAGGCAGGCTGGGCAGTCGGATGCCGGTTCCTTCTGGTGGACGGCCCCAACGACACGGCCGTGGAACTGGTGCGACGGGAAGCGGGCATCGAAGTGCGTCCCTTGGTCCCAGGTCCTCGTTCCAAGGCTGAGGCGGTGTCATCCGTCGGGGGCTCGACGGGGGACGATTCCATCGCCGCTCCCGAAGCCCCGGATCCCCTGCCCGAGCTCGAAACGATGGTCAGCCACCGGCCATCCAGAGGGCCAGGGGCCGGGATGTCTTGGAACACCTGCGTGATCCCAGCGACCGGGGAGACCTGGTTGGCCCGGTGGTCCGGGGAAGGGCGACGATCGGACCCGGAGACCTTCCGCTGGAACGCGCTCATCCAACTGCGGCCGGGCGGCAACGGGACCGCACTCCGTTTCCGAACGGTCGGCACGCAAGGCAGCCTGGAAAAGGATCGGGTGCGATGAAACATGCGCGGATGAGAAACCGCCTGGGCCGGTGGCTGACGTTCGGTGCTGCCCTGTCCCTCAGCCTCCCGGGGTTGTTGTGGCTCTACTTTCATCCGCCCGTCGAGGTGACCCGCGGCCTGGTCTACGCGGAGCGACAAGGCCGGCCCCTGATGCTGGACGTGGCGCGCCCGGCGCGTCCCAACGGCGCTGGCGTGTTGTTGATGATGAGCGGCGGCTGGAAATCGCAGCCGGGCTCGTTCCGGCCCTGGATCGTGGCGCCTTTGTTGCGCCGGGGTTACACCGTGTTTGCCGTGTATCACCGGTCGCAGCCCGAGGTCACGGTGATGGAAATCGTGGACGACGTGCGCCGGGCCCTGAATTTCGTGCGGGCGCATGCACAGGACCATGGTGTGAATTCGGATCGGCTGGGCCTGATGGGGGCCAGCTCCGGTGGACACCTGGCGTTGATGCTGGCCTGCGGGGCAGACCCCACGGAGGGACACGCAATCTCCGGGGATTCCCCCACGACGTCTCCGGTCCGCGCCGTGGCGGTCTTTTTCCCTGTCACCGATCTCCTGAACCTGGGCGATTCCACCGAGAACCCCGGCGACGGCGGTCCACCGCGCAGCTTCGCGCGGGCCTTCGGGCCCGGGGCCACGAACCTGGCCGAGTGGCGGGTCATCGGACGCAAGGTCTCGCCCATTTACCACGTGCACGCAGGGCTGCCACCCATCCTCATCGTGCACGGGGACAGTGACACCCTGGTGCCGCTGGATCAGTCCCTGCGCTTCCAGCAGGCGGCCGCACGTCACGGGGCCCCGGTGGAGGTGTGGGTGCGGCGCGGCGGAGGTCACGGTTGGTGGTACCTGCCCCGGGACATCCGCCGGGTCGCAGTCTGGTTCGATCGTCACCTGTGCCGGCCCCGGCCACCAGCGACCGCGAATCAACCGCCGGCCCGCGTGCCGCTGGCATCCAGTTCCTGATCGCCCAGCCCGGCCAGTGCCTTTCGGTACGCCTCCAGGGCTTCCGGCGTGAACAAGACCACACGCACTTTTTCGAGGCGCGGTTCCCTGGCCAGAAAGGTGCAGATCTCGCGGAGTGCGATACGGGCGGCCCGTTCGAGCGGAAACCGGTAAGCCCCGGTGCTGATGGCCGGAAAGGCCACCGTACGGCAGCCGTGTTCCACCGCCAGGCGCAGGGCGTGCCGATAACAGCTCGCCAGCAGTTCGTCCTCGCCGTGCTGGCCACCCCGCCAGACGGGACCCACGGCGTGGATCACGTAACGAGCCGGCAACCGGTAACCCCGGGTGATCTTCGCCCGGCCGGTCGGACAGCCACCCAACTTCCGGCACTCCTCCAGCAGCTCCGGCCCGGCGGCCCGGTGAATGGCGCCGTCGACACCGCCTCCACCCAACAAAGATTCATTGGCGGCGTTCACAATGGCGTCCACCTGTTCGCGCGTGATGTCGCCCTGAACCAACTCCAGTCTGGATTGCACGTCCGCGACTTTCATGGTCCCTCGGCAGAATGACACGGGCCCGGCGAAACGCAAGGGGCGGCATCGGCCCACGGCGGCCGGTCATCCGGACGCGGGCTCTCAGTGATGGTGCCGGAACAACCGTTCGCGATTGGCCAGCAGATACCAGACGATGCCGACGTTGAGGATCAGCACAACGGCAACGGTGGGGGAAAAACGGTGGAGCAACTCGTACACTTCGATGGGGATGAAGAAGCACGACTCGCCGATGGCCATCCAGCCGGCCCATCCGGCGCGCAGCCACAGACCGATCCCTTCCGCCAGGGAGAAGAGGCTGTAGAAGGCCGTTCCGGCCGCCACCCACTGGAGACGGTGCTGCGAGATCTGGCCCAGTCGCAGACCGAGGTCCACGAAGAACTGTTTCTCCGGATCCAGGTGCAAAAACAACAAGACCTGCCGGAACAGTCCGGGCAGGTTCCTGTCCGAGAGTTTCCACACCCCGAGCGCCAGCAGGAGCAACAGCAGGGCCTTGCCCAGCTTGAAGAAAATGATGGCGTAAAGGGTGGGCGCCCGGCCGGAGGCCGTCTTGCTGGCTGGACTTTTGCGGGGTCGGGGCTGGCTCATGCGAAACGCGGCAATGCCGAAGACGCCGCAAGCCGGCCGGCTCATCGCAGCCGCTGCAGCAGCCATTCCAGCAGACCGGCAATGGGCACGCGCGTCTGCTGCATGGTGTCACGATCGCGCACCGTGACGGTGTCCTTCAGCTCCGGCCCCTTTTCGCCCAGCGTCTCGAAGTCCACCGTCACGCAGAAGGGCGTGCCGATCTCGTCCTGACGCCGGTAGCGCCGGCCGATGGCGCCGGCATCGTCGTAAAACACGTTCATGTGCGGCCGGAGCAGGTCGCGGATTGTCCCGGCCTTTTCCACCAGGGCCGGCCGGTTCTTGAGCAGGGGGAACACCGCCACCTTGATCGGGGCAATCCTGGGATGGAACCGCAGGACCACGCGGGTTTCAGGCTGCCCCTTCTCATTGGGCGCCTGATCCTCGTCATAGGCATGGCACAGGAGGGCCAGCGCCAGACGATCCACACCGGCCGAGGGCTCGATGACGTGGGGGATGTAGTAACCTTTGGCCAGCAGCTCGGCGTCCTGTCGGGCCGCCGCCTCGGCCTGGTCGGCCGGTTCACCCATCCGTGTGAGGTAACCGAGCCGGTGCCGGTAGTACCGCTCCTGCAGGTCCTGTTGTTTGGACGGTTCCAGCCGGCCCCATGCGGCGCGCAGTTCCTCGTCGAAGACCGTCATGGGCCGGCCGGAATAGCGCTGGTGCTGGCTGAGATCGAAATCGCTGCGGGCGGCGATCCCTTCCAGTTCCTGTGTGCCGAAAGGGAACTTGAACTGGATGTCCACGCAGGCACGGGCGTAATGGGCCAGTTCCTCCGGCTTCTGCCAGTACTCCTCCAGCGTTTGGCGCGGCAGGCCGATGCTTTCGTAGAAGCGGATGCGTTCCTCCACCCAGTACTGGTGCCACATCTGCCAGCCCCAGTTGGGCTGGGGCTTGCCCGGATGCCCGGGACCGGTCGGACGCGCCACTTCGCCGTGGATGGCTTCCACGGCCTCGTCCGGCCGTATGAAAAACTCCAGCTCCATCTGCTCGAACTCGCGGGAGCGGAAGGTGTAGTTGCGGGGCGTGACCTCGTTGCGAAAGGCCTTGCCGATCTGGGCAATCCCGAACGGCACCTTCTGTCGCGACGTCTCCAGCACGTTCTTGAACTGCGCAAAGATCGCCTGCGCGGTCTCGGGCCGGAGATAGGCGACGTTTTCCTCCGATTCGATCGGGCCCACGATGGTTTTGAACATCAGGTTGAACGGCCGCGGCTCGGTCTTTTCCCCCTCGCATTCGCTGACCATCTTGCTCGGTTTGCGCGGGCAGGGGGTCTCGTGCAGTTGATCGGCACGGAACCGGCCCTTGCAGGTTTTGCAATCCACCATGGGATCACTGAAGGTGCTGACATGGCCGCTGGCCTCCCAGATGCGCGGATGCATGATGATGGTGGCGTCCAGCCCCACAACATCGTCGCGAAAGCGCGTCATCCACAGCCACCATTGCTCCTTCAAATTGCGTTTCAGCTCGGCGCCCAGCGGACCGTAATCCCAAAAGCCATTGATCCCTCCGTAAATCTCGGAGGAAGGAAAGATGAACCCGCGCCGTTTGCACAGCGCCACGATTTTCTCCATCAACTGCTGCGTGCCCGTCTGCGCCATAGCGGCCGCAGTCTTCGGGAACCTCCCCGCACTGTCAAGGAAGCGACCCCGCCGCCGCCCCGGCGGGCGGTCGCCGCGGCGACGGTTTCACCCGGCCGGACCGGGCCCACACAGCCCGGGTTGGGCCGGCGCATCGCGCACAGTGGCCCGGCAACCCGCGCGCAAGCCGCCCGGCCAGACCGTGGCTACCGGCCGACCACCTCGTGGCTCCGCACCAAACGCACGCCGGCGCGGGCCATTTCGTCCAGGGCCCGGTCCACGTCGCCGGGCTGCAGGTTCACTCCGCGACAACCGTCCACGATCAGCCAGGTGGGGAACCCCAGCTGGACGGCATCCAGTGCCGTGGCCCTCACGCAGTAGTCCGTGGCCAGACCCGCCACGTACAGCTCGCTCACACCCTGTTGCCTCAGGAAATCCGCCAGACCGGTCGAACGCCGTTTGCCGTTGTCGAAAAAGCCGCTGTAGCTGTCGATGCGCGGGTCGGTCCCCTTGCGCACCACATGAGCGATCCGGCCGGTGTCCAGCCCCGGGGCGAACTCCGCCCCGCGCGTGAACTGGACACAATGCACCGGCCAGAGGATCTGGGGCAGCCCGTCCAGGTCCACCACCTCGCCCACTTTCCGCCCGGGATGATTGGCTGCGAAACTGCCGTGGTCGGGCGGGTGCCAGTCCTGGGTGGCCACAACCAGGTCGAAATGCGGTTGCAGCCGGTTCACCACGGGAATCACCGCGTCGCCCTCGGGCACCGGCAGGGCGCCACCCGGAAGGAAATCGTTTTGCAAATCCACCAGCAACAGGCACCGCATACGCCCGCAACATGCGCCGGATCACCCTCCGCTGCAACCGCAGCTGCACCCCTGCCTTGCCGGGGGAATCCGATGGAGGACCCGAACCGGCCGGTGAGCTTCCCGTGATCATCCGCCCGGGTATCGTTCCCCCCCGAGGAAGCGCGCGGATCCCGGGTCTTTGTCGGCACCCGGTCGAAAAACGATTGACAGGGTCCGGCTCGCGGCGCCGCGTCCAGGTCGTCCTTCTTCCGGCTGCAAAACGGCGGCTGGTCCCCAGACGACCTTGTCCCCAATTCGGGCCACAAGACACGCGCCTGCGTTTCGCTCAGGATCGGGCACGATTGTGCGGACGCCATGCAGGCGCGTCCAACCAAACCCTGTGGGTAAAAGCCAATGTCACCAGTAGTCCTGACCATGAAACCTCGCGGCGACTCCTGTTCCGATCATGCCCCGACGATCCGAACCTTCGGCGGTTCGGACCGTGGATGGCGGTGTTGGATCACTTCTTTTGTGGTGGCAATGTCCCTTCTGCTGCCCGGCCAAGCCCCGGCTGCGGTGTGGGTGGGCGCCGAGGGGTATTGGGACGACCCGGCCAACTGGGACACCGGTGTGCCGGATGCCGCGGGCGGGTGGGCCATCGGCAACGTCAACAATGGCGGCACGGCGATCGTCCGCTCGGCCGTTCCGGCGGTGAACGAAGCCTGGGCCGGCAACGGCGGTGGCCCGGGCACGATCATCATCACCAACGACGGTGTGTTGACGGTGAACAACTGGCTGGTCATCGCGCGCATGTACCAGTCCACGGTGGAGACACCCCTCAGCCGTTTGATCATCGAGAACGGCACGCTCAACAAGAGCGGTGACGGCCTCATCGTGGGCGACAACTATCAGGGGCTCAGTTCGCCGGGCGAGATGATCGTGGGCGGCACGGCCACGGTGAACATCAACGGCGGTTGGTGGGGCATCGGCAACGGGGCTGCCAGCCGCGGTTTGCTGGTGCTGCGGGATCAGGCCGTGGTCAACGCCTCCGGTTTTGACTTCAACGTGGGCGACTACGGCGGCGCCGTCGGCCGCTGTTTCATCTCCAACCAGGTGACCCTGAACGTCTCCCGGTTCTGGGTCGGCAAGTTCGACACCGTCTCGGGCGCGCTCTGGCAGAGCGGCGGCGCGGTCATCGGCACCGGCGCCAACGCCAATGAATGGTGCATCGGCGGGGAGAACGCGGCCTCCGCCGGTGTCTACGGTTTTTACGCGCTGCAGGACGGCATGTTGGTGTGCCCCTTCAACTTTCAGGTGGGCCGGTACGGGGTCGGCCTGTTCTATCAGAGCGGCGGGACCAACATCCAGTCCGGTTGGTGCGACACGGCCCGTTTCGCAGGCAGCCATGGTGTGGCCTGGTTTTCCGGTGGCCGCTTCCTCCACGACGGGCTCAACACCCGTTACATGATCGGTGAGAACGGCCACGGCGAGGTCTCCATCACGGACGATGCGCAGGTGGAAACCCTCCGGCCGATGGCATTCGCCAACGGTGAGTCCCTGTTGGTCCTCAAAGGCGGCATCCTGACTGTGCCCGGCTTCGAGAAATGGTCCGGCACGGCCTTCCTCGGATGGGACGGCGGCGTGCTCCGGGCCGGCGCGGATCATCCGGAGTTCCTGCCGGCGGGCGTGGACAATGTGCGTGTGTTCGCCGGCGGCGCCGTGGTGGACACGGCCGATCACGAGATCACTTTCCTGCCGGCCTTGCAGGCCCCGAGTGGTCAGGGCATCCGGAGCATCCCCATCCTCAGCCCCGGCAGCGGATACATCGGTGCGCCGTTCGTGCAAATCCAGGGCGACGGCTACGGCGCCATGGCGGTGGCCCAGGTGGACCCCCTCAGCGGCCGGCTCACCAACATCGTGGTGACCTGCCCGGGTTATGGTTACACCTACGCGGTGGCCACCCTGTCGGGAGGCGGGACCGCCGATCCGGCCGTGCTGGACACGCCGGTCCTGGGCCCGGTCAGTTCCGGTGGCCTCATCAAACGCGGCACCGGCACGCTCACCCTCGCCGGCGCCAACACCTACTCCGGCCCCACGGTCGTGGAAGCCGGCCGATTGCGCGTCACCACCGAGCACAGCGGCAGCGGCACGTTCGACGCCTCGGGCGGGGCCGTGCTGGCCGTCCGTCGCACGGCGGGCGTGCCCACCCTCACCATGGTCGGACTGGCGGTGGGTGGCGAAGAAAACGCGGCACTGGAACTCGACCTCGACGATGCCTCCACCAGCACTTCTCCCCTGGTCTGGGTACAGGGGGAACTCCAACTGCGCGGCCCGGTCGTCATCCACGTGGGGGGCCGGAACCTCCGCGTGGGCAGCTATCCGCTCATCCAGTACGCCACCCGGACCGGCAGCGGCTCTTTCACGCTGGGGCAGCTCCCCGTGGGCGTGCAGGCCGCACTGGTGGACAACACCGCCGGCGGGACCGTGGACCTCGTGGTCACCGCGATCGGTCAGCCCCGCTGGGAAGGCCTGGCCGGACCCGTCTGGGACATCGGCCAAACCACCAACTGGGTCGAGATCAGCACCGGTGAACCAACCGTGTATCGGGAGGGCAATCCGGTGCTGTTCGATGATAACGCCGCCGGCACCACCACCATCACACTGGACACCGTGGTCCACCCGGCGGCTGTCGTGGCCGAAAACAGCACGCGGAATTATCACCTGAGCGGTTCCGGCCGCATCAGCGGCTCCACCGGGTTCACCAAACGCGGAGCCGGGACCTTCACGATGCATCTTGCGGCCAACGATTACACCGGTCCCACCCGCATCGAAGGCGGCACCCTGGTCATCACCAACGTGGCCCCGGCCGGTCAACCCAGCGCCATCGGCGCGGCTCCGGCCGCTGCCACGAATCTGGTACTGGCCTCCGGCACACTCCGTTACGAGGGCGCGCCGGGACAGACCGACCGCGGTTACACCCTCCAGGGTGCCACCAACACGCTGGACGTGCGGGGCGACCTGGTACTCGGAGGTCCGGCCACCGCCCAGGCAGGCACCCACGCGCGCAAGATCGGTCCCGCCCGGCTCACCTACACCTATCCGGGCACCCTGGACCTCTCCGGCGGTGGCGCTCCGGGTTACACCATCGGCGCGGGAACCGTGGTCTTCGACGGCTCGGCCGGAAACCAGTTCGTCCGCGTGAGACCTGATCTCTGGGTGGGGAATGAGACCGACCAGGGCGCGACGCTGATCCTCACCAACACGAGCGTGCAGGTGGACGGATGGGTGGCCGTGGGCCGCGGCAACGGCAGCATCGGCAACCTGTCATCGTTGACGCTTCACGACTCGCACCTCCGGTCGGGCAACTTCGCCATGGGCTTCGACGCCGGGCTCCTTAACAACCTGGCCCAACAGCAACTCACCGTCCGAGGCAACTCCACCCTCACCAACCGGGGCGACATGAACCTGGGCGAGAGCACCGGTTCCGAGGCTCACATCCTGCTGGCCGACCAGGCCACGCTCTTCTCCGACGGCCGGGTCTTCATCGGCTGGCATTTCAACGCCACCGGCCACCTTGCCCTCACCCATCAGGCACGCATGTTTGTGGATGCCTGGCTCTCCTTCGGCCACGAGGGGGGCCACGGCACCGCCAGCCTGCAGGACGACAGCTATCTCTGGGTCCTGTGGGACCTGAACGTGACCGACGTGGGCACCGGCCAGGGAATCTTCGAGTTGCACGACAACGCCGTCGTATCGGCCAACAACCTGTTCGTGGGCAAGGGGGCCGGCAGCACCGGCATTTGGCGACAGGACGGCGGAAGTCTCGAGCTGCGTCCCACCGGCGACGTGCTCCAAATCGGCGCCAACGGGCAGGGAATCTGGGAGCAGTCCGGCGGAACAGTCCTGGCCCCGCGCCACTGGGTCAGCATCGGACGGTATCCGGCTGTCAACGGCACACTGAACCTCTCCGGAGGTGAGTTCTCGCACACGGACGCAGGCCGGTTGCTCTTCGTCGGTGAGGAAGGCAACGGCACGCTGAACCTGAGCGGCACCGGGGTGTTGACCACGTTGGGCGACCGGCTGGTCATCGCCCACACCGCCACGGCCTCGGGCATCGTCAACCTCGACGGCGGTGTCCTGCGCGTCCGGCGTGTGGCCGGCGGCGAAGGGTTCAGCACCTTCAACTTCAACGGCGGGATGTTACAGGCCCTGCCCGGTGCCGGGCCGGATCTCATGTACCAACTGGACTCCGCGTACGTGATGCCCGGCGGAGCCGTGATCGATACCGGCACCAACCAGCTCATGCTGTCGCAGGCGCTGTTGGATGGCGGGGGCGGCCTGGTCAAGCTCGGCAGCGGCACCCTGACGCTCCTGGCCGACAACAATTACAGCGGCACCACCGTCGTCAGCAACGGCACACTCCGGATCAACGGCAATTCCGCATCCGCAGCCGTCACGGTCCGGTCCGGCGCCACCCTGGGCGGCACGGGCACCCTCGCCGGCGCCGTGACCATCGAACCCGGCGCCACACTGGCGCCGGGCGATAGCCTCGGCACGCTCACCCTGGCACGCTCGCCCGAGCTTCAGGGCACCGTGGTCATGGAACTGGACCGGAACGCAAACCCGAATGCCGACCGCCTGATCGTGCAACAGCCGCTCGCTTACGCCGGCACGTTGCACCTGGTCAACGTGGGCGCACCGCTGGAAGTGGGTGACACGTTCCAGCTCTTCCAGGCGCCGTCCTACACCGGCACGTTCCCCACCGTCACGGCCGATACACCGGGACAAACCGTGCAATGGGATCTCTCGGGTCTCACCGTGGATGGCACCATCCGGGTGGCCTCGGTCGTGGCCGCCGAGGTCACGCTCGATTGGACCCTCGCCGGGGAGCAGCTCACCCTCTCCTGGCCTGAGGACCAACTCGGCTGGATCCTCCAGGTCCAGACCAACAGCCTCAGCATCGGCCTGAACACAAACTGGACGACCGTGCCCGGCTCGGACCTGACCAACCGCGTGGTCATCCCCGTGGATCGTCAGGCAGGCAGCGTCTTCTACCGGCTGACGCGGCCTTGAGCCGGCCCTGCCGGTCCCGCCCCGGACCGGCGTCTGCCCGCGTCCTCAACCCGGCGGGGAAAGGGTTCGTGCACCATCAGCGCCGCCCTTTCCCCGCGACATTCTTCGGGAGACCGATCCCGAGCCTTCGTCCGGCGCCACGCCGCACCGGTCCGGGAGTCACCGGCGCAGCCGGTAAAATTGCGGTTGCACGGGACGCGAAAGCGTCATTTCCCAGACGTCGTCCCGCAACAGGGGCGCATACGGCAGCCGCACCCAGAGAGCCGCCCCTCCCAGGCTCGTGGCCGCCTCCAACTGATAATCCAGCGCGTAACTCGGCCAACGAAATCGCAGGCTGTCGGTCTGCACCTCGGCCGCGAGCGTGACCGCCAGTGCCGCCACGCCCGCACCCGCACGGCCGTTGGCTTGCACATCGGCATCGGTCAGCCGGCCGCCGTAGATGCGAAAGTCACGGACCACCGCGTACAACGGCGGACTGTCACCCGCCAGGGACCGTCCCAGGAAGGCCGATCCCGAACCCACGCCCAGCAGTGAGGGCACCACACCCTGGTACACGCGCGCCGTTTGCCCGTTCGTGTACACGACGACCCGGCCGTTGCCCGGGTCCAGCACACAGGCCAGGTGCACCCACTGCCCGTCAAAGGCGGGGCCCACGTCCAGGTTCGCCCCCGCCCCGGAATAGTTGAACGACAGCCGCGCCGTCCCGGAGGCGGTGCGTGGCACGAACTGCACGAACCGCACAGCCGCGCTGCCCTGCAAATCGCCGAATTCGAACAACCGGGCGCCGGGCGGGTTGGTTCCGAACCGGGCAAAACATTCGATCGTCACCGGATGCGACACGCTGATCAAGCCGCCGGGCAGTTCCACGTACGATCCGCCGCCATCGCCGAACTCGAGTCCCTCGGACGTATGCCTCACCCCGGAGAGCCCCCGTGGATGGGCCGTGCCGATTTGATCGCGAAGGTCCAGACCGAAGTCGTACCAGTGCGCCAGGGCCGGGTGCACACGAGCCAACCGCCGGATTTCCGATGAGGCGAGGGCGCGACCGTAGATGCGGAACGAGTCCAGCCAACCTGCATAGGGCGGGTCGGGCCACTGGCTCAGTCCAAGGTAGTTGCTCCGTGCCTGCACCTGCCAGGGGACCACGGTCACGTTGCTGCGGATCGCCACGGGCACGGCGTTGAAATACAACACGGCCCGCTGCGGCTCGAACGTGACCGCCACGTGCGCCCAACTCCCGGTCGGAAACGCAAAGGGGGCATCCAAACGGATCTCGCCCGGGATGCCGTCCGTGGTCACCGCGCATCTCATCCGGCCGTTGTCCGCCCGGGGGGTCAGCAGGAAATACCGGCCCGTGCCGTCTCCGAAGTCGAAGAATCGTTGCCAGGTACCGCCGCCGTCCCATCGTGCCCAGAAGGCCACCGTGCGCGCGTTGGCCACGGCGGCAGGCAGGGTTGCATGGGATTGATTGCCGTCGAGACGAAGGGCCCGACCCCGGTTGGGTACCGGCTCCAAACGGCCGCCGTTGACCAGGGTCGCGTCGTAAAGCCTGCCCTGATCGCGTGCGTCCGTTTCGAAACTGTAAAACGCGCTCCAGTCGAGCGTGGCCTCCGGCCAACCGTCGTCGCTCCAATCGAGTCCCACCATCCCGAGCTTGGGCGCCCCGCGGTCCAGCCCGTCGTAGTAATGAAACGTGACCCAGTACCGGTCCCCTTCGCGATAGACCCCGGCGTGACCGGGCCCCACGAAGCGGCCCGTGCTTTCCAAAAACACCCCGCCCCCGCGTTGGATCAAATTCACTCCATTGCGATCCCGGAAAGGCCCGGTGGGCGACAGGCTGCGGCCCACGCGAATGTGGTAGGTGCTGTCGACCCCGGAACAGCATGTCCCCCAGTTCACGAACAGGTAGTAGTAGGCACCGCGCTTGTACAAATGCGCCGCCTCGATCTGCTCGTTCCACGCCAGCCGCACCGGCGGGGATTGCGGTTGCAGACGCAGACCCGTTTGGGGATTCAGCTCCACGATGTGAATCCCCTGCCAGTAGGAGCCGAAAACCAGCCACAACCGGCCGTCATCGTCCAGCAGCACGCCCGGATCAATGCAGTTGTAAGGGTCACCGAGACGGGACTGGATGACCGGCCCGTGATCCGTCCAGCCGTAGTCCGGGCTTGTCGGATCCAGCGTGGGCGTGCTGGCCAGACCGATGGCAGAGATCTGGCTCCCCCAGGAGGAAACCGAATAGTAGAGCAAATACCGTCCGTTCACGTACACGATGTCCGGTGCCCAGAACGTGCCGTCGAACAACGGCACGGCGTTGGTTGTCCAGGCCGGGGCGGCGTTCACGGGAAACACGGTTCCCCCGGACGACCACCGTCGCTTGTCGGAGGAAACCTTGATGGGGATTCCCCTCCCGGTGGTAAAGACGTAGTACCGGCCTTCGCAAAGGATCATGGTCGAGGGATCGTGCGCGCCGAGGTTGCCCGTGAGCGGCTCCTGGGCCGGCAAACGGCCGGAACTCCACACGAGCCCGAGAGCAAACGTCCACAAGAGAGCCGTCGACCTTCCGGGCGGGAGACAAACTTGCAACTCCATGGCGTCGCCATGCTGCCGGCTGCGGGTGTTCTCCGCAACGGTGAAGGGCCGATGCGCACCCGGCTTCGTGCCGGATCGCCCAATGGGGGCCTTTTGACCCTGTGGCGGAGGCGCCGCGGCACCTGGGATGTTCAAGGCGCGGCCAAGCGGTAAAAGGCCTTTCCGGCCGCGCAGGTCACCGTCACCGGGGGCTGCTCCGAGACATTTGTCCACGATCCTGCCAACCCGGGGGCAGCTTCCAGCACAGCCATCTGCGTCCACCACGGCCACAGTTGCCCGTGGCCGTGCCACCAGCAAAGTCCGGCAGGCTCGTCCCCCTCAATCATCCGGCCCACCACCGGTGCCCCGGGCAGAATCACCGGCTCCCCTTCGAGCTGCAGAAGGCGCAGCCGCCACAGCCCGGCGTCCGGCGGCGCGAGCGTCTGCTCCAGTTGTCCGGCCTCGAACCGCAGTTCCCCACTTCCGCCTGCCCGACCGTCGAAGCCCTCCCATTCCCAGGCCAGCCGAACCGGCGCCGTCGGGTAGGCGTTCAAGCGCAGGCGCAACCCGGCCCCATCCACCCTCACCAGCTGCCCGTAGGGAACCGGGGCCGTGTCGAGACGTGGGGCCCCCTCCGATCCGACGGGGATTCGCCGGACGGTGAGGGACCAGGTTGGCAGCGTCTGTTGGAATCGCTGCGACCGCGCATCGAGCGCTCCCGACAGCGGCGCCACGCGCGCCGGCGCGTCGAGGCTGTTCTCGGCTCGCGGATCGGGATGGCTCAATTGCTCGAAGCCGGCCCCCCGGAGCCAGCCGGCTCAACCCTCCAGTGAAACGTCCACGGGAACCGTTTCGCCGGTGACATTCACGAGCTTGACGATCACCTGCCGCCGGGTTTCGTCCCAACCCGCCACGCCGTAGATCGGCCCGGGCTCCAGATAACGCACGTCGTGCACGAGTTGATCGTCCAGGTAACATCGGATCCAGGTTCCCTCCAGTTCCACGCGGATGTCGCACCAACGGCCGATCTCGATGGAGCCGGGAACCGATGGAGCCAGCGTGCTCTTGACTCCGTTGCGACACACCTCGACGGCGTGCTGCGTGTTGTTGCAGCCGCCGCGGTTCCACCAGGTCCAGTTGTCGGGATCCTTCCAGTGGAAAAGAATGAGAAAGCCCTCCTGGCCGCCCCGTTTGCGGGCGCGCAGACTGAGGGTGCAGTTCGTCCACCAAGTCTCCCCGGTGAGGGAACGGCAATCGACGATCCGTGCGTCCTGCCGGTAGCCCCCGTTGAGGGTGCTCCAGTCGCCACGACAGACCTTCCATTCCGGGGCGCCCCGGTCGAAGGCACTCGCGTACAGAACGGCCTCCCCCCTGCCGCACCACCACGTCCCGGTATTCGACCTGCGTGTTCCAAGATCCCAGTCCGATGGCGCACCGCGGTTCGATATCGTGCCGGGAGGTGTCAACCCTTCCCAGGTCAACGTCAGCGGCAGTTGCCGATCGGGCCGGTTGCGCGCAAACAGCCGTTGTACGTGATAGGACGGCGTGAGGACGTTCGTCGCTGCGTTGAAATAGATCAGATCGGGATTCCATGCCTTGTTCTCCAGACGCGCAAACAGGGGCGCGTACGATGCCATCACGACCAGGTCGGCGTTCCTCTCCACCCCGGTCAGGAAAGCCGCCCCCGCCAACGCCCCCATCAGATTGCCATTTCCCGCCCCGCTGGTGACGGCGTATTCGCCCACGAAGATCCGGGGACCGCTTCGCGGGTAGGAATCACAGCGGCGCGCGTTCGCCGGAAAAAACCGCGGGTTGTTGTAAAAATGCTCGTCGCTGATCTCCACCGGTCGTGAGGTGGGCCAGCCACCCCAGTCGCAGGCAACCAACGTGAGGTCCGGATACCGTGACCTGAGGGCGTCGTAAAATCGGGCATACCGCTCTTCGTAGGCCGGCCCGCCATTCTCGTTGCCGATCTGGAGATACTTCAACCCGAACGGCTCCGGATGACCGAGCGCAGCGCGGAACTGCGCTCCATCGTGAGGTCACCGGTCCGTTGGCGAATTCCACCGCATCCAGCGCGTCCTGCATCCAGACGTCCAGTCCCGACAGCGGCACCACCTCCCGATGGGACATGCCGCAGTTGACGACCAACAACGGTTCCGCCACGAGATCGCGACAGAGCAGCAGGTATTCCAGCAGCCCCGGGCCGTTGGGCAACCAGCACCCCCACAGATTCCACCGCGTCGCCCGATCCGGCAGCGGTCCGATGGTTTCCTTCCACCTCCGGGCATTGTCAGCCACTCCCCTCCCACCCAGCACCCGCCGGGAAACCGTACGAAGGCCGGCGCCAGATCCACCAGCCGGGCCATGAGAGCGCGCCGCAGACCGTTGGTCCGGCCGTTCCAGGTCTGCTCCGGAAACAACGACACAAAGTCCATTCAGACCGTGCCGGGGGCCGGCAATGCCAGAAAGAGCCGGTCCGGGCTCACGCTGCGGGTGGCGGTCAGTTCCAGCTGGTAATCCCGCCAACCGTCCGCCAGCCCGTACAGCAGACCGGAAGCCACCGGCGAACCGCCCGTTGCAGGCTCCAGTCGCACGACCAGCGGCCCCGCAAATCCGGCGGCAGCACGCAACCGCACCCGCAGCACATAGGTCTCCCCCTCGTGAAAGGCCATGCCGAACCAGCCCTCGTTGGCCACGCCCACCTCACCCGCCCCCCGCGATGTTCCATCCGCAGCCTCCACCGGTTGTTCGTGCTGGAAAGGGAACCCTGGTCCAGGGTCCAGCTCCCCTGCGCCGAACCGATCACCACCGGCATCCGATGATTCGTGCCGCCGGGTTCTTCGAACGAACGGGTCCCGAACCAGCTCCGCTTACAGCCCGCCGTCGCCGGCACAGTTGATCTCCTCAAAAAAGATCCCGTACAAGGTGGCCGGCACGGCCATCCCGGGCTGGTCCACCCGGACCTCCACCGTGGCACGCGGTGTCTGCCCTTTCACCCAGCCCGCCTTCACCAGTCCCAGCAACGCCATCCATGCAACCATCACAGGCACAAACCGCCGCCATCCACGCAGCCCCCCGCCCGTTTGCCCGCCAGCCCGCAGGACACACGCGGACCCGGGCAGAGCGGGCAGATGAGTCGGGCCCGTGAAGAAGAGTCCTGTGATTCTCATTCCGCGTCCGAAGTGGTTTCCCTCCTCCTTACCGACGTTGCACGGTTCAACCTCTCCGCCAGCCCAGCCGGCCGCAACCCGGGGTGGAGACATCTTTCACCCGTTCTTTACCGGCCGGCCGCGGGACCAGAGAGTCGGATGTCCTGAGGCAACAACCGGACTCCAGACTTGCGCGCACCTTCCGACAGGCTTAAGCGAAAGGCCGGTGATTCGCGCACGCCCGAGTCCCTTGAACCGAACCAGGTCCCATGAACCCGTCCAGCCCTGACCCTCCCCGGGCCGGCCTGCCGCGCCGTGACTTCCTCAAACTCGCCGCGGCGGGCCTGGGCGCCCCGGCCGCATGGAGAGACGACACCCCGTTCCCGACCGAAGCCCGACCCTACGTTTCCGCTGCCCGACGCGGCCGCGACGGGTTCCGGCTGGTCTACGAAGGTGAACGCCTCAACCGGGTCGCCTTCCCCATGGGCGGCATTGGCGCGGGCATGATCTGCCTGGAAGGCACGGGCGCACTGTCCCACGTCTCCCTGCGGCATCGGCCGGAAATCTTTCACGAGCCCGTCCTGTTCGGTGCCCTGTGCATCCGCGGCGACTCACCGGAGGCACGCGTGTTGGAAGGACCGGTGCCCGCGTGGAAAAAGTTTGGTCGTCCCGGCACCGGCAACGGCGCGCCGGGCACCACCTACGGCCTGCCCCGGTTCCGACACGCACGGTTTGAGGCCCGGTTCCCTTTCGCCACGGTCCGGCTCCGGGATCCGGCCCTGCCGGTCCAGGTCGAGATCACCGGTTGGAGCCCGTTCGAACCGGGCGACGCAGACGCGTCCAGTCTTCCCGTGGCCGCCCTCGAGTTCTGCTTCACCAACCGCACCGGCCGGTCGGTCGAGGCCGTCTTCAGTTGGAACGCCCAGAACTTCATGGTTGTGGGTGGCAACCCCGGCGCGATCCGGTCAGTCCCCGGCGGCTTTCTCCTCGAAGGGCACGCCCCCAAAGAACGGGGTTGGGAATCCGGGGCATTCACCGCCTGTGTGGATGCCGAGGCCGTCCATGTGAACCACGCCTGGTTCCGCGGTGGCTGGTGGGATCCGCTCACCCTGGCCTGGAAAGACATTGCAGAAGGGCGGTGCGTGGATCGCCCGCCCGTGACGGAAGGGCCACCCGCACCCGGCGCCTCCCTCTTCGTGCCCTTCACGCTCCCACCACGCGGCCGGCACGAGATCGTCCTCCGACTGGCCTGGTACGTGGGGCGGACGAACCTGCGCCTGGGCCGCGATCCCGAGGGTGCGCCTCCGGCGGAGCCCTACCGGCCCTGGTACGCCGGCCGGTTCCGGGACATCCACGAGGTCACGGCCTACTGGCGCGAACAGTACACGGCCCTGCGCGAACGATCCCGTCGGTTCAGCGATTGCCTGCACGCGTCCACAGTCCCGCCGGAGGTGATGGAGGCTGTTGCGGCCAATCTCACCATTCTCAAGTCACCCACGGTCCTCCGACAGGCGGACGGCCGGTTCTGGGCTTTCGAGGGTTGCAGCGACAACGCCGGCTGTTGCCATGGCAGTTGCACCCATGTCTGGAACTACGCCCAGGCCGTGGCGCATCTGTTTCCGGATCTCGAACGCAGCCTGCGCGAGACCGAGTTCGGGCCCTCCCAGGACGAACGCGGCCATCAACAATTCCGCAGCAACCTGCCCATCCGCCCGACCGTCCACGACTTTCACGCCGCCGCCGATGGCCAGCTCGGCGGCATTCTCAAGGCCCACCGCGAATGGCGCATCAGCGGGGACACCGACTGGCTCCGTCGCTGGTGGCCGCGCATCCGACAGTCACTCGACTACTGCATCGCTGCCTGGGACCCGGAACATCGCGGCTGGCTGGAACGACCCCACCACAACACCTACGACATCGAGTTCCACGGTCCCGACGGGATGTGCACGAGCATCTACCTGGGCGCCCTCCGGGCCGCAGTGGTGATGGGACAGGCCCTGGGCGAGGATACGCGGCGCTACGAGCACCTTCTCGAAGAGGGCCGCCGCAGAATGGAGACCGAGCTGTGGAACGGCGGGTACTTTGTCCAGAAAATCCAGTGGGATCCGGACTCAACCCTGCCGGGAGCCGATTCGCCCGAGGCGGCCGAGTTGATCCGGCGCGAGGGACCGAAGTACCAGTACGGCCGGGGATGCCTTTCCGACGGAGTGATCGGCGACTGGCTGGCGCGCATGTGCGGAGTGCCGCCGGTGCTGGACGAGGAAAAGGTCCGCGCCCATCTGCTGGCCGTGCACCGTTACAACCTGAAAAGGGACTTGAGCGATCACGCCAACCCGCAACGACCGGCCTATGCCTGCGGCGCCGAAGGGGGACTGCTCCTCTGCACCTGGCCGCACGGGGGCATGCCGGCCCTCCCCTTTGTCTATTCCAACGAGGTCTGGACCGGCATCGAGTACCAGGTGGCGTCCCACCTGATCCTGCTCGGGCACGTGAAAGAAGGTCTGGAAATCGTGCGCCTGGCGCGTTCCCGGTACGACGGCCGCATCCGCAATCCGTTCAACGAATACGAGTGCGGTCACTGGTACGCCCGCGCACTCTCCAGTTACGGGCTGCTGGCCGCCTGCAGCGGTGCCCGGTACGACGCGGTGGACCGGACGCTTCATTTACAACCTCGTGAGAAGGGGGATTTCCGATGTTTCCTGGCCACGGCCACGGGTTACGGCCTGGTGGGCGTTCGCCGCGGCCGCCCGTTCGTCGAGACACACGCCGGGCACCTGGACATCGCCACGATTCATTATGAACCGTGGCCCGCCCCCCGCGCCAAGGCCGGCCCTCCGCCACGGCCGGCACACCCCGGCCCGGACGCCTCGGAACGCAAGCCACCGACTTGACAGCCGCATGGGGCGCCGCCTAAATGGGCGCTGACGGAACTCGGAAAGCCAACCCGAGAACAAAGCAAGCCCAACAAACGAACCCTGCAGCAGGTCTCTCCCATGAAAACACGTGCACGCGCATGGATGACGGCTCTGATCACGGTCGCGTCCCTGGCATGGGCCACCTCCCTGGTGGCAGCCGAATCGTCGGCCCTCACCGGCAAATGGAAATGGACCATGGGCCGGGGAGATCGCACCTTTGACCTGACCCTCACAATCAAGCAGGAGGGAGACAAACTCACCGGCACACTATCCGGCCGCAACGACACAGAGTCACCGGTCGAAGACCTCAAATTCAAGGACGGCGAGGTGTCTTTCAAGGTCAC